>JAPLOH010000220.1 GCA_026400845.1 Alphaproteobacteria bacterium
CCAGGTCGCCCTTATCGACCTCGACGAAGGCCCCCGCCTGGTGGCCGGCATTGAAGGCACCGCGTGCGCCATCGGCGACCAGGTCTCGGTCGTCTGGCGCGACCGCGAGGGTTTGCCACCCCTGCCCAACTTCACCAAGGTAGCGCGATGACCGATTTCTTCCCCGTCGTCGGCATTGTCGGCGCCGGCATCATGGGCACCCAGATCGCCCAGGTGATCGCCACCGCCGGCTGCGAAGTCCGGCTCTACGATGCTGACGCAGCGCAACTGCCGGCCGCGATGGACAGCATCGAGAACGGCCGCTTCGGCCTGCGCCGCGCCGTCGGTCGCGGCAAGCTCACACCCGAGCAGTTCCACGCCACCCTGGCCCGGATCCGCCCCGTGACCACGTTGGCCGAAGCGGTTGGCAACGCCGGTCTCACCGTCGAAGCCGTCCCCGAAGACCTCGACCTCAAGTGCCGCGTCTTTCGCCAGATGGACGAACTCGCCCCGCCCCGCGCAATCCTCACCTCCAACTCGGCCGGCCTGCCCATCACCGCCCTGGCCTACGCCACGGGGCGCCCCGGCCAGGTTGTGGGCTGGCACTGGGCCCAGCCCTGCGCCGTCATGCGTATGGCCGAGATCGTCCGCGCCCCCAGCACCACGGATGAAACCGTCGCCATCGTCAGCGACCTCGCCCGAAGCTGCGGCAAGAACCCGGTGGTGGTGAAAGACCAGCCGGAACACTGGGGCTACGTCGCCAACCGCATCAACGCCGCGGTGCGCCGCGAGGCCCGCCGCGTGGTCGACGAAGGCATCTGCACCGAGGCAGAGGTTGATACCCTGATGAAGGATTGTTTCCGTTGGCCGATGGGCCCATTCGAACTGTGGGGCGGCCGCACGCTCAAATAGCCCTGGCAAATAGCCCTGGCAAATAGCCCTGGCAAATAGCCCCGGCCACCTGCCCGGCCGCGTCGAACGTGCCCGATCCGCAAATGCGCGGTTCCCAAGCGACCGTTTTCTGTTCTACGCTTATCGTGAAGCCGCGCAGGCGGCGCATCAGGGAGCAAAACATATGATCTCCGGCATCCGCAAATGGCGGGCACTGGCCCTGGCCGCAGCGGGGTTGCTGTTCGCCCTGCCAGCCCTGGCGCAGACCGCCAGTCCCCAGGCCAAGAAGAGCGGCACACTGATCCACGCCCACGTCTCCGGCATCGACCATTTCGACCCGGCCGCATTCTGCACCACGGTGCAGCTTGAAACCGCCATGCACATGTACGAAGGCCTGATGATGATGGGCGATGACTATTCGTCCAAGCCCATGCTGGCCAGCAAGGTGGACGTCGATCCCGACGGCAAGAAATTCACTTTTGCCCTGCGCCGCGGCGTCAAATTCCACAACGGCAAGGAAATGACCTCCGTCGACGTGCTCGCCACCTACCAGCGCTACGTCAAGCAAAGCCCGAACGCCGGTTCCTTCGCCAACGTCACCAGTTTCGATGCGCCAGACCCCTACACCTTCGTGATCAATCTGAAGGAAACCTCGGCGGTCCTGCTCGACGTGCTGAAAACCCCCTGCTTCCCGCTCTCGATCATCCCGGCCGAAGAAGCCGCCAAGGGTCCGCGCGAGATCACCGTGATCGGCACCGGCCCCTACCAGATGGGCGAGTTGGTCAAGGACAGTCACCTGGTGATGCGCCGCTTCGACGGCTACACGCCCGACACCAGTGCGGCCGGCCCGGATGGCTTCGCCGGCCGCAAGACGGCCCATTTCGATACCATCCGCTACAACTTCCTGCCCGAGGTCAGCACGCGCGTCGCCGCCATGCTCGCCGGCACCGCCGACTTCGCCGAAGTCGATGCCGACCAGCTCGACCGTTTCAAGGGCCGCACTGACATCGTGGTCGAAAAGGTCTTCCCGGGCTGCATGCACACAATCGTACTGCGTGCCGATGCCGGGCTGACCCGCGACGTGCGCATCCGCCAGGCGATCATGGCGGTGGTCGACGCCGAGGAAATGGCCGAAGTGTCGGGCTACGTCTACAAGCTCAATGCGTCGCTGCTCTATCCCGACAGCCCTTACTACACCGGCGAGCAGATGAAGCAGTTCTACAATCAGAACGCTCCCGCCAAAGCAAAGGCCCTGCTTGCCGCCGCCGGTTACAAGGGCGAGAAGCTGATCATCCACACCAACTCCAACTACGCCTACATGCGCGCCCAGATGCTGGTGCTGGAACAGAAGCTCAAGGCCGTCGGCGTGAACGTCGAGATGCGCGTGACGGACTGGATCACCAACGCCAACGCCCTCCAGAACGGCGACGGCGGCTGGAACGTCTCGATGACCGGCTACTGCTCGCACTTTGCTCGGCCCGCAGCAGTGGCGCCCCCTCATCTACACCCACACGGGACTCGGCAAGGTCAACGACACCGAGGTCGACACCGCCTACGCCAGGTTCTTCGGCTCGCTCGACATCAACGTGCGCAAGCAGGCGTGGCTGGAAGCCGAAACTTTGATCCGCAGCAAAGCCTACCTGATCAAGGTCTCCGATGCCGGCCGTGCCGTGGCGTTCCGCAGCAACCTCAAGGGCTGGAAGCCATGGTATGCGCTGCGCAACTGGGACCTGTGGCGCGAATAGCCGGACGCGAGGGCAACGGATAAAAGTTTTTTGGTTGTTTTTTTCAAAAAAGAACATGGCTTCTTTTTGAAAAGAGAAGCCAAAACTTTTATCCGGGCTTTGCCGGAAGGGATGAGATGTATCGTGGAATCCTGATGCGCCTGTCGCAGGCGGTGCCTGTGTTGCTGATTTTCTCGGTGATGGTGTTCATGCTGATGCACCTGCTGCCGGGTGATCCGGCACAGGCGATCGCGGGCGTCGATGCGTCGCCCGAGGCGGTCGAGAAGATCCGCGAGCAGTTGGGCCTGAACCGGCCCCTGCCGATCCAGCTGCTGGAATGGTTTGCCCATCTGGCCGTGGGCAATTTCGGCGAGTCGTTGATGCTGAAGCAGAGTGTCGTCAGCGCGGTCGGCGAACGCCTGCCGGTGACGCTGTCGCTGTCGTTGATATCGCTGCTGGTCACACTTCCGATCGGCATCGGGCTGGGTGTGGTGGCGGCGTATTGGCGCAACTCCTGGGTTGATGCCTGCGTGATGTTCACCGCGCTGTTGGGCGTGTCGTTGCCCGGGTTCTGGGTTGGTATCCTATCGGTGCTGTATTTCAGCGTGACCCTGGGATGGTTCCCGCCATCGGGCTACGTCCCGCTGGGCGAAGGCGGGTTGTGGCCCTGGTTTGCCTCGTTGGTGCAGCCTGCCATTGTGCTGGCGTTGTTCCAGATCGGCTTCCTCGCGCGCATCACCCGGTCGGCGATGCTGGATGTGCTGGACCAGGATTTCATCCGCACGGCGCGCGCCAAGGGTGTGGACGAGTTGACGACAATCGGTAAGCACGCGTTCCGCAACACGTTGATCCCCATCGTGACCGTGCTCGGCATC
>JAPLOH010000102.1:0-36119 GCA_026400845.1 Alphaproteobacteria bacterium
TCAGCTCGACGCCGACATACATCGTCATCATGTTGCTGGCCGACGCCATCAGCATCATGCCGGTGGCGGCGTAGAGGATCAGCACCGGGAATTCGAAGCGCTGCATGTTCGCGTGCTCGTTATAGTCGAGCGCGACGATCACTCCGAGGCCGGCGGCGGCCAGGATCATCAGCTTGACGAACAGGCTGAACGCGTCGGCGGTATACATCCCGCTGAAGCCGACGCCCGTGGGACCGGCGATCACCAGCACGGCGGTGAGCAGGAAAGCGCCGACGGTCAGCATCGAGCAGGCCTGGAACATGTCGCGCTTGTTGAGCACGCCGATCACCAGGATCGCCATGCCGCAGCAGGCGAGCACGAGTTCGGGGAGAGCCAGAATCCAGTTCATCGGGCGAAAACCCCGGCCAGTTTGGAGGTGGTAGCGAGCGCCGCGTGATGGTGGTCCACCATGGCGTTCACCGCGGCGTCAAAGAAGCCGGTGAAGCTCGAGGGGTAGACGCCCATCCACAAGGTGAGGATGACCAGCGGGGCGAACACCATGACCTCCCGAGGCGAAAGATCGAGGATCGTCTTCAGGTCATCGCGCGTGATGACGCCGAAGATCACCCGGCGGTAGAGGTAGAGCATGTAGGCGGCGCCGAGGATCATGCCGAGGCTGCCGAGGGCAGCGAGCCAGAAATTCACCTTGAAGGCGCCGACCAGCACCAGGAATTCACCCACGAAGCCGGCCGTGCCGGGCAGGCCGCAGGAGGCCATGCTGAACAGCATGAAGGCAAAAGCGTATTTCGGCATCCGGCTGGCGAGCCCGCCGTAGCGGGCGATCTCGCGGGAGTGGATCCGGTCATACACCACGCCGACGCAGAGGAAGAGCGCGGCCGAGACCACGCCATGCGAGAGCATCTGGAACAGCGCGCCCGCGATGCCCTGGGCATTCACCGTGAAGATGCCGATCGTCACCACGCCCATATGGGCCACCGATGAATAGGCGATCAGCTTCTTCATGTCGGTCTGCGCGAAGGCGACGAGCGAGGTGTAGATCACCGCGACGATCGACAGCGTGTAGATGAAGGGCGCGAAATTCGCGGTCGCCACCGGCAGCATCGGCACCGAGAAGCGCAGAAACCCGTAGGCCCCCATCTTCAGCAGCACGCCGGCAAGGATCACCGAGCCCGCAGTCGGCGCCTCAACGTGCGCATCCGGCAGCCAGGTGTGCACCGGCCACATCGGCACCTTCACCGCGAAGGAGGCGAAGAAGGCGATGAACAGCCAGGACTGCATGGTGACGGGGATATTGGTGTGCAGCAGGGTGACGATATCCGTCGTGCCCGCCTGATACCAGATCGCCAGCAGCGCCAGCAGCATCAGCACCGAGCCGGCCAGCGTGTAGAGGAAGAACTTGATTGCCGCATACACGCGGCGCGGCCCGCCCCAGACGCCGATGATGAGATACATCGGGATCAGCACGCCCTCGAAGAACATGTAGAACACAATGGCGTCGAGCGCGGCGAACATGCCCACCATCATCGTCTCGAGGATGAGGAAGGCGATCATGTATTCGCGCACCCGGGTCTGGATGGCGTCCCAGCTTGCGAGGATGCAGATCGGCGTCAGCGCGGTGGAGAGCAGCACGAACAGCACCGAAATGCCGTCCACCCCGAGCTTGTAGCTGATGCCCCATTGCGGCAGCCAGGCGGCGTTTTCGACGAATTGGAACCCGCCATCGGCCTGGTTGAACTTCACCCACAACACCAGCGAGAGCGCGAAGACGACGAGGCTGGTCCACAGCGCGCCCCAGCGGGCGTTACTGGCGACGGTCTCTTCGTCGCCGCGCACCGACATGAGGAACAGCACGCCGGCAATCGGCAGCCAGGTGACGAGCGAAAGGATGGGAAAGCCTGCGGCGTTCATCGCACTCACCGGAAGAGGAGAAACACGCTGACGAGCACAACGAGCCCGATCAGCATCGTGAAGGCATAGACCGCGATGGAGCCGGTCTGCAGCCGCGACGCACGGACCGAGCCGCCCGTCGTCAGTGAGGCGAGGCCGTTGGGGATGCCATCGATGATCGTGGCATCGCCCACCTGCCACAGACCGCGCGATAGCGCGATCATCGGCCGAACAATCACCGCGTCATACAGCTCGTCGAAATACCATTTGTTCAGCAGGAACAAATAGATCGGACGGAACCGTCGGGCGAGCAGGGCCGGCACGTCGGGCATGCCGAGATACAGCGCATAGGCCACCGCAATCCCCGCGATGCCCGCGACGGTCGGCGCGAGGCCAACCCAGCGCGGCACCTCATGCATCGCATGCAGCACGTGGTTCGCCGGGCCATTGAAGATCGAAGCGCCCCAGAAATGCTGCCAGTGTTCGCCGAGCAGCTGCTCATGGAAGGCCCAACCGGTCAGCACCGCGCCGACTGCCAGCAGGATGAGCGGCACGGTCATCACCGCGGGGCTCTCATGGGCATGGTCATAGGCGTGCTGGTCGGCCGGCTTGCCGTGGAAGGTCATGATCAGCAGGCGCCACGAGTAGAAGGCGGTCAGGAACGCCGCGATCAGGCAGCACCAGAACCCATAGGTGCCGACCGCCGAATGCGCGGCATAGGCGACTTCGAGAATCGCGTCCTTCGAATAGAATCCGGCGAAGGGTGGCACGCCGGCCAGCGCCAGCGAACCGATCCACATCACGGCCGCGGTGAGCGGGATTTTCCGCGCCAGCCCGCCCATCTTGCGGATGTCCTGCTCGTCGGACATCGCGTGGATCACCGAGCCGGCGGAGAGGAACAGCAGTGCCTTGAAGAAGGCATGCGTCAGAAGATGGAACACCGAGGCCTGATAGGCGCCGACGCCGGCGGCGACGAACATGTAGCCGAGCTGCGAACAGGTCGAGTAGGCGATGATGCGTTTGATGTCGTTCTGCACGCAGCCGACGGTGGCGGCGAACAGCGCTGTCGAAGCGCCCATGAAGGTAATGAAGCCGAGCGCACCCGGCGCGAATTCCAGCACCGGAGAGAAACGCGCCACCAGGAACACGCCGGCGGTCACCATCGTCGCGGCATGGATGAGGGCGGAAACCGGGGTCGGCCCCTCCATCGCGTCGGGCAGCCACACATGCAGGCCGAGTTGTGCCGATTTGCCCATCGCGCCGATGAACAACAGGATTCCGATTACCTCGAAGGCCGGCCACTTGCCGAACAGCACGTAGGTGTCGGCCTGGTGCTTGGCGACGGAGGCGAAGATCGTGCTGAACTCGATCGAGCCGAAGGTGACGAATACCAGCGCGATACCGAGCGCGAAGCCGAGATCGCCCACGCGGTTGACCAGGAAGGCCTTGATCGCCGCGGCGCAGGCGGAGGGCTTGTGATACCAGAAGCCGATCAGCAGGTAGCTGGCCAGCCCCACGCCTTCCCAGCCGAAGAACAGCTGCAGCAGGTTATCCGCGGTCACCAGCATCAGCATCGCGAAGCTGAACAGCGAGAGGTAGGAGAAGAACCGCGCGATCGAGTTGTCGTGGCTCATGTAGCCGACACTGTAGATATGGATCAGCGTGGCGACGCAGGTGACCATCGCCACCATCACGGCGGAGAGCGTGTCGTAGCGCAGTGCCCAGGCGACGTGGAAATCGCCGGAGTCGATCCAGGTGGCGATATGCACCGAGCCGGCGTGCCCGCCGCCATAGGCCAGGCTGACGAAGGAAGCGACGCCGCAGACCGAGGCCAGGATCATGCAGAAGATGGTGACGGCCTGGGCGGCGCGGTCGCCGATGGCGCGGCCGAACAGGCCGGCGATGGCGGAGCCGAGGAGCGGCGCGAAGACGGCAATCGAATAGAGCATGCGCTCAGCCCTTCATCATATTGACGTCCTCGACCTCGATCGAGCCGCGGTTGCGGAAGTAGATCACGACGATGGCGAGGCCGATGGCCGCCTCGGCGGCCGCCACGGTCAGCACGAACATGGCCAGAATTTGCCCGGCGAGATCACCAAGGGCAGCCGAGAAGGCCACGAGGTTGAGGTTCACGGCGAGGAGGATCAGCTCAACCGACATCAGGATGACGATAACGTTCTTCCGGTTGAGGAAAATGCCGAAAATCCCCATCACCAGCAGCAGGGCGCTGACGGTGAGGTAATGGCCGAGGCCGACCGCGAGCATCAGTGATGTCCCCCAGCACTTGAATGATCGCCATGGTGCGCGTCGTGGTGTTCGTCATGCGCAGCGGCCACCGGCTCCGGCGCCTTCGGGCGGTAGATGCCAAGCTCACCGATGCCGGCGCCGCTGCGTGCATCGACCAGCACCAGCGTATCGGCCGGCGTGCGGTTGGTCTGCGCGCTGATGTTCTGCTTGCGGGTCAGCCCGCGGTCGCGCAGCGTCAGCACGATGGCGCCGATCATCGCCACCAGCAGGATCATGCCGGAGGCCTGGAAGATCAGCACGTAGTCCGTATAGATCAGCTTGCCGAGCTGCACCGTGTTGCTGGTGTTGGCGGCGATCGGGGCGAAGCGCAGGTTCATCGCGTCCGGCGCCATTTTCCAGCCGCCGAGCACCATCGCCAGTTCCGCCAGCAGCACCACGCCGACCGCGAGGCCAACCGGGAGGTAGCGCTGGAAGCCCTCGCGCAGCTGCGCGAAGTTGATATCCAGCATCATCACCACGAAGAGGAACAGCACCGCGACCGCGCCGACATAGACGATGACCAGCGTCATCGCCAGGAACTCGGCGCCGGCCAGCACGAACAGCGCCGAGGCGTTGAAGAAGGCGAGGATGAGGAACAACACCGAATGGACCGGGTTGCGCGAACTCACCACCATGCCGGCCGAAACCAGCAGCACGCCAGCGAAGGCGTAGAACGCGAGGGCTGCGATCATGGCGCGCTCACCGGTACGGCGCGTCGAGTTCGAGGCGCCGCGCGAGCTCGGGCTCCCAACGGTCGCCATTCGCGAGCAGCTTGTCCTTGTTGTACATCAGCTCCTCGCGGGTCTCGGTGGCGAACTCGAAGTTCGGCCCCTCGACGATGGCATCCACCGGGCAGGCCTCTTCGCAGAGCCCGCAATAGATGCACTTCGTCATGTCGATGTCGTAGCGCGTGGTGCGGCGCGAGCCGTCATCGCGCGGCTCGGCCTCGATGGTGATGGCCTGGGCGGGGCACACTGCCTCGCACAGCTTGCAGGCGATGCAGCGCTCTTCGCCGTTGGGATAGCGGCGCAGCGCGTGCTCGCCCTTGAAGCGTGGCGAAATCGGCCCCTTCTCGTAGGGGTAGTTGATGGTCACCTTGCGCTTGAAGAAATAGCGCAGCGTGCGCGCCATGCCGCTGGCAAGCTCGGCCAGCAGGAATGTCCGCGCGGTGCGGTCGAGGAATGCCATCAGCAGGCTCCGTTGCGTGCGGCGAGATCAGGCGACCCGGGGTTAAGCTGCATGGGGCAGCCATCCCATGAACACCAGCACGCCGGCGACGAGGACGAGGTAGAACAGCGAGAACGGCAGGAACACCTTCCAACCCAAGCGCATGAGCTGATCGTAGCGGTAGCGCGGAAACGTCGCGCGCACCCACAGGAAGCAGAACAAAATCATGCAGACTTTGAGGATGAACCAGATCGGCCCGGGGATGAGCATGAACAGCTCACCCGCGATGGTGCCCTGGAACGGCGCAAGCCAACCGCCGAGGAACAGGATGGTCGTCATCGACGACATCAGGATCATGTTGGCGTATTCGCCGAGGAAGAACAGCGCAAAGGACATCGAGCTGTATTCGACGAAGAAGCCGGCGACAATTTCCGACTCGCCCTCGGGGATGTCGAACGGCGAGCGGTTGGTCTCGGCCAGCGTAGAGATGAAGAACATGATGAACATCGGGAAGAGCGGAATGGCGAACCACACCGTCTTCTGCGCGTTCACGATGGCCGTCAGGTTCAGGCTGCCGGCGCAAACCAGCACGGTGACCATGATGAAGCCCATCGAGACTTCGTAGGACACCATCTGCGCCGCCGAGCGCAGCGCGCCGAGAAAGGCGTATTTCGAGTTCGATGCCCAGCCCGCGATGATCACGCCGTAGACGCCGAGCGAGGAGATGGCGAAGAGGTAGAGCACGCCGACATTGATGTCCGCGATCGCCCAGCCGTCATTCACCGGGATCACCGCCCAGGCGATCATGGCGAGCCCGAAGGTCAGCATCGGCGCCATCAGGAACAGCGCCGGGCTGGCGCCCGAGGGGATCACCGTCTCTTTGAACATCATCTTGATCGCGTCGGCGAAGGGCTGGAACAGGCCGAAGGGGCCGACCACGTTGGGCCCCCGTCGAAGCTGCATCGCGCCCAGCACCTTGCGCTCGGCATAGGTGAGGTAGGCCACACCGATCAGCAACGGCACCAGCAGCGCCAGCGCCTTGATCACCGTCAGCACCAGAATGCCGAAGGGAGTTTTGAGGAATTCCAGGAGGATATCGACCATCGCGCCTACTCCGCCGCGGCCTGGAGGGGCGCGACATAAGTCGCGGTGCACGCGGCCATGGTCGGGCTCGCGCGGCTGATCGGGTCGGTCTGATAGTAGTTCGGCACCGCGTCGACGAATTTGCCGTTGCCGACAATGCCGCCCATCGCTGATGGGCCGGAGGTATCGGTGCAGCCGAAGCGCGGCAGGATGTCGAGCCGGGCGAACACCGGGTTCACCACCTCCAGCCGGGCGCGCAGCGCCTCGATGGTGTCATAAGGTAGCGGCTTGCCAGTGTAGCCGCTGAAGGCGCGCAATATTTTCCAATCCTCCCGCGCCTCGCCCGGCGGGTAGATCGCAAGCTGGCCGCGCTGCACCCGGCCCTCGGTGTTCACGTAGGTGCCGTCCTTCTCGGTATAGGCGGCACCGGGCAGGATCACGTCGGCCCGGGCGGCGCCGGCATCGCCGTGATGGCCTTGATAGATCACGAAGGTGTCGGCACCGGTGCGCGCGGTGTCGAGCGAGTCAGCGCCCAGCAGCCACTGCGCGGCCACCCCGCCGCCCATCATGGCGGCGACGTCCTTGGCCCCATTGCCCGGAACGAAGCCGAGGTCGAGCGCGCCGACGCGGGCGGCCGCGGTGTGCAGCATGTTGAAGCCGTGCCAAGCGTCGCTGAGCGCACCCACCGCGGCCGCAATTTGCCAGCAGGCCGCCAGCACCGCCGCCCCGTCGGCGCGACGCAGCGCGCCTTGGCCGACGATGATCATCGGCTTGCTCGCCGCCTTCAGCGTCGCGGCGAAGGGGTGCGAGCCATCGATCAGCGACGCCAGCACATCGGGTGAATCGCCCAGGTTGTCCGTCGCATAGGTCAGATCCGCCGGCGACGCGATCACCGCGATCGGCAGGCGCGAGGCGCGGCGGCGCTTGAGGATGCGGGCATTGACCAGCGGCGCCTCGCGGCGCGGGTTGGAGCCGACGATGAGGATGGCGTCGGCCTCCTCGATCCCGGCGATGGAGGTGTTGAAGGTGTAGAAATCCCGCCGCGTGGAATCGATCGCCGCGCCATCCACCCGGCAATCGATATTGGCCGAACCCAGCGAGACCATCAACTCCTTCAGCGCCAGCATGCTCTCGGCATCGGCAAGGTCCCCGGCGATGGCGCCAATCCGCTCGCCGGCGACACCTTTGAGCCTGGCGTCGATCGCCGCGAACGCGTCCGTCCAGGCCGCCTTTTGCAATTTGCCGTCGCGCTTCACCCATACGCTGTCGAGCCGGCGGCGCTTCAGCCCGTCAATCGCGAAGCGGCCCTTGTCGGCCAGCCACTCCTCGTTGACGTCCTCATTGAGGCGGGGCAGCACGCGCAGCACTTCCGGCCCGCGCGCATCGATGCGGATATTGGTGCCCACCGCGTCCAGCACGTCGATACTGTCGGTTTTCTTCAGCTCCCAGGAGCGGGCGACGAAGGCGTAGGGCTTGGAGGTGAGCGCGCCGACCGGGCAGATGTCGATCAGATTGCCGGAAAGCTCCGAGGTCAGCGCCATCTCGACGTAGGTGCCGACCTCCATCGTCTCGCCGCGCGCGGTGGCGCCAAGCTCCGGCGTACCGGCGATTTCGGCGGAGAAGCGGATGCAGCGGGTGCACTGGATGCAGCGCGTCATCACCGTCTTGACCAGCGGACCGAGGTCCTTGTCCTTCACGGCGCGCTTGGCCTCGGTGTAGCGCGAGCTGTCGCGCCCGTAGCCCACCGCCTGGTCCTGCAGATCGCACTCGCCGCCCTGGTCGCAGATCGGGCAATCCAGCGGGTGGTTGATGAGCAGGAACTCCATGACCCCCGCCCGACCCGCCTTCACCATCGGCGTGTCGGTATGAACGACCATGCCCTCGTTGACCGGATAGGCGCAGGAAGCAAACGGCTTCGGCGGCGCCTTTTCGATTTCCACCAGGCACATGCGGCAATTGCCGGCGACCGAGAGGCGCTCATGGTAGCAGAAGCGCGGCACTTCCTTGCCGGCGGCCTCGCAGGCCTGCAGCACGTTGGAACCGGGCGGAACGTCGACAACGATACCGTCGACCGTGACCTTGACCATCTGCCTTACTCCGCGGCCAGCGGCATCGACCGCCCAGCCTTGTAAGCCCGAATGCGCTCTTCCATCATCGGACGGAAATTCTTGATCAGGCCCTGGATCGGCCACGCCGCCGCGTCACCGAGGGCACAGATCGTGTGCCCCTCGATCTGCCGCGTCACCTGCTCCAGCGTGTCGATCTCCTCGATCGTCGCGCGGCCCTGCACCATGCGGTTCATCACCCGCATCATCCAGCCGGTGCCTTCGCGGCACGGCGTGCACTGGCCGCAGCTCTCATGCTTGTAGAACTGGCTGAGCCGGGCGATCGCCTTGATCACGTCGGTCGACTTGTCCATCACGATCACCGCGGCGGTGCCGAGACCGGATTTGACGGCGCGCAGGCTGTCGAAATCCATCAGCATCGTGTCGCAGGTCGCCTTGTTGATCAGCGGCACCGAGGCGCCGCCGGGGATCACCGCCAGCAGATTGTCCCAGCCGCCGCGCACGCCGCCGGCGTATTTCTCGATCAGTTCCTTGAGGGGGATGCCAAGCTCCTCCTCCACGTTGCACGGCTTGTTCACATGGCCGGAGATGCAGAACAGCTTGGTCCCCGCGTTGTTCGGCCGCCCCAGTCCGGTGAACCAGGCGGCGCCGCGGCGCAGGATGGTCGGCGCCACCGCGATGCTCTCGACGTTGTTCACCGTGGTCGGGCAACCATAGAGCCCCATGGCGGCGGGGAATGGCGGCTTCAGGCGCGGCATGCCCTTCTTGCCTTCGAGGCTCTCGATCAGCGCCGTCTCTTCGCCGCAGATATAGGCGCCGGCGCCACGATGCAGGTAGCAGTCGAACGCCCAGCCGGAACCGCAGGCATCGGGGCCGATCAGCCCGGCCTCATAGGCCTCGTCGATGGCCTGCTGGAGCGCCACCGCCTCGTTGTAGAACTCGCCGCGCACATAGATATAGGCGGCATGGGCGCCCATCGCGAAGGAGGCGAGCAGGCAGCCCTCGACCAGCTTATGCGGGTCGTGCCTGAGTATGTCGCGGTCCTTGCAAGTGCCCGGCTCGCTCTCGTCGGCGTTGACCACCAGATAATGCGGCAGCTTGCCGATGGCCTTGGGCATGAAGGACCATTTGAGCCCGGTCGGGAAACCCGCGCCGCCACGGCCGCGCAGGCCTGAGGCTTTCATCTCCTCGACGATCGCCTCGCGCCCCCGCGCGATGATCGCCTTGGTGCCGTCCCAGTCGCCGCGCGCGCGGGCGCCGGTGAGGCCAGGGTCACCAATTCCGTAGAGATTGGTGAAAATCCGGTCGGCATCGCTCAGCATCGTCTTACTCCGCCCCGGCACTGGTAGATGGGAAGTTGAGCGTGGTCAGCGTGGTCGGTCCGCCCTCGGGCGCCGAAGTCTGGCGGCCCGTCACCGAGCCGGGCTTGGGATACTCGCCGCGCTTGAGCGCCGCGAGTAGCGCCTCGGTGCTTTCCGCGTCCATGTCCTCGAAGAAATCGTCGTTCACCTGCAGGATCGGCGCGTTCACGCAGGCGCCGACGCATTCCACCTCGGTCATGGTGAACAGCCCGTCGGCGCTGGTTTCCTTCCAGCCCTTGATCCCCGTCGCCTTGCGGCACGCCGCCACCACCTCGTCGGAGCCGCGCAGCCAGCACGGCGTCGTCGTGCAGAGCTGAAGATGGTACTTGCCCACCGGCTGCATGTTGAACATGAGGTAGAAGGTCGCGACCTCGTAGACACGGATCGGCGGCATGTCGAGGCGCGCGGCGATGACATCCATTGCGACGCGCGGGATCCACGCGCTGCCGGTGGCGCGGCCCATCTGGCGCTGCGCCAGATCGAGCAGCGGCAGCACGGCGCTGGCCTGTTTGCCCGCGGGATATTTCGCCATCACCGTAGTGATCTTGGCCTCGCTCTCGGCGTCGAACGCGAAAGCGGTGGGTTCGGCATGCTCGGTCATGGCTTACCTGTCGATCTCGCCGAACACGATGTCGAGCGATCCGACGATCGCGACCGCATCGGCCAGCATATGCCGCTTCGCCATCGTCTCGGTCGCCTGGAGATGGGCGAAGCCGGTCGCGCGGATTTTGCAGCGGTAGGGGCGGTTGGTGCCGTCGGAGACCAGATACACGCCGAACTCGCCTTTCGGCGCCTCGACAGCCGTATAGGTCGCGCCGGCCGGCACGTGGAAACCTTCGGTGTAGAGCTTGAAGTGGTGGATCAGCGCCTCCATCGAGCGCTTCATCGCCACGCGGCTCGGCGGCGAGATCTTGCTGTCCTGCACCTTCACCGGGCCGGGCTTCATCTTGGCCAGGCACTGCACGATGATCTTCACGCTCTCGCGCATTTCGGCGACGCGCATCAGATAGCGGTCATAGCAGTCGCCGTTGCGGCCGATGGCGACGTTGAACTCCACCTGGTCGTACATCTCGTAGGGCTGCGACTTGCGCAGATCCCACGGCACGCCGGAGGCGCGCAGGCAGGGGCCGGAGAAGCCCCAGGCCAGCGCCTGCTCGGCGGTCATGATGCCGATATCGACGGTGCGCTGCTTCCAGATGCGGTTGGCGGTCAGCAGCCCTTCGAGATCATCGATGAACTTCGGGAAGGTCCGCGCCCACTCGCCGATCTTGTCCTCAAGCCCGGCCGGCAGGTCCTTCGCGACGCCACCGGGGCGGAAGTAGTTGGCGTGCAGCCGGGCGCCCGAGGCCGCCTCGTGGAACTCCATCAGCTTCTCGCGTTCCTCGAAGGCCCACAGCGAGGGGGTGATGGCGCCGACGTCGAGCGCGTAGGTGGTGAGGTTCAGCAAATGGTTGAGAACGCGGGTGATTTCGCTGAACAGGGTGCGAATCCACTTGGCCCGCTCCGGCACCTCGATGCCGAGCAGCTTCTCGGTGGCCAGCGCGAAGGCGTGCTCCTGGCTCATCGGGCTCACGTAGTCGAGCCGGTCGAAATAGGGCAGCGCCTGAATGTAGCTCTTGTACTCGATCAGCTTTTCGGTGCCGCGATGCAGCAGCCCGATATGCGGATCGGCGCGCTCCACCACCTCGCCATCCATCTCCAGGATCAGCCGCAGCACGCCATGCGCGGCGGGGTGCTGCGGGCCGAAATTGATCGAGTGGCTGTCGATCTCGACCGTCTTCGTCGTCTTTTCCACGGCGTCGCTCACGGCTTCGCACCCCCGTGCGCCTTGTCGTCGCCGGGCAGCGAGGTCATCGCCTCCCACGGCGAGAGGAAATCGAAGTTGCGGAAATCCTGCACCAGCTTCACCGGCTCATAGATCACCGACTTGCGGTCCTCGTCGTAGCGCACCTCGACGTACCCGGTCAGCGGGAAATCCTTGCGCAGCGGATGCCCCTCGAAGCCGTAATCGGTGAGGATGCGCCGCAAATCGGGCTGACCCGAGAAGATGATCCCGAACATGTCCCACGCCTCGCGCTCCCACCAGGTCGCCACCGGCCATACGCCATGCACGGAGGGAACCGGCGTCACCGCATCGGTGGTGACGATCACCCGGGCGCGCTGGTTCAGCGACACCGAGAGCAGGTTGTAGACCACGTCGAACCGGTCGGCCCGCTCCGGCCAATCGACGCCGCAGACGTCCATCACCTGCTCGAATTGCAGGCCGGCAGTGTCACGCAGCGCCGTCATCAGCCCGACCAGCCCGTCGCGGACGGCATGGGCGACGATCTCGCCCTTCTCGATGGCAACCGCGGTGACGCCCGGCAGCCCAGCAATGGCGGCTGCCAGTGACTCGGTGGCGGTCGGCGCCGGTGCGGCCTCGGCCGCTGCTTCCTGCTCAGCCACGGAGGATGGTCCCCGTGCGGCGGATCTTCTTCTGCAATTGCATGATCCCGTATACCAGCGCCTCGGCGGTCGGCGGACAGCCCGGCACATAGATATCGACCGGCACCACACGATCGCAGCCGCGCACTACCGCATAGCTATAATGATAATAACCGCCGCCATTGGCGCAGCTGCCCATGGAGATCACCCAGCGCGGCTCCGGCATCTGGTCGTAGACCTTGCGCAGAGCCGGGGCCATTTTGTTGGTCAACGTCCCAGCCACGATCATCACGTCGGACTGGCGCGGGCTCGCACGCGGGATGATGCCGAGACGATCGAGATCGTAGCGCGGCATGTAGGCGTGGATCATCTCCACCGCACAGCAGGCAAGCCCGAACGTCATCGGCCACAGGCTTCCGGTGCGCGCCCAGTTGACCAGCTTGTCGAGGTTGGCGACCACGAAGCCCTTGTCGGCGATTTCGCCGGTGATGCCCTTGATCACCGCGTCCTGCGCGGCGCCCGGAGGCAGTGCATCGATATTCGTGCGCATGGCCACGTCGCTCATCAGCCTACTCCCATTCCAGGGCGCCTTTGCACCATTCGTAGATGAACCCCACCGTAAGCACGCCGAGGAAGCCGACCATCGAGAGGAAACCGAACACCCCAATCTCCGACAGGCTCACCGCCCAGGGGAACAGGAACGCCACTTCGAGATCGAAGATGATGAAGAGGATCGCGACCAGATAGAACCGCACGTCGAACCGCCGGCGCGCGTCGCCGAACGCCTCGAACCCGCATTCATAGGCCGTGAGTTTTTCCGCATAGGGCTTCTGGTGCGCGATCAGGAGCGAGGCGCCCACCATGGCGATGGCGATCCCCCCGGCGATTCCCAGGAACACCAGGATGGGGAAGTAGTCCGAGAGCAGGGATGCCATTCGCCGTTCCTCTTGACCTATCGCCAGGCACGATACCGCACCGCAGCGCGGCCGGACATTAGCCGCATCATCTCTCCGCCGCCATAGGGCGACGGAGTTAAACCTCTGCTTTATCGGGAGTAGCTGCTGGCGCGAGTGACGGGGCTCGAACCCGCGACCTCCGGCGTGACAGGCCGGCGCTCTAACCAACTGAGCTACACCCGCAGCAGCGAGGCGCCCCTTTATGCCCGCCGCCCCATGCCGTCAAGCAGCCCTGGCGAGGAAAGTGACCTGCGAATTGCCGCCATGCGTCGTTGACCCGCCGCCCGCCGCTTCCTACCGTGCTCACCCGCACCCACGAACGGAAACCCCGATGGCAATCCACCGCTTCCGCCCAACGCGCTACTACAATGTCATCGGCACCGCCGAACCCGCACTGCGCGTCGCCGACGGCGATACCATCATCGCCGATACCATCGACGCCTCCGGCCTCGACGCCAGCGAAGCCCAGGCCGCCAAGGGCCCCAACCCGATGACTGGCCCCTTCTACGTCGAAGGCGCCGAACCCGGCGACACCCTCGCCGTCCGCATCGACCGCCTCACCCCGAGTCGCGCGACCGGCTGGACCTACTCCCCCCTCGCCTTCACCGTGCTGGACCCCGCCGCCATCCCCGATCGCCCGCCGACCCAGCGCGTGGTGTGGGACATCAGCCCCAATGAAGGCGTGGTCCGCCTGCAAAACCCGCCGCCCGGCCTCGAAACCTTCACGCCCCCCATCGCGCCGATGATCGGCTGCTTCGGCGTCGCCCCCGCCCTCGGCCAAGCCTTCTCCACCGCCACATCAGCCCAAAACGGCGGCAACATGGACTATCGCCGCTTCGCCCCCGGCACCACCGCCTGGTTCCCCGTCGCCGTCCCCGGCGCCCTCTTCTATCTCGGCGACGGTCACGCCTGCCAAGGCGACGGTGAAATCGTCGGCACCGGCATCGAGACCTCCTTCGAAATGGAGGTCACGCTCACCGTCCTGAAACGCAAAATCACCTGGCCCCGCGGCGAAACCGCCGACGACATCTTCACCATCGGCAATGCCCGCCCGCTCGACCAGGCCCTGCAACACGCCACCACCGAAATGCAGCGCTGGCTCGCCGAGGACTACGGACTCGACGCCCGCGCCGCCAGCCACCTCATGGGCCAGGTCGTGCGCTATGATGTTGGGAACGTGTTCAATCCGGCCTATACAGTGGCCTGCCGGATCGCCAAGCGATGGCTCACCAAGAGGTAAGCAAGCGGTTCTTTTTTGAAAAAAAGAACCAAAAAACTTCAACCCGTTCAGTGGCTGGCCCGCACAACGTACTTCAGCCGCCGTGCAGCCAGCCAGGACTGATCAATGACGACATCGCTCCAGGTGAACCGGCGGAGGGAGTGACCCCTCCGCCGCCTGGCATCACAACGCGCCGGCAACCCAGTCCTTCAGGACGCTCTTTGGCGCCGCGCCGACCTTGGTGGCGACCGCCTTACCGCCCTTGAACAGGATCATGGTCGGGATGCCACGCACGCCGTACTGGTTCGGCGTCATCGGGTTCTCGTCGATGTTGACCTTGGCGACGGTCAGCTTGCCTTTGTATTCGGCGCCGATCTCCTCCAGCGCCGGGGCGATGGCGCGGCAGGGGCCGCACCATTCGGCCCAGAAATCCACCAGCACCGGCCCTTCGGCGTTCAGCACGTCGGCGGCGAAGCTGTCATCGGTAACCGGCTTGGTGTTCTCGCTCATGGCGGGGCCTTTCATGGCTTAACGTGGACGTCAGATTGGGTCGATCGAGGCGGCCATCAAGCGGCCGCCTCTGCGCCGGGAGCATGCCGGTCCAGCAGCGCCGAGGGAAGCGGCATTGCGTGGGCGTGGGAGGTCCATACCAGAACACATTCCACCGCGCGGCCGGGAAAGGCCGCCCGCAGCACGGCGCGATAGGCCGCCATCTGCCGCAGATAAAGCACCGGCACGCGGCCGACCGCGGCGGGCGGCGCCCGGTTGGTTTTGTAGTCGGCGATCAGCACGCGGTCCTCGAAGACCGCCAGCCGATCGACCACGCCGCCCACCACCTGTCCGTTTACCAGTCCGGTGAGCGGCACCTCGGCCCGCCCGGCAGGGCTGAACAGCGGCGCCAGCAGCGGATCGTCGAGCACCGCCAGCACCTCGCCGGTGACGCGCCCGATATCGGCCGGATCGAGTCCATGGCCGGGCCGGGCGAGGAAGCGTTGCGCCGCCGCAGCCCACGCGTCGCGCGGCAAAACGGGGAGATGCTGCAACAAGGCGTGGATCAACTGGCCGCGGCGGAAGCGCTGCCCGGTCGCATCCCGCGCGGCGAGCGGCGAGGTGGCGGCCGGCACGGCGCCGAGTTCGCCATGCTCCGGCCGGCTCGGCGCCAGCGGGCTCGGCATTGCCGGCTCTGCCGGCACCGCGCCCGGTGCCCAGCCGGGCGCCGCGCCGGCCCAGCCCGGCAAGGCGGCGGACAACGGCGCCGCCGCCAATGCGGCCGATTTCGGCGGCACCGACTGGTCACATTCATGCACCAGCACTTCGCCGGGCCAGCCGCCATCGAAGGGGTGTCCCGTCGCCCCCAATGCGGTGAACCCGGCCTGCACCAGGTCGTACCAGCACGTCGGCTTGCGCTTGTTTTTGGTCTCCCAGCCGCACACCACCAGCCGGTCCTCGGCGCGGGTCAGGGCGACGTAGAGCAGCCGGTTGTATTCCTCCATCCGCTTCGCCGCGGCACGGTTGCGCAGCGCGTCGACGGCGGCGGAGCGCAATTCCTTGCGCGGCGACCACAGCGCGACGGGCTCGCCGCCCGCCGGATCATCCGCCCACAGGATGCGCTGCTCGTCGGGCGGCAGTCCGGTGGTGTCGGGCAGGATCACCACTGGCGCCTGCAATCCTTTCGCGCCATGCACCGTCATCACCCGCACAAAACCGCCCGCCCCCTCGGCTTCGCGCTTCACCTCGGCGCCCGAGCGGCGCAGCCAGTGCACGAAACCTTGCAGCGACGGCGGGTGCGTCGCGGCGTAGTCGAGCGCCGCGCTCAGCAATTCATCGACCGGCTCGGCGGCCTCCTGCCCAAGCCGGGCGAACAGCTTCGCCCGCCCGCCGAGCGGCCCCAGCACCTCGACCAGCAGCGCATGCGGCGCGGCGTAGTCGACCCGGGCGAGCAGGGCGGCGAAGACATCATGCGCCGCCTGCCATGCTGGCCGCTCCCGCGCGCGCCGCCGCAGTTCGGCCCACAGGGACCCGGTGCGATAGGGCGCCAGTTCGATCAGATCGTCATCGCCAAGACCGCCGAGCGGGCTGGTCAGCACCGCGGCGAAGGAGAGATCGTCCTCCGGCAGCAGCAGCGCGTCGCACAGGGCGAGCAGATCGGCGACCGCCGGCTGGTCGGTCAGCACCATGCGGTCGAGCCCGGCGACCGCCACCTTGCGGTCCTTCAACGCGCGCACCAGCGCGCGGGCAAAGGTGTTGCGCCGGCGCACCAGCACCAGTATGTCGCCAGCGGCGAGCATGCGGCCCTGGCTTTCCAGCCGCTCCTGGCCGACTCGGGCGGCGATCCAGGTGGCGATACCCTCGGCCAGCGTCTCGGCCGCGCCCTGAGCCCCCTCGTTGCGCTCCAGCACCGCCCAGGGGGCCGCCTCCGGCACCGCCGCCGCCGGCACCAGCGGCCACAGCTCCACCCGCCCGGCGACACCCGCGCGGTCCGGCACATGGCGTAGTTCGGCCCCCTCGCTGACCCCGGCCGCCGCCGGGGCCTGGGCGAACACCGCGTCCACCAGCGCCAGAACCGGCGCGGTCGAGCGAAACGACACGTCGAGCGTGACATCCCGCCACGCCGCCCCGCTCGCCTCGACCTCGCGGCGCATCCGCCCGCGCCAGAACTCGAACTGATCGGGGTCGGCGCCCTGGAAGCCGTAGATCGACTGCTTGCGATCCCCGACCGCGAAGACGCTGCGCGGCGGCGCCGCGCTGACCTCGCGCGCACCGAGGCCGGCGAAGAACTCGGCGGTGAGCGCGCCGGCGATGCGCCATTGCGCCGGCGCGGTGTCCTGCACCTCGTCGAGCAGCAAATGATCGAGCCCGCCATCGAGCTTGTAGAGCACCCAGGCCGCGCCGGGATCGACCAGCAGCGATGCGGTGCGGCCGATCAGGTCGTCATAGTCGAGCTGCCCGTTGGTCTCCTTGGCCGCGGCGTAGAGATCGACCACCGGGCGCGCCAGCAGCGCCAAGGCGGCCGAGACGTCGCCGATCTGCACCGCGCGGCGATCGTCCTCCACCCCCGCCACCCGCGCCTGCTCGGCAAGGAAGACGTCGAGCAGGCCGGGATGTGCGTCGCCGAGTTTCTTGTTGACGAACACCGTCGGCCCACGCGCCACCCCGTCGGGCCGCAGGAACAGCTCCCGCCAGATGCCCCAATGCTCCGCGCGCTCCTCGCCGGGGATCGACAGGAACTCCAGGATCGCCCGCGCACGCTCCTGGGCGGTCGGCGCACCCTGGGCCGCCACCATCTGGGCGGCCCGGCGCAACGCCCCCTCGCTCTGCCAGAACACCGCGCCCTCGATCACCTCGGCATCGCTGCGCGCGGCCACTCCGAGGACGCGCGCGAGCGCATCGCGATCGCCGGTCAGGCGCTTGCCATGTGGCACCAGGGCGTGCACCAGCGCGCCGAACTGCCCGGCGGTGGCGAGCCCGGCCAACGCCGCCAGCGCCGTGCGCCGCTCCCGCGTATGCGCGCCCTCCAGCATCGTCTCCTGCGCCGCCTCGAGCGCCGCGCGGGCTTCCAGCTCGTCGACCAGGCGGAAATGCGGCGACAGCGCCGCCTCCAGCGGAAAGCGCCGCAGCAGGGACTGGCAGAAGGCGTGAATGGTGCCGATCCGCATGCCGCCCGGCAGGTCCAGCACCTCGGCGAACAAAGCGCGCGCCTTGGCCCGCAATGCCGCGTTGGGCGACACATCGAGATCGGCGAGCCGACGGTCGAGTGCCTTGTCGTCGAGCGTCACCCATTCGCCGAGCAGCTTTTGCAGCCGCAGCGACATCTCCGCCGCCGCCGCCTTGGTGTAGGTAAGGCACTGGATGCGCCCGGGCGCGGCGCCGGTCAGCATCAGCCGCAGCAGCCGGTCGGTCAGCAGCTTGGTCTTGCCCGAGCCGGCCGAGGCGGCGACGAAGGCCGACACCGCGGGGTCGGACGCGGCGCGCTGGGCGTTCTGCGCGCGGTCGCGGGCGGTTTCGCTCACGGTTCCTCCTCCGCCTCGTCGCCCGCGATACTCCATTCGGCGACGCGGGCGAGCTGGGCGTAGTCGGCGAAGCGCGGCGCCTGGCCGGGGTGCGGCTGGGCGAGATAAGCACGGTCGGGGTCGTCATAGGCGGCGATCAACCCGCGCAGGTTCTCCGCCGCCGCCGCCGCGCCCGCCGCCACCGCGGCCGGATCGCCCTTGTAAAGGCTGTAGACCTTGCCCGCTTCGAAGCCACCGCTGAGATGCCAATAGACCAGCTCCGCCGCGCCGCCCGCGACATCAGGCCCGAAGGCAGCAGCGGCCGCCATCGCCGCCTCCAGCGGCAATTGTGGCGCGAAGCCGGCATCCACCTGCTTCTGGCTGGGCGGCTTGCCGGTCTTGTAGTCGAAAATCGCCAGCCCGCCGTCCTCGCGCAGTTCGATGCGATCGGCACGGCCGCGCAGCTCGAACCGCTCCGCTTCCAGGAGGAACCTGCCCGACCGCTCGGTTTCGATCCGTATCGGCCGGCTCAACGCGCGGCGGCGGACCTCCTCCGCCGCCACCCAATCGGCGATGCGGCCGAGGCGCGGCGCCCACCACTCCGTCAGCCCCCGCCGCAGCCCGGCGTTCTCCAGCGCCTGGTCCATCGCCAGCCGCAGTTCGGCGGCGGCGTTGGGCGGCCAATCGGCGCCGAATTTGGCGAGGAAGCGGCGCATGCCATCGTGCACGAGGCTGCCGTAGTCGGCGGCGTCGGTCTCCTCCTCCAGCGGCCGCAGCTTTTCGAGCCGCAGCACGCGCCGGGCGTAGATGGCGTAGGGATCTTCAAGCCAGGTCTGCACTTCGGTGACGCTGAGCCGGCGCGGGCGCAGGGCGAGCGGCGGGCGCGGCGCGGGCGGCGGCACCGGGCAAGCGGGGCCAACGGGTTGATCGAGCAGCCGCGCCCAGTCGGCGGCGGGATGGCGGGCGAGGCGGGTGTCGGCGCCGGCCAGCATCGCATCCAACCGCACCAGCCATCGCGCCGGCACGCTCGGCGCCCCGTCCCGCCGCCGCGGACAGGACAGCACCACGACCGGCGCCGCACAGGCCGCCATCACGAAGTCATGCGCCGCCTGACCGATCCGCTCCTCCGGGCTCGGCAACCCGGCGCGGCTTGCCATCGGGCGGGAGAGCCAGGGGCCGGGGTCGGTCGCCGGCGGCCAGACGCCCTCGGCGAGGCCGCCGAGCACGGCAACGTCGACCGATTGCAGCCGCGCTTCGAGCAGGCCCCAGATGAACACGCGGGGATGCTCGGCCACCGCCTCGCGACCGCGCAACGCACGGCGGCTGCGCACCGCGACGCCCTCGAGCACCGCGTCGAGCAATCCCGGCAGCACCGTGCGCGGCTGTTCCGGCAGCAGGGCGAAGGCGTCGAGCGCCTCGGCCAGCGCGGTGGCCAGGGCCTCGCCCTCCTCCTGCGCCCACAGACGCGCCGGGCCCGCCTCGGTATCGCTGGCCGCCAGCGCCTCGCCGGCCGCGATCAGCCCGGCGAGCAGGTCGGCGGGCAGGCCGCGCACATTGGCCATCACCCGGATCAGCGGTGCGAGACAGGTTTCGAGCGCCGCCAGCAAGTCGGCCAGCGCCGGGTCCTTGCCCTCGATCACCCGGCGCAATTCGAGCAGCCCCGGCGCCGGTTTTGGCCCGCGCAACACGGCGGTCTCCAGCAGGCGCGCGAGGCGGCGGCAGGCGGCGGGCGCCATGCCGGCGGCGGCGAGCGGATGTTTCAGCAGGCCGAGCAGCGCCACCGGCGCGAAGCCGCCGGCCGCGGCCTCGGCGAGCAGGCGGAGAAATACGGCCGGCGGGGTTTCCGCGAGCGGTTCGCCGGCACTGTCATCAGCCACCACGCCCCAGCGCAGCAGTTCCGCCGCCACCCGCCGCGCCAGCGCGCGATCCGGCGTGATCAGTGCCGCCCTCCGGCCCGACGTTTCCAACGTATCGCGCAGGATCAGCGCGATCGCCACCGCCTCCTCCTGGGCGTCGGCGGCCTCCAGCCGCAGCAGCCCGTCCGGCGCCCGTGCTTCGGTGTCGCGCCAGACGTGGAGCGCGCTTGCCGGCAGCAATGCGGCGGCGAGCAGCCGCGCCCGCGCCGGGGTTTCCGCGAGCGGGACGACATCGGCCCGGCGCGCGCCGGGCCCAGCCAGCAAGGCCTTGAGCCCGCTTTGCGGATGGCTGTCGCCGACATCGTCCCAGGCGTCATCCGCCATGTCGTGGTCGAGGCCGGGCAGCAGCACCTTCCCCTCCGGCAGCCCGGCGACCGTCTTCAGCAGCCGCGCCACCGCGGGGATACCGGCGGTGGTGCCGGCGATCCAGATCGGCTCGGCCGGCGGGGTGTCGTCCCACGCCCGCGCCTGGGCATGCAGCAGCGCCACCTGGCGCGCCGCCGGGTTGGCCATGCCGTTGGCGGCCAGCCAGTCCGGCCAGGCGCGGGTGACGATGGCGAGGAATTGCAGGGTGCGCTGCCAATGGGCGGCATGCTCGGCATCCGCCGCGCGGTCCAGCGCGCCGGGCAGATCGAGCTCCATCCGCTCCGCCTCGTCCATCAGCTCAGCGAGTTCCTGCGCCAGCATCCAGGCGCGATCGGCCGTCGCCACGCCGCCTTCGGCCACCGGGAGCTTGAGGATCAGCGCCGACAGGGCGGCCAACCGGCGCGCCGGCGGCACGGCGGGCGGCAGGTCGAGCGCGCCGGACAATGCGAGCGGCGCCTCGTCGATCGCGCCCAGCGCGGTGATGCGCGGCAGCAGCAGCGGCCTACCGTCGGTGGCCCGCAGGAAGGCCTCGGCGAGCGCTCGGGCGGCGCGCCGCGTCGGCAGCAGGATCAGCCCGCGCGCCAGCGGATCGGCGCCGAAGCGCGCAAGCCACAGCCCGGCCACATGGTCGAGAAACGCGGCGCCAGGTGGCAGCGAGGCGAGGTTCATGCGCCGTCCCAACCCGCGAGCGTGGCGCGCCGCGAGGTCTCGCCGTGATGCGCCAGCGTCACCGAGATGGCGACCGTGGGCCGCCAGGGGCCGAGCCGGTCCGGCCATTCGACCAGCACGATGTCGTTCAGCAGATCATCCCAGCCGAGTTCATCGAGCGCCGATGGCCCGGCCAGCCGCCAAAGATCGAGATGATGCACAGGGCCCCCGGGGGTGTCGTAGCTTTGCACCAGGGTGAAGGTCGGGCTCGGCACCTCCAGCGCCGGGTCGCGCGTGATTGCCCGCAGCAGCGCCCGGGCGAACGCCGTCTTCCCCGCCCCGAGCGGGCCGTCCAGCAGCACCGCCATGCCCGGCCGCAGCCACGCGGCGAGGCGGGCGGCCAGCGCCTCCGTCGCCGCGAGATCGGGCAGGTCCACCGAGTCGGTCATTGCCGAACGCTATCCCGCCCCGCCGGTGCGCGCCATCGTGCTGACCTGCCCTGCTTCGCCGCCGTTTCACCGGATCGCCGCATGTGGTTAAAAACCCCATGAGCACTGACATCGAAACCGATATCGCCATCATCGGCGCCGGCCCGGTCGGCCTGTTCGCCGTTTTCGAACTGGGCATGCTGAAGCTGCGCAGCGTGCTGATCGACGCGCTCGGCGAAATCGGCGGCCAGTGCACGGCGCTCTACCCGGAGAAGCCGATCTACGACATTCCCGCCCACCCCGCCATCGAGGCGGGCGACCTGATCGGCGCGCTGGAACGCCAGATCGCCCCCTTCGCGGCGCCCCGCCTGCTCGGCCGCCGGGTCGAGGGGCTGGCGGGAACCCAAGGCGCGTTCACCCTCACCACCGATCTGGGCGACACGGTGCGCTGCAAAGCCGTCATCATCGCCGCCGGCGCCGGCGCGTTCGGCCCCAACCGCCCGCCGATCGACCGGCTCGACGCCTTCGAGGCGACCGGGGCGGTGCAGTACTATGTCCGCCGCCGCGAGGATCTGCGCGGCAAGCGGGTGGTGATCGCCGGGGGGGGCGACTCCGCGGTGGATTGGGCGCTCGCCCTGCGCGGCATCGCCGCTTCCATTCAGGTGGTGCATCGGCGGGCGAAATTCCGCGCGGCACCGGAGAGCGCCGCCCAGCTCGATGCCGCCGCCGCGGCGGGCGAGGTCGAGATGGTGATCCCCTATCAGCTCCACGCGCTGAACGGCGTGGACGGAAGGCTGGAGTCGGTCGGCGTCGCCGATCTCGACGGGACCATCCGCGACCTGCCGGCCGACGTGCTGCTGCCGTTCTTCGGCCTGTCGATGGATCTCGGCCCGATCGCCGCCTGGGGGCTCGCGCTCGAACGCCACCACCTCGCGGTGACGCCCGCGACCTGCGAGACCTCGAGCCCCGGCATCTTCGCCATCGGTGACGTCGCGACCTATCCGGGCAAGCTCAAGCTGATCCTGCAAGGCTTTTCCGAAGCGGCGATGGCGGCGCATGCGATCCACCCGATCGTGCATCCCGGCACCGCGCTGCATTTCGAATACTCCACCACCAAAGGCGTGCCTGGCAAAGGCGTGCCTGGCAAAGGCGTGCCCGGTTGAAGGCGCTCCTCCTCCCGGTGAAGCTGCGCGACGACGCCAAGCAGCGCCTTGCCCCGCTGCTGCCGCCGGAGGACCGCCGTACTCTCATGTCGGCGATGATCGTGGACGGGTTCGCCGCCGCCCGCGCCGCCCGCGCGCCGGCGCGGGTCTACGTCGTCACCGCCGATCCCGGCATCGCCACCATGGCCGAGGAATTCGGCTTTCGCGTGCTGCGCGAGGAAATCCAGATTTCCGAAAGCGCCTCCGTCGATGAGGCGTCGAGCCGCTGCGCCGCCGAGGGGGTGACCGCCTTGCTGCGCCTGCCGCTCGATCTGCCGATGGTCACCGGCGCGGACATCGATGCCGTGTTCGCAGCGGAGGCGGATGTGGTGATCGTCCCGTCGCGCGACGGCACCGGCACCAACGCAATCCTGCGCCGCCCGCCCACCTTGTTCCCCTCGCATTTCGGCCCCGACAGCCTGCCGAAACACCGCGCCGAAGCCGCCCGCGCCGGCGCCACGGTCGTGCTGCTCGAAATTGCCCGCATCGCCATGGATGTCGATGATGCCGCCGATCTGCGCGCGCTGCTGGCCCACGCGCCCGCCGGCGCCACCGGCGCCTGGCTCGCCGCCCGGCCCGACGTGGTGCGCCGCCTGCGGCTTCCCGCGATGCCACCCGGACCCGAGACCGCCGCATGACCGAGCCGGTCCGCCATCGCACGCTGATATCGATCTTCTCGATGATGGGCACCCTGATGCAGGTGCTCGACAGCACCATCGCCAATGTCGCGCTGCCCTATATGCAAGGCAGCCTCAACACCACGCTCGACCAGATTTCCTGGGTGCTGACCTCCTACGTCATCGCCTCGGCGATCGGCACCGCCCCGATCGGCTGGATCTCGGCCCGGTTCGGCCGCAAGACGCTGTACCTCACCTGCATGATCGGCTTCACCGTCAGCTCGATGCTGTGCGGCGCGGCGCAGTCGCTGACCCAGATGGTGCTGTTCCGCATTCTCCAGGGGATTTTCGGCGCGGCGCTGGTGCCGCTGTCGCAGGCAACGATGCTGGACATCTACCCCGCCGAGAAACGCAGCCAGGCGATGGCGGCCTTCGGCATGGGGGTGATGATCGGCCCCATTCTCGGCCCCACGCTGGGCGGCTACCTGACGGACGCTTTCGATTGGCGCTGGGTGTTCTACATCAACCTGCCGCTCGGCATCATCGCCACCATCGGCCTCGCCCTCACCTTGCCGCAGGCGCCGCGCAACCCCGAGTTGCGGTTCGACTGGACGGGCTTCGCGGTGCTCGCGCTCGGCGTCGGCGCGCTGCAATTGATGCTCGACCGCGGGCAGACCGAGGACTGGTTCCAGTCCCACGAGATCATCATCGAGGCGGTGCTGGGCGGGCTCGGGATTTATCTGTTCGGCGTCCACATGTTCACCGCCGAGAAGCCCTTCATCCCGCCGGCGCTCTTCAAGGATCGCTACTTCGTCACCGCCACCCTGCTGATGTTCACCACCAATACAGTGATGATGGCCTCCTCGGCGCTGATCGCGCCCTATCTGCAGAACCTCTCGGGCCACTCGGTCGCCGATACCGGGCTGCTGATGGCGCCGCGCGGCTTCGGTACGATGGGGGCCATGTTGTTCATCGCCCGCCTCGGCGGCCGTGCCGACCAGCGCAAGATCATGGCGATGGGCCTCAGCGTGCTCGGCATCTCGCTCTACGACATGAGCGGCTGGACCCCCGATGTCGGGTCCACAAGGGTGATGATCACCATGGTGATCCAGGGCTTCTCGATGGGCTGCATCTGGAACCCGGTGACGGTGATCTCCTTCACCACCCTGGCGCCGCATCTGCGTGGGGACGCCACCGCCGTGCAGTCGCTGTGCCGCAACATCGGCTCGGCGATCGGCATCTCCGTCACCGCTTTCACCTTGGCGCGCGGCATCCAGTCCTCCCACGCCGGGCTCGCCGCCGACCTCACGCCGTTCAACCGGCTGCTGCAGGGCAATGCCCATTTGATCGACCCCGCCCGCACCCAGGGCGCCATCATCCTCGACCAGATGGTCAACCGCCAGGCGCTGATCATCGCCTACAACAACGACTTCCTGATGATGTCGATCGTCGTCATCCCGGCCCTGGCGATGCTGCTGCTGCTGCGCAACCGCAAGCGGGGCCGCACCTGAGCGGCCGCTTGCACGCGGTGAGGGGCGGATAGTGGCGACGGGTGACGCGTTCGTCGATCCAACGGCCGCGCCGCACCCACGCAAAATATCCGCCTGAACAGAAATTTATCCTTGCATTTATCAGGGCTGAGTTCTATATATGTTCCTATGCAGTCACCCGCACCCCTCCCCGCGCCCACCCAGGCCGAACCGCATCAAGCAGTTCTGCTCGGCGAAGCCGTGGCCGGGTTGCTGGCCTCCCTTCTTGTCCGCTGGGGCCTCTGGCGCCTGTTCCCCGGTGGCCGCGCGCTTCATGCCATTCTCACTCAGTTCGGCTACGATTTCGCCGCCCTCATGCGGCGCCTCGCCCAGGGCCTGCCCGAACCGGCGGCGCGCGTGCCGGCTGCGCACCGTCCGTCCCCCGCCGCGCCCGCACCTGCCCGCGCGCCGTCGCGCGCCCGCGCCCGCACCATCATAGCCAGTCCTGCGCCGCGCACGGCCCGCGCCCACGAGGTTGCGCCGCGCCATCCCCCGCGCGCGCCGGCCCGGCAAACCCAAGCCGATGCGTCCCCCATCCCCAGCAAGGGCCAGGCGAAGCCATCTCTTTTCAAAAAACCGGCCTTCGCCTCACCACCGACGCGCGCCCTTATTATTTCGATATCAAAACAATATCCAATTTCCCTCAGGAAACCCCAGCCCAAAATGGATAAAAGTTTTTTGCTTCTTTTTTTCAAAAAAGAAGCGCTTCCCTCAAACCGGCGGCTCCCCCTGCACCGGCTCCGCCCCGCAAGCCGAAATCAGCGCCGTAATCTCCACGCAGGCGGCCGCGATCGCGTCGGGGTCATTCCCCTTGGCGATCAACGCCACGCCGTTGGCGTCCGGCCGGTAATAGGGATAGCTGCCGATGTCGAGTGCGGGAAAGCGGGCCTGGATGGCGGCGAGGCCTTCGGCGATGCGGCCTTCGGCGAGACCTTTGGCGTGCACCGCGCCCATGCGGATCGGCGGGCCGCCGGTAAGGGTGGGGGCGAGGTTGCGAAACATCGCCTGCATGATGCGGGGCACGCCGGCCATCACGTGGACGTTGCCGATGGTGAAGCCTGGCGCGGTCGAGATTTCGTTGTCGATCAGCGTGGCGCCGCGCGGCATGGTGGCCATGCGCTGGCGGGCGGCGTTGAATTCGCCGGGGGCGTAGCGGGCGTCGAGCCGGGCCCAGGCCTCGGGATGCGGCTCCCACGGGACGCCGAAGGCGGCGGCGACGCATTCGCTGGTGATGTCGTCATGCGTCGGCCCGATGCCGCCTGTCGTGAAGACGTGATCGAACTTGGCCCGGGCCTCGTTGACGGTGGCGATGATGGTCTCGGGAATGTCGGGGATGACGCGGACCTCGCGCAGGGGGATGCCGATTTCGCCGAGGCCCACGGCGATAAATTTGATGTTGGCATCCTGGGTGCGGCCGGACAGTACTTCGTTGCCGATGACCAGCAGGCAGGCGGTCGGGTTGGTGGTCATCGGGTTGGCGGTCATGGGCGTCTCCTTGAGGTGGCGGCGATGCTACAGGAAATCCCTGAGCAGGGGCACCAGGGGGCGGTCGGCCGCGGGCATGGGGTATTCGGCGAGCTTGTCGGGGCGCACCCAGGCAAGCTGCTGGTTCTCGCGCCCGGTCGGCGTGCCTTTCCAGCGGCGGCAGAGATACAGCGGCATCAGCAGGTGGAAGCTGTCGTATTCGTGGGAGGCGAAGGTGAAGGCGGCGAGGCAGTTGGACGCGACATCGATGCCGAGCTCCTCCTTCAACTCGCGGATCAGGGCGGCCTCCGGGGTCTCGCCGGGGTTGAGTTTGCCGCCGGGGAATTCCCACAGCCCGGCCATTTTCTTGCCCTCGGGGCGGCGGGCGAGGAGAATGCGGCCGTCGCGATCGACGAGGGCGCAGGCGGCGACGAGCACGAGCGGCTTGCCCCCGTCAGTGCGGGCCTCGACCTCCGGGGCGCCGAACAGGTCGGTACGGTTGGCCTCGAAATGCAGCACCTTCACCACGTCGCCGCGGGCGGTGAACATCTCCTCGCCCGCGCCGACATGGCGCAAGCCGATACGGCGCAGCACCGCCTGGCTCGCGGCATTGGAGGTCGCGACGGAGGCGTGCACACGTTCGATATCGAGATTGGCCAGCGCCCAGCGCGCCATCCGCCCGGCCGCCTCGCGCGCCACCCCTTGGCCCCAGAAGTTGAGGCCGACCCAGTAGCCGAGCTTGGCCGCCTTGCCGTCCTCATCGAGCCGCAGGCCGACGCCGCCGACCAGGATTTCCCGCTCGCCCTCGTGGCGAGTGATCGCGAGGTGCCAGGCCCGGCCGGCGGCGATCGCCTCGCGGGTGAAGCCGACCCAGCTCACGGCGACATCGTGCGGGTAGGGGAAGGGCACCTCGGCGAGGTCCCGGCAGACCTCCCAGTGGTTCATCAGATTGTGCAGTTCCGCCGCATCGCCCGGCGCGAAGGGCCGCAGCACGAGGCGCTCGGTCGCGATCGGGGCGAAATCGGGGACGGGCGGCGCGGAAGGCACGGCCCGAGGCGAGCCGGTTGCACGACGACGCTTCGTGGGGGAAGGAGGTTTTGGCGGACGTGTCATTGGCGAGGGTCGATCTGCAGCAGAACCGGCACCTTGCCGCGTTCGGTGGAGTGGCGGCCGGCGACGTAGATGCGGCCGGCATCGTCGCGCACGTCGGAGCCGTAGATGAGCCGGATGCGGCCGAGCGGCAATTCGAGCCGGCGCGCACGGGACTGGCCGGTGGCGAGGTCGCGGACTACCCAATCCCAGGTCGAGGGTTCGGCCTGGGCGAGACCGGCCAGGGTGGTCGTGCCGTCCCAGGCGAAAAGGGCCGAGGCATAGGATGGGCCGGCGGGGTGGAACCAGCCGAGCGGGGTAACGGTGGCGGGGTTGCCGGGGCTGATGCGATGGAGGAAGCCGGCCGATGTGGCGATGACGATGGCGCCGTCCGCCAGGGTCGCGAGACCGATGATGCCGTGGGCGGTGGCGGGGGACATCGCCCCCGCGTAGTTGGCGAGCGGGGTGGCGGCCAGCAGCGTCATCGGGGGTGCGAATTCGAGCAATTCGGCGGTCATGGTGCCGTCCGCGCCGCGCTGCATGCGGGGGACGAAGACGTGGCCGCCGGCGTCGGCGACGATGTTGCGCGACATGTGGCCGCCGGGCGCGCCGATCGCCTGGCGGGCGACGGCGCCGGAGTGGATATCGAAACTGTAGAGCACATGGCCCCACAATCCGAGCGCCCAGATTGTCCGCCCCCCGCCGGCCGCGCAGGTGAGCCCTTCCGGCACGGCAAGATGGTGCCGCCACTCGGCCTCGTCGGGATGCAGCGACCAGATATGCGAACCCCAGACCGGAGGCGCGCTGCCGTCCTCCGCCTCGCCCTCCTCGTCGGTGGAAGTGAACCACAGCCGACCGTCCGCCATGGGCAGGATTTTGGAGTGGAGCTTGATCTGCTTCTCGCCAGGACGTCGCAAACCGAGGCGGGCGAGTTGGCCAAGCACATTCCCCCGGTCGGCGACGGTGCCGGTTGCCGGGTCGAAGCGCACGAGATGGGCGGAGTGATCACCGTCGACTGCCGAGACACCGCACCAGATGCCGCCAGCATCGTCCCGCCCGGTAGCGCCCCAGATGGCATGGGCGCCGGGGAAATCCGGGAGCGGGATCTCGCGGATGGCGGGCGGCCGCAGCGGATCGGCCGGCAGCGCCGTGTAGACGTGCGAGGCCGCCCATGAGGGTGCCGCCGCGAGTGCCGCGAAGCCGCCGAGCGCCGCCCGGCGGGAGAGCGTCCGATGTGAAAGCAGTGCGCGGTTCAGCTGCGGTAGCTGCCGTTGATGTCGATGTAGCCGTGCGTCAGGTCGCAGGTCCACACCGTCGCCTTGCCCTTGCCGAGGCCGATGTCGACGGCGATGTTGACCTCCTGGCCCTTCATGTGCGCGACCACCGGGGTCTCGTCATAGCCCGGCACCACGCCGCCGTCCTTGGCCATCCAGACGCCGCCGACGCCGACCGAGATCTTGTCGCGATCGGCCGGTTCGCCGGCCTTGCCGACCGCCATCACGATGCGGCCCCAATTGGCGTCCTCGCCGGCGATGGCGGTTTTCACCAGCGGCGAGTTGGCGATCGCCATGCCGATGCGCTTGGCCGACTTGCCCGTGGTGGCGCCGGTGACGTCGATGCGGATGAGCTTCTGGGCGCCCTCGCCGTCGCGGACCACCTGCAATGCGAGATCGAGCAGCACCTCGTTGAGCGCGCTGGCAAAGCCCGCGAGTTCCTTGCCGCCGTCGTCGGAAATCTTCGGATGCTTGGCTTGGCCGGTCGCGAACAGCATCACGGTGTCCGACGTCGAGGTATCGCTATCAACGGTGGTGCAGTTGAAGCTGGTCGCGACGCCCTTGGAGAGCATCGCCTGCAATGCCGGGGCGGGGATTTTCGCGTCTGTGAAGATGAAGCACAGCATGGTCGCCATATCGGGCGCGATCATACCGCTGCCCTTGGCGATGCCGTTGATGCGCACTTCCCGCCCGCCGATCGTCGCGGTTCGGGTGACGCCCTTGGGGAAGGTGTCGGTGGTCATGATGCCGCGGGCGGCGGCGTCCCAGCCGGAGTCCGTGAGGTTGGCATGGAGCTCCGGCAGCGCGGCGGTGAGCTTCTCGTGCGGCAGGACCTCGCCGATCACCCCGGTGGAGGAGAGGAACACCTGCTTCACCGGCACCCCCGCGATCTTTGCGGCGGCCGCGGCGGTGGCTTTGCAGGCGTCGGCGCCGGCCTTGCCGGTGAACACGTTGGCATTCCCCGCGTTGATCACCACCGCGCGGGCCTTGCCGCCAGACAGCATCTCGCGGCACCAGTCGATCGGCGCGCCAGGGCATTTGGAGGAGGTGAACACCCCCGCCACCGTGGTGCCGGCGGCGAGTTCCGCCATCACGACGTCATTGCGGCCCTTGTAGCGGATGCCGGCGGCGATCGCGCCGAGGCGGACGCCGGCCAGCGGCGGCAGTTCTGGCAGGGGGACGGCGAGCGGCGAGACGGCCATGGCCATGGGTCGATTCCTCTTATTTTTTATGCGATTTCAGGGCTTCGGCGGCGGCGCGGCGTCATCGGTGGCGCGTCGGGCCGTGCCGTCGGGATTGTAGCGCTCGATGGTGACCACCGCGCGGGCGGCGGCGAGCACCTTCTGCACGCCCTCCTGGATCACCTTCTGGCGCAAATCGTCCTGCGCCTGCTCGAAGCTCGGCGACGGCGCGGCGCGGCGTTCCTCCACCTTGATGACATGCCAGCCGAACTGCGTCTTCACCGGCTTGTCGGAGACCTGGCCGGGCTTGAGGGCGAAGGCCGCCTCGGCAAATTCCGGCACCATGTCGGTGCGTTTGAAGAAGCCGAGATCGCCGCCCTGGCCGGCGCCGGGGTCGCTGCTGCGGGCCTTGGCCAGCGCCGCGAAGTCACCGCCCTTTTTGAGTTCGGCGACCACCTTGATCGCGTCCGCTTCGCTGGCGACCAGGATATGGCGGGCACGCACCTCGACCTCGCCCTCCTTCCCCGCGATCTCGGCGGTGTAGCGCGCGCGAAGCTTGTCCTCGGTGATGCTCGGCCCGATGTCGCGGCGCATGATCGCGTTCTCGAGCGCCTCCTCGGTGGCCCGCGCAATGCCACGCTGCACCAAGGGGTCCTTCTCCAGGCCCTCCTTGCGGGCCAAGGCGGCGACCGCGGCGCGATCGATCAACTGATCGATCAGCATCGGCATCAGCACGTTCTGCGGCATGCCCCGATATTCCTGCGGCAGGCTCTGCGCCGCCTCGGTGATGTCGCTGACATGGATCTCCGCACCGTTCACCCGCGCCACGACCGGGTCGGCCACGGCGGTGGTTTGGGCGTGGACGGCCGGAGCGAGTATGGAGGCAGCGAGCAGGGCCAGGGCAAGTGCCAGGCTGGAGCGGGACGGCCGCATGGGATTTCCTTACAGAAGTCTGCCCGTATAGGCCCGCCGTCGCGGTGCGGACAAGCAGCGCATTGGCGCAAGCGGACCGGAAATTCGCTGGCACTCGGGTGGCGAAGGGAGAAAGCGCTTCTTTTTGAAAAAAGAAGCAAAAACTTTCTATCCGTTGGCTTTGCCCTCCCCGGGGTGAGGGCGGAGCCAAACAGAGGGAAGTTTTTTGTTTCTTTTTTTTCAAAAAAGAACCACTTCCTTCCTTCCCCGGCGAATTTTGCCTCTCGCGTTGACCCAGGCCGGTCCGAGTCCTATCTGACAGCGTGAGATCGGCGCCCGCCGTGCCGGGCTGGCGCCGTTTCGCCTGTTCCCGGAAGGCCTGCCATGTTCGCCAGACTCGCCCGCGCCATTTTTGGTACCAGCAACGACCGCTCGCTCAAGGCGTATCAGCGCCGGGTGCCGGAGATCAATGCGCTGGAGCCGGCGATGCAGGCGCTGTCGGACGCCGATCTTCAAGGCAAAACGGCGGATTTCCGCGCCCGCCTGGCCGCCGGCGCGACGCTTGACGAACTGCTCCCCGAAGCCTTCGCCGCCGTGCGCGAGGCGAGCCGGCGCGTGCTCGGTATGCGGCATTTCGACGTGCAGATGATCGGCGGCATGGTGCTGCATGACGGCAAGATCGCCGAGATGAAGACCGGTGAGGGCAAGACCCTGGTCGCCACCCTGCCGGTCTACCTCAACGCGCTGGCCGCCAAGGGCGTGCAGGTGGTCACCGTCAACGACTATCTCGCCCGCCGCGACGCCGAATGGATGGGCCAGATCTACTCATATCTCGGCATGACCACCGGCGTCATCGTGCACGGCCTCTCCGAGAACGAGCGCCGCGACGCCTATGCCGCCGACATCACCTACGGCACCAACAACGAGTACGGCTTCGACTATTTGCGCGACAACATGAAGTACCGCCTGGAAGACATGGTCCAGCGCGACTTCACCTTCGCCATCGTCGACGAGGTCGACAGCATCCTGATCGACGAGGCGCGCACGCCGCTGATCATCTCCGGCCCGGCGGAGGATTCGTCCGACCTCTACCGCACCGTCAACCTGGTCATCCGCGAACTGGTCAAAGACCCCACGAATTATGACAAGGACGAGAAATTCCGCACCGCGGTGCTGACCGAGATCGGCGCCGAGCGGGTCGAGGACATGCTGCGCACCGCCGGGATCATCACCGAGGGCAATCTCTACGACATCTTCAATGTCTCGGTGGTGCATCACGTCCAGCAGAGCCTGCGCGCCAACGCGCTGTTTTCGCGCGATGTCGACTATATTGTCCGCGACGACAAGGTGATCATCATCGACGAGTTCACCGGCCGCATGATGGAAGGGCGGCGCTATTCGGAGGGGCTGCACCAGGCGCTCGAGGCGAAGGAGGGGGTCACCGTCCAGGCCGAGAACCAGACGCTCGCCTCCATCACCTTCCAGAACTATTTCCGCCTCTACCCCAAGCTCGCCGGCATGACCGGCACGGCGCTGACCGAGGCCGACGAATTCGCCGAAATCTACAAGCTCGAAGTCGTCGACATCCCCACCAACGTGACGGTGGTGCGCAAGGACGAGGACGACGAGGTCTACCGTTCGGCGATCGAAAAATACGAGGCAGTGGCCAAGCTGATCGAGGAGGCCCGCGGCCGTGGCCAGCCGACCCTGGTCGGCACCACCTCGATCGAGAAGAGCGAGCAGCTCTCCGAGATCCTCAAACAGAAGCGCATTCCGCACGCCGTGCTCAACGCCCGCTTCCACGAGCAGGAGGCGCTGATCATCAGCCAGGCCGGCGCGCCCGGCGCAGTGACGATCGCCACCAACATGGCCGGCCGCGGCACCGACATCAAACTCGGCGGCAATCTCGACATGCGCCTCAAGCTCGAACTCGAAGGCATCGAGGACACCGAAGCCCGCGAGTCCCGCGCGGCGGCGATCCGCGCCGAGGTCGAGGCCGGGCACGAAGTGGTGAAGAAGGCCGGCGGCCTGTTCGTCATCGGCACCGAGCGCCACGAAAGCCGGCGCATCGACAACCAGCTGCGCGGCCGCTCCGGCCGTCAGGGCGATCCCGGCGCCTCGCGCTTCTTCCTCTCGCTGGAAGACGACCTGATGCGCATCTTCGGCTCCGACCGGATGGGCGGCATGCTCGCCCGCCTCGGGCTGAAGGACGGCGAGGCGATCGTCCATCCCTGGATCAACAAGGCGCTGGAGAAGGCGCAGAAGAAGGTCGAGGCACGCAACTTCGACACGCGCAAGAACGTGCTGAAATACGACGACGTGATGAACGACCAGCGCCGCGAGGTTTATGCCCAGCGCAAGGAGTTCATGCACGCGGCGGACGTGGCGGCGATTGTCGGCGACATGCGCGGCGAGCTGATCGAGGACATGGTGCATCGCCGCATCCCCGAGAAGGCCTTCGCCGAGCAGTGGGAGACCGCGGCGCTGGCCGAGGACGTCAGGCGCGTGCTGAACCTCGATTTGCCGATCGTCGACTGGGCGCGCGAGGAGGGCATGGACGAGGCCGGCGTGCGGGAGCGCATCGTGCGCGCGTCGGACGAGTACATGGCGGCGAAGCTGGCCAATTTCGGGCCGGACCTGATGCGCTTCATCGAAAAGAGCCTGCTGTTGCAGATTTTCGACGCGGTGTGGAAGGAACATCTGCTGGCGCTCGACCATCTCCGCCAGGGGATCGTGCTGCGCGCCTATGGCCAGCGCGACCCGCTGAACGAATACAAGAGCGAAGCCTTCACCCTGTTCAACGCGAAGCTGGACGAGATGAAGGAGCGGGTGATCGCCATGCTGACCCGCGCCGAGATCGCCCCCGAGCCGGAACCGGTGCCCTACGCGGAGATGAGCGAGAGCCACCCCGAGCCGGAAGGCGCCTTCACCTCCGGCGAGGGCGGCTACGGCATGGCGACGCTCGCCACCGATGTCGCCACCGAGCAACCCTTGCGCGCTGACGGCGTCGACCCGGACGACCCGACGACCTGGCGCAATGTCGGCCGCAACGCACCCTGCCCCTGCGGCTCGGGCCGCAAGTTCAAGCACTGCCACGGACGGAACATCTAGGGAGGCCGACATGGGTTTGCGCGCCAGTTTCCTCGCCGCTTTGCTGGTCCCCGCCGTCGCGTGGCTGCCCGCCGCCGCCCGCGCGGACGTGACGATCGGAGCGGTCCTGTCATTGACAGGCCCCGCCGCCTCGATCGGCATTCCCGGCCGAAACGTGATCGACATGCTGCCGCGCGAGGCCAACGGGCAGAAGATCCGCTACGTCATCCTCGATGATGGCAGCGACAGCACCAACGCGGTGAAGGCGTTCCAGAAGCTGGTCGGCGAAGAGAAGGTCGATCTCGTGTTCGGCCCGTCGGTGACGCCGACTTCGCTTGCGGTGCTCGACGTCGCAGGCGCGACAGCGACACCCTTCATCAGCCATGCCGGCTCGGAGTCGATCATCCAGCCGCCGGAGGGCAACCGGCGCTGGGCGTTCAAGCTCGTGGTGTCCGAGGCGATGATGGTGGCGCCGCCGCTCAAATGGCTGAAGGCCCAGGGTGGCAACACCCTCGCCGGCATCGCCATGGCGACCGCCTTCGGCGATGCCTTCACCGGTGCCGCCAAGGCCGACGCGGCGGCGCGCGGAATCGCCTGGCTCGGCGAGGAGAAATACAACCCGGCCGATACCTCGGTGACCCCGCAGGCGCTCAAGACGATGACAAAGCAGCCGGATGCAGTGTTCATCGCCGCCTCCGGCACCCCCGGTGCCCTCCCGGTGATCGAACTGCGGGCCCGCGGCTACAAGGGGCCGATCCTGCATAACCAGGGCATCGCCAACCCCGATTTCCTGCGCATCGCCGGAAAATCGGCCGACGGCATGCTCGTCGCGGTCAACCCCGTGATGGTCGCCGAGCAGCTGCCGGATAGCGGCGAGATCACCAAGTCGGCGATGGATTACGTGCGCGCCTACGAAGGCAAGTACGGCCCCAACACGCGCTCGATCTTCGGCGCCATCGCCTGGGACGCCTACCTGCTGTTCGCCGAGGCGCTGCCGGTGGCGCTGAAATCGGCCCAACCCGGCACCGCCGAGTTCCGCAAGGCGCTGCGCGACGCGATGGAGCAGGTGAAGGAACTCAAGGGCGCCGGCGGCGTTTTCTCGCTGACGCCGAGCAACCACAACGGCGCCGACGAGCGCGCGCTGGTGCTGACCACCGTGCAGGACGGCGCGTGGAAAGTGCTGAAGTAGCAAAGCACTCGGCAAGGTCGGCAGCGTTCAGCCGATCGCGCGGCATCCGGCGAACACCGTACCTCCCAGGGTTGGCGTGAGTTCGGAACCCTGAGGTCGCCACCATCGTGGGCCGCAGCGCCGTTACTCTCCTCAACATGGGGACTGACAGCACCGTAGCGCTGGTGTACGATGTCGGCAACTCGATCATGGCAGATCGGAATCATATCGAAAAGGGGAACCGCATCATGACGACAACGCGCCGGACCGTGCTCACAACGGGCCTTGCAACCGGCCTCGCGGCGCTTGCCATGCCGCATGTCGCACGGGCCCAGAGCCGAAATTTCAGTTTCGCCTACGACCAGCCGCGCACCACCGGCTACGGCATTCTCGCTGATATCTTCGGCAACAAGCTGAAGGAACTTAGCAAGGGCACGATGTCGATCGACCAGTTCCCCGGCGCACAGCTCGGCCAGGAGCCGCAGGCGCTGCAGAAGGTCCGTTCGGGCGACATCGACTTCAACATCTCCTCGACCGCGAACGCCTCCACCGTGGCGCCAGAATCGGGCGTCTTCTCGCTGCACTTCCTGTTCACCGGCGAGGCGCATCTCGCCAAGGCGATTGCCGACCCCGGCGTGGTCGCGGCAGTGCGGGCAATGTTCAAGGAGCGCGTGCAGGGCGCCCAGGTGCTGGCGGTCGGCACGCTCGGCCTGCGCAACATCTACGCCAAGCGCGAAATTCGCAACGTCGGCGACATGAAGGGCCTCAAGATCCGCGTTCAGGCGACCAAGACCGAG
>JAPLOH010000102.1:36138-40672 GCA_026400845.1 Alphaproteobacteria bacterium
CACCCATTTCCCCGCCTATGGCGCGCAGGTGGTGCATATGCCGTTCGGCGACGTCTACACCTCGCTGCAGACCGGGGTGGTCGACGCGGCCGAGAACGGCATCAACGTCTACCTCTCCAACAAGCACTACGAAGTCGCCCCGGTGATGTCCTGGACCCAGCACGAAGCCAACAACTCGGTGCTCTGGGTCAGCGACAAGGTGTGGAACAGCCTCAATGCCGAGCAGCAGGGCTGGGTCCAGGAGGCCGCCAACACGGTCGGCCGCGAGCAGCCGGCGCGCGCGCTGAAGCTCGAGGACGACAGCGGCGTTCGCCTGGAAAAAATCGGCGTGAAGCTGGTGCGCGAGGTCGACAAGTCCGGTTTCATCAAGACCGCAGCACCCATCCAGGACGCGCTGGCCGCCGAGCTTGGCCCGCATGCGGTGAAGATTCTCAATCTCGTGCGCGCTATCAAGTAGTAGGAAGCGCTTCTTTTTGAAAAAAGAAGCCAAAACTTTCTATCTGTTGGCTTCGCCTTCTCCCTGGAGAATGCGAAGCAGACGGATAAAAGTTTTTTGGTTCTTTTTTTCAAAAAAGAACCTCTTGCTTCCTTTCGCCCAACCAACCAGGAGCCGGAATGGACCATCTCGTCCTGATCTCGCCACGCCAACGGCACCTCAAATGGGCGTGGTGCGACGCCGTGGAGGCGGTGGGGATGATCCTGTGTGGCATCGCCATTGCCGGCTTCACCATCACCGTCTTCTGCGACGTGACCAGCCGCGCGATCGGGCGCCCCTGGCTGTGGTTGCAGGAGGTGACGACGCATTTCTTCGTCTATGGCGTATTCCTTGGCACCGCGATCGCGACCCGCCGCAATGACCATCTCTATCTTTCGGCGATCGTCGAAAGCATGCAGGGTGGCGCCCGGGTGTTCTTCGAGGTGTTCACCCGGCTTGCCGTGCTGGGCGTCGCCATTTGCCTGGTGGTGTTCGGCTACATCAATTTCCGCCACGGCTTCGGCTCCGCGCGCATGCCCTCGCTCACGCCGGAAGCCTCGCTGACCGTTGCCATCCCGATTTGCGGCCTGCTGGTCGTGCTGTTCAGCATCGAGCAACTCGTCAATGGCCTGCGCAACGGTTTCCCCTCCGCCGCGCCAGAGACAAGCGCCGACACCGAGGGCCACCTGGTATGAACAACGGCGTCATCCTCGGCATCATGGCCGGGCTGTTTCTTGGCCTTGGCTACATGGGCGTGCCGGTCGCCTTCGCCATCATCGCCGGCGTGCTGGTGGCCACCGCGCTGACGCCGATCAGCCTGGCCTCGATCACCGGGCAGCTGTTCTACGGCATCGATTCCGAGGCGCTGCTGGCGGTGCCGTTCTTCCTGCTGGTCGGCGAACTGATGACCTCGGCCAACGTGGTCGGGCGGATGATCACCTTGGCGCAGACCATGATCGGCCATATGCGCGGCGGGCTCGCCCAGGTCGTCACCTTGTTCAGCATGTTCTTCGCCGGCATCTCCGGCTCCTCGACGGCCGACGTGGCGGTGCTGACCCGCACGATCGCCCCCTCGATGGACAAGGAAGGCTACGACCCCGCCTTCACCGCGGCGCTGATCGCCGCGGCCGCCACCATGGCGAACCTCATTCCGCCCTCCATCATGGCCGTGGTCTATGGCGCGACCGGCAATGTTTCGATCGCCGGACTGTTCCTCGGCGGCGTGGTGCCTGGCGTGATGGTGGGCATCGGGCTGATGATCTACAGCTACATCTTCGGCCCGCCCGGCATCCTCAAGCGCCGCGCCACCTTCGGCGAGTTCTCCGACGCGGTGAAGCAATCGGCGCTGCCGATGATGATCCCGGTGATCGTGATGGGCGGCATCCTCACCGGCTGGTTCACGCCGACCGAGGCCGGCATGGTCGCGGTGATCTACATCCTGTTCGTCGCGATCCCGTTCATCTCACGCAACCACATCCGCACCATCCCGCGGGTCTTCATGTACACCGGGCTGCTCTACGCGATCCCGCTGATCACGGTCGCCGCGGCCTCGGCGTTCGGATGGATGCTCGCCTACCTCAAGGGCCCCGACGTGGTGGCCGCCTGGGTGGAGCACGTCGCGGGGAACTCGCCGATGCTGATCCTGTTCCTGCTGGTCGGCGTGTTCATCATCGTCGGTGACTTCGTGGACGCCATCCCCGCGATCATCATCTTCATGCCGATCATCAACCGGCTGACCGAGGTCGGTGACATCAATTCCGTCCACATGGGCGTGTGCATCATCGTCACCCTGGCCTTCGGCCTGATCACGCCACCCTACGGGATCACCCTCTTGATGGCAGCGAAATTCACCAACGTGAATTTCACCCGGGCGATGATCCGCTCATTGCCGCTCTATGTGGTGTTCCTGGCGACGATCAGCTTTTGCATCCTGTTCCCCGAGGTCGTGCTGTGGTTGCCCAAGCACGTGATGCCGGAGTCCGTCGGCTGCTTCAAACCGCCCGGCGCGCCGGCATATATCTGCCCCTAGGGCGGCAAGGGAGGAAGGGTACGTTTCTTTTTGAAAAGAAACGCCAAAACGTATCCGACAGGTAGGCACAATAGGTTTGCCGCGTCGCCGCGGAATCTGGACGTGAATCAAACTCCCCATGTCTATCCGGTCGTGTCCGCAGGAGTGGTATAGGAACTGTGGGTAAGCGGCGCTCCGGAGCGACCGACAAGAGTCAGGCAGAGGCGGGACACTTATGCGGCAGGCCGCTCGGCAAGCAGGTGAAATCGATGTTGTCGCTTCTTTCAAGACGCTTCGGGCGGTTACCGGGGCCGATCAGTTCGGGCCGCACGCGGTGCTATTCGACTTCAGGCTCTGGGATGGCGAAACCCATCTCGGCCGCGTCGGCCACCGGCATCGGGGCGCCTATGCGTCGCGCGGCTACATCTTTGCGGCCCACCAACTCGACGGAGACGCAACAACCCACGTGGCCGGCATTTCGATCGAGCCATACCGGGCCGGCATCACCACGATCGAGTTGAAATAGCCAGCAAACGTCGGGGCCTAGCACCTCAGCATTGCGAAGTTCCCCAGCGCGAAACACCAAGCACCTTATCGCGCGCCGTCCCGACCAGAACCATGGGCCAGACGGATAAAAATTCTTTGCTTCTCTTTCAAAAAAGAAACCCCTCCTCCCCACCCCACCGGCTCGCGGCGCGAAGGGGCGTCGGCTATCCTGCCCGCAGCAACCGAAGGAAACGCCTCATGTCGGACCCCGTGCTCTACGAACAGGACGGCCATGTCGTCACCATCACCCTGAACCGGCCGGAGACGCGCAATCCGATCTCCGAGGCTGGCATGGTCGACGGCATTGTCGCCGCCCTTGAGCGCATCAACCGCGACCAATCGGTCCGCTGCGCCATCCTCACCGGAGCCGGCTCGGCGTTCTCCTCGGGCGGCGACCTCAAGAAGATGCAGCAGGCGCTGGAGGAACGCGCCGCCAACCCGACCGCAACGACGCGCTACTACTCCGAGGGCATCCAACGCATTCCGCTCGCCTTCGAGAAGCTGGAAGTGCCCATCATCGCCGCGGTGAACGGCCCGGCAATCGGTGCCGGCAACGACCTCACCTGCATGTGCGACATCCGCATCGCCGGCGAGAGCGCCCGCTTCGCCGAGAGCTTCGTGAAGGTCGGCATCATCCCTGGCGATGGCGGCGCCTGGCTGCTTCCGCGCGTGGTCGGCTATTCCAAGGCCTGCGAAATGGCCTTCACCGGTGACCAGCTCACCGCCCAGGAGGCGCTCGAAATCCATCTCGTCAGCAAGGTGGTGCCGGACGCCGAGTTGATGGACACCGCGCGCGCCATGGCAAGGCGGATCGCCGCCAACCCCGCCAAGGCGATGCGGATGACCAAGCGGCTGATGGTGCAGTCGCAGGGCATGACACTCGCCGCCATTCTCGAAATGTCGGCCGCGATGCAGGCCCTGGCGCACACCACCGCCGACCACAAGGAGGCGGTGAACGCCTTCCTCGAAAAGCGCAAGCCGGTCTTTACCGGCGGCTGAGCGCTGCGCGAGGGCGCGCGGGATTCGTCAGTGCCCGGTTGCCAGCGCGCGCCCGACAACCCTAGGCTGCATTCCGCACCGTAGGAGGGACGACCCAAGATGCCCCAGGCCCTGACGCAAGCCGCCGCTGACGGCAAACTCGACACGCTGCATTGGCGCAACATCGGCCCCTCCCGCGGCGGCCGCGTGGTTGCGGTGGCCGGCGATGCCAAGAACAAGGCGACTTTCTATTTCGGCGCCTGTGCTGGCGGCATATGGAAGACCGAGGATGGCGGCGTCTATTGGCGCAATGTCTCCGACGGGTTCCTCAATACCGCCGCCGTCGGCGCCATCGCGGTGGCGCGCTCGGATTCCAACGTGATCTATGCCGGCATGGGCGAGACCACCATCCGGCTCGACGTCTCCTATGGCGATGGTGTCTACAAATCGACCGATGCCGGGCGCACGTGGAAGCATATGGGCCTCGCCGAGACCAAGCATATCGGCCGCATCTGCATCCATCCCGA
>JAPLOH010000168.1 GCA_026400845.1 Alphaproteobacteria bacterium
CCCAGCAGTTCGTCGCGATTGGCCAGCGGGCGGGACTGGATGGAGGCCCAGGCACCTACTCGCGAGCCGCGCGGGCGGGAATTGTAGTAGATGTCTGCCTCGGCGCCGGTGACATCCACCACCGGCCCCTCGATGCGCACCTGGCGGCGCAGTCCCTTCCAGTGGAACAGCAGGCAGGCGCGCGGGTTTTCGCGCAGATCATCGCCCTTGCGGCTTTCCTTGTTGGTGTAGAACACGAAGCCCGCGCGGTCCCACTCCTTCAGCAGCACGATGCGCGCGGAGGGATGCCCCTCCTGGTTGGTGGTCGCCACCGTCATCGCGTTGGCGTCGTTGACCTCGCTCGCCTCGGCCTCGGCGAACCAGGCGCGGAAAAACTCGAAAGGGTCGGTCGGGCTGGTCTCGGACATCATGGTCTCCAGGAGGTCGCGGCGGGCATACAAGATGCCGGCACGGGCCGGTGCTCGCCTTGCGCTGGATCAATCTGCGCCGGACTACGCGCGGCGCCAAGCCTTGGGCCTACTTCATCCCCGACGAGGCAATCCCCGTCGTGATGTATTTCTGCAGGAACGCGAACACCAGCGTCACCGGCAACAGGGTCACCACCGTCATCGCCAGCAGATAGTGCCACTGGGTCTGCAATTCGCCCTGGAAGGCAGCGAGGCCGAGCTGGAGGGTGAAGTTCTCCTGGCGGTTCAGCACGATCAGCGGCCACAGGAAATCGTTCCAGCGCCACACCACCGAGAAAATCGCCAGCACGGCGAGCGCCGGGGCCGCGAGCGGCAGGATGATGCGCCAGAACAGCCGCCACTCGCTGGCATGGTCCATCCGCGCGGCGTCCATCAGCTCGTCGGGGATGGTGAGCATGTATTGCCGCAGCAGGAACACCCCGGTCGGCGTCGCCGCCGGCGGCAGGATCACCCCCCACAGCGAATTGCCGAGGCCCATCCCCGTCACGATCAGGAACGCCGGCACCAACACGACGGTAATGGGGATCATCAGGGTGGAGAGGATGAAGATGAAAATCCCGTCCCGCCCGCGAAATTCGTATTTGCTGAGCGCGAAGGCGCACATCGCGTTGATCAGCAGGGTGATCGCCGTCGAGACGATGGTGACGAACAGGGAATTGCCGAGGAAGCGGGCGAAATTGAACTGCTTCAACGGCTCGATATAGTTCTCGATGGCGAAATGCAGTTCGCGCACCGGCGTCACCGCCGTCAGCCGCGCCCGTTCGATGCGCCGGTCGGGGTCGGCGGGGTCGACGAACTGGCCCTCCAACCCCACACGGCGCACCATCACCCGCTCCACCGCGGTGCCGTCGGGCCGCGGCACCAGGAACACCGGCAAGGGCCGCTCGGTGCCGGGCAGCGCGACCTGCTTCTGCCCCATCGGCAGCAGCGAGGGCGGGAATTCCTGCAACGCCGTCTGGGTTTTGAAGGAGGACAGCGCCAGCCACGCCACCGGTCCGAACATCACCAGCAGGCCGATCACCAGATAGATGCGGGCGAACCAGTCGGTCCAATCCGCCCGCGCACTGCCGCGCCGTCGCGTAAGAAAGCGGATCATCGCCCCACGCCTCCACCCTTCGACCACGCGGTGGCGGCGAGTTGCAGCAGCGTCAGCACCATCAGCACGCCGCCGACCAGGATCGAGGCGGCGGCCGCCAGCCCAAGGATATGGGTCTGGTTGGCGAATGCCGTCTCATAGATGTACTGCACGATATACTGTGTCGCCGTACCCGGCCCGCCGCCGGTCAGCACGAAGATCTCGTCGAAGGACTGCACGGCGCGGATCAGCCCGAGCACCAGCACCACCACCATGTTGGGCATCAGCAGCGGCAGCGTGATGCGCCAGAACACCCGGCCATGCGCCGTGCCGTCCATCTCGGCGGCCTCGTAGAGATCAGCGGGTATCGCCTGCAAGCCAGCCAGCAGGATCAGCGTGTAGAACCCCATATGGGCCCAGATGCTGATCACCACCGTCCAGCTAAAGGCCCAGGACGGGTCGAGCAGGAACGGCACCCGCGCGCCCCCGCCCGCGACGATCAGCGCGTTCAGTACCCCATCCGGCTGCAGCACCCATTTCCAGATCAGCGCCACCACCACCGGCGACAGCAGCACCGGGTAGAAGAACACCGCGCGGAAAAACCCGCGCCACGGCATCCGCCGGTTCAGGATCAGCGCGGTCACCAGCGACACCGCCACCAGCCCGACGACCTGGAAGGCCACGAACCACGCGGTATTCGCCACCGCGCGCCAGAACCGGTCCTGCCGGCAACTGGCGATGACGCCGAACGTGTCGCAATCCAGCAGCTCCGCGAAGTTCGATGCCCCGACATAGGGCCGCTCGCCGGGCATCAGCTGGATGCCGCCGGTGACCGCGTACCACACGTTGAGGATCATCGGTGCCGCGACGAAAATGCCGAACACCAGCAAATTGGGCGCGACGAACACATAGGGCATCCGCGCGGCGCCGATCGCGCGCTGCACGGCTTCGAAGGGGGCGTCGATCAGGCGGCCGAGCGCGCTCATAAGAAAGGAAGCGCTTCTTTTTGAAAAAAGAAGCAAAAACTTTTCACCCGTTTGGCTCCGCCCTCTCCCGGGAGAGGGCGGAGCCAAGCAGACAAAAGTTTTTTGGTTCTTTTTTTCAAAAAAGAACGCTCTTCCTTCCTCACCTCACCCCCGCCGCCTTCAACCCATCAGCGAAGTCGGACGTCATCCGCGCAAACGCATCATCGAGCGACATCTCGCCGGCGATCGCCTGGTTGAGCCGCACGATCAGCGCGTTGAACATGATGCGGTTGCGCAGGTAGCCCTGCAGCTTATAGGCGGTCGGGCTGAGGGCCGCGGCGTTGGCGGCCGCGGCGGCGAGGGATTTCTTCACCTGCGGCATCTCGGTCCTGTAGGCGATGCCCTTGGCCATCAGCCCGGCATGGGCGGTGAGGAACAAGGTGCGGGCGTGGTACTCCTCGTAGACCGCCTCGCTCGCGATGTAGTCGAGCACGCGGGCGACGGCCTGCGGGTTCTTGGTCGTCTTGTAGGCGACCAGATGGGCGCCGCCGGGCATCCCCGTGCAGCCGGCAGGGCCGCACGGTGTGTTGACGCCGTGCCAGTCGAACGCATCGCCGATGGTCTTGGCGAATTGCGGGAACTGCCAATTGCCGGAGAAGTAGAGCACCACCTGGCCGTTGGCGAATTCCTCGTTGGCGCCGCGATAGGCGGTGCCGCCCACCGAGCCCCAGATCTGCTTGGACATGGTGCCATCGCGATGCCAGTCATAAATCAGCTTCGCCATCGCCTTGAGCCCGTCATCGACCAGCACAGGCGTGTCGCCATCGAAATACTTCGCCCCCATGGAGATCGCCGGGCCGGCGACGCGGTGGCCGGAGCGGTCCATGGCGATGGGGATCGCGGCGCCCGTCTTGGCGGCGACGGCGCGGGCGGCGGTGGCCCATTCCTGCCACGTTGCCTTGGGGCCGGGCAGCGCAATGCCGGCCTGCTGGAACAAGGTCTCGTTGACGATCGGCATTGTCACCGTCACCTGCGTCGGCAGCGAGAAAATACCCGAGGTATTGCCGGCCGGCCGCGTCCAGGGCAGCACGCTGGCGAAATTCTTGTCCCAGTAGCCGCGATCCTTCAGCAGCGGCGCGAGATCGAGGTAGTAGTCCGCCTGCCCGCCGAGATCGGTGATCCGCGCCATGTCGGGCGCCTGGCCGGAGGAGACGAGCTGCGGCAGCGTCTCGTTGATCGCCTTGTAGGGCACCTGGTCGAGGATGACCTTGATGTCGGGATTGGCCTTCTCGAAGCGGTCGAGCAGGTCCCGCATCACCTCGCCCTCGTTGCCGTCATTGTACCACATGATGCGCACGTCGGTGGCGTGCGCGAAGGCGGGCAGCAGTAGCGCGGCCCCGGCCAGCACGGCGCGGCGAAGAATGGATTTCATGGCAGGCTCCTCATATCGTTGCTGTTTCACCAGGCCGCGTAGGCGGGGTGGGTGGGCGGAATGGGCAGGTTGACGCGCTCGCCGGTGCGGGCTGAATGGTAGATGGCGGTGATGAGTTCGAGCGAGGCGCGTGCCTCGGCCACCGTCACCGGCGGCGCCGTGCCGGCCATGAGACTGGCATGGAACGCCTCGAACTGGCGCGCGAACCCCTCCTTGCCGCGCGGCGCGCCCTCCAGCGCATCGTTCAGCCAGGCGTGGTCCCTGGGCGCCTTGGGGATGAAGTGCCACGGCTCGCGCGAACTCGCATAGACCTCGCCGTGGCTCTCGATGGTGACGTTCTCGGCCATGATGCGCAGCCGCGAAATCTCGTCGGCCGAGCCCAGCGTCACCGACAGCACCGCGATCGACCCATCCGCCATCTCCAGGATCGCGCCGCCGCAATCCTCGGTCTCGATCGGGTTGACGCGGATCGCCGTCGTGGCACTCACGCTCTTCACCGGCCCCACCAGCGTGGTCAGCATGTCGTGGATATGGATGGCATGGCCGAGAAAGGCGCCGCCCAGCTCATATGCCTTCGTGCCGCGCCATTTGATCGCGTAGTAGTCGTCCCCGCGCGACCAGTGCGTCTGCGCGGTGGTGAGGAACACCTTGCCCGCCGCGCCGCTGTCGATCACATGCCTGGCCCGCGCCAGCCCATTGCCGAAGCGGGCCTGGAACACCGGCATCACCACGCGCCCGGTCTCGGCCACCACCGCCTCGATCTGGTCCACCTCGGCGAGCGAGCCGACCAGCGGCTTCTCGCACACCACGTGCCTGCCGGCCCTGAGCGCGCGGGTGATGGCGTCGAGATGCAGGAAGGGCGGCAGGCAGATATCGATGATGTCGATATCCTCGCGCGCCAAAAGCTCGTCGTCGAACTCGTCATGCAGGTCCGGCATCCCCACCGCCACCTTGGCCGCCAGGGAGGCGGCACGGGTGAGGTCGCGGTCGCAGATCACCGCGACTTCGAACAGCGTCGGATTGGCGTTGTAGCCCTCGACATGCCGCGCGCCGATACCGGCACCCACCACGGCGACACGGTACCGGCGGGTCATGGCGATCCTCTCGGGGCAATGGCGTGTTCATCGTCGCCGCGGCTGAACAAATGCGCGGCGCCCTCGATGCCGACGCGCACCGGCGCATCGGCGCGCAACCCGGTCTGGCCCGGCCGGCGCACCGTCAGCCGCGCGCCATTGGCGAGGGTGACATAGATGTAGCTCTCGCCGCCCATCTGCTCGACGATATCGACCGTCCCCGGCAACCCCTCGCCGTCGGTGAAGGCGAGATGCTCCGGACGGACGCCGAGCGTCACCGCCTCGCCCTCGGTGGTTTCGCGCGCCGCCGGGATATCGAGGCCCGGCAGCCCCTCGAACGCCACCGATCGCCCGCCGACCGCCTGACCATCGAGGAAATTCATTCGCGGCGAGCCGATGAACCCGGCGACAAATTTGTTGGCCGGCCGGTTGTAGAGATCGAGCGGCGTGCCCTGCTGCTCGATCCGCCCGGCCCGCAGCACGACGATGCGATCGGCCATCGTCATCGCCTCGGTCTGGTCGTGCGTCACGTAGATCATCGTCGCCTTGAGCCGCTTGTGCAGCGCCGTCAGCTCGACGCGCATCTGCACCCGCAACTCGGCGTCGAGGTTGGATAGCGGCTCATCGAACAGGAATATCCCGGGCTCCCGCGTCACCGTCCGCCCGATCGCCACCCGCTGACGCTGGCCGCCGGAAAGCTGGCCCGGCTTGCGCGCCAGCAGATGCTCGATCTGCAACATCCGCGCCGCATCGGCCACCCGGCGCTCCACCGAAAGCCAGATTCTGCCGCACCGTCATGTGCGGATACAGCGCGTAGGACTGGAACACCATCGCGAGCCCGCGCTCGGCCGCCCGGGTGTTCGTCACATCCGCGCCATCGATCAGGATGCGCCCGCCATTGGGCTGGTCGAGCCCGGCGATCATCCGCAGCAGCGTCGACTTGCCACAGCCCGACGGGCCGACGAACACCACGAACTCGCCGTGCGCGATATCCAGATCAACCCCGTGGATCACCCGGAGTGCGCCGAACTGGCGGACGATGCCATGAAGGGTGAGGCTTGCCATGTCCGCTCAGGCGCGCGCGAAGCCAATGGACAAAAGTTTTTTGGTTCTTTTTTTCAAAAAAGAACGCCCTGCCCTTCCTCCAGCCATGCGCGAACCCTCCCGTTGCCCCCACCCTAACGCCACAGCTCCGTCACGGCAACAAACCCGCGGCGCCGCGCGCGATGGCGGCGAACCCGGTGGCCGCAAGCGACAGGATCGCGGTCGGCCGATACGCCGTCTGCCCGTAGCGGCGGAACAGCCACGTCCCCACCCAGCCGCCGGCGACCATGATCGGCAGCCCGCCGCCGGCGATGATCAGGGCCTGCACGCCGAGCATGCCGCCATACCAGGCCGGCGGCAGCGCCAGCAGCGAGGCGAGCGGAAAATACGTCATCAAACTGCTGCGCACCCGCGCCCGCTCATTCTCGGCCGCCAGGAAATACACAATCGCCGGCGGGCCGGACATCGCGGCAAGCCCGTTGCTGAGCCCGGAACAAAATCCGGCGAACACCGCCCAGGGCCGCGCCGGCGGGCCGCGATGGCGCACCGGCTTCCAGGTGATGAAGGTCGCCCCCAGCACCAGCGCCCCAAGCCCGAGCCGCACCCAGGCGATCGGCAGCGCCGCCAACGCCAGCAACCCGAGCGGGGTACCGAGTGCGGCGCCAAACGTCAGCCGCCGCACCGAGCGCCAATCCGCCCGTGCCGCCTCGGCAAAACAATCCCGCGCGCCGATCGCCGCCTGCATCAACAAAGCCGCCGCCACCACCGGCTGCGGCGGCAGCACCAGACTCGCCAACGGCACCGCCACCACCGCGAAGCCGAACCCGGTGAACCCGCGCAGCACCGAAGCGGCGAGGATGGCGAACACCGCCCAGGCCCATTCGCCCGGCGACAGCGCAACCGCGGTCAGCGCAATGCCTCCGCCGGAAGCAAGCACCCCACGAACAACGCCGCAATCGCCGCCGCATCCGGCATCCCGGGCGTGCCGATCACCACGAACCCCGCAACCTCCGGCCCCGCCACCCGCGTGAACGCCCAGCGCTCAGCGGCATATTGCAGCAAATACCAATCCCCCTCGGCCCCGATCTGGCAGAACCCCTTCAATCGCAACACCGATTTCGGCAACCCCTCCAACACCGCCCGCAACCGCACCCGATCGAGCGGCCCCGCCGGGCGCCAGGAGGCGGTCGGAAAGTCATGCACCGGCTCTGCCGCAAACCTGCTCACCGTGCCCCGCCGAGGCGGCGCGAACCGCAGCACCGCCGGATCGAGCGCCCCCCCTATCGCGTCGATCACCCGCGCCTCCGGCCGCAACCGCGCGATCTCGCGGCGCACCGGCCCGAGATCACCCACCAGATCGGCCTTGCTGATCACCACCAGCTCCGCAAACGCCAATTGCCGCGCCACCGTGTCGGCCACCCAGCGATCCGCCAACTGATCGAGAAACCCCACGCCGTCCACCATCACAATCAGCGGCTCCAGCGTGAACCCCGTCTCGATCAACGCCAACTGCGCGATCCGCCACGGGTCCGACACCCCCGACGCCTCGACGATCACATGCTCCGGCGGCGGGTCGCGCCTGGCCAGCGTCGCCAGCCCGTCGCCCAAATCCTCGCCCAGCGAACAGCACACGCAGCCGTTCGTCAGCGCAATACTCGCCCCATCCTGCGCGGCAATCAGCGCGGCATCGATGTTGATGGCGCCGAAGTCGTTCACCAGCACGCCGTAGCGCTTGGTCGCATGGGCCAGCAAATGGTTCAGCAGCGTGGTCTTGCCGGCGCCGAGGAAGCCGCCAATGACGGTGAGCGGGATGGTCATGTCGGCAAGGAAGCAAGCGCTTCTTTTTTGAAAAAAAGAAGCAAAAAACTTTTGTCCGATTGGTGTGTAGTGTGCAGAAGCCTCCCGACACCTGCCGATAACTTCGTCATCGCGAGCGAAGCGCAGCAATTCAGGGCGACCTCACGGAAAGTAGTGGACGAACCTCCGAAGAGCAATGGCTTCGCCGCGCAAAGATAAATCCCGCGAGCGGGCGAAGCCCCAAAACCCCTGACCCGACCGCAACACTCTCTCCGATGAGCGCACGCCAAGGGCAACGAAGTGATAAAAAGTTTTTTTGGTTCTTTTTGTTCACAAAAAGAACGGCTTCCCAACCTTAAAATACCACGCCCCCCAGCACCGTCGCGTGCACCTTGACGTCCTTCAGGGCCGCGGTAGGCACCGTGTAGGGGTCCTCATCTAGCACCGCGAAATCGGCGTATTTGCCGACGTCGATGCTGCCGATCAGGTGGTCCATCCTCAAAGTATAAGCGGCGCCCAGGGTGATCGCGTAGAGCGCCTGCGGCACGGTGATGCGCTCGGCTTCGCCCAGCACGCGGCCGGCCGACGTCAGCCGGTTGGCGGCGCACCAGGCGGTGAACAAGGGGGCGATCGGGGTGACCGGCACGTCGGAATGGATGGCGAGCGGCACGCCGGCGGCGAGTGCGGAGGCGCAGGCGTCCAGCCGTTCGGCGCGGCTCGGGCCCATGGTGAGGGCGCGGTGTTGTTCGCCCCAGTACCAGATGTGGTTGGCGAAGAGGTTCACGCACATGCCGAAATTGGCCATGCGCTTGAAGATCGCGGCGTCCGCCATCTGGCAATGCTGGAGGGTGTGGCGGTGGTCGGCGCGGGGGTGCGCGGCAATGGCGCGGCCGACCATTTCGGTGGCGAGTTCGCTGGCTTCGTCGCCGTTGGTGTGGATGTGCAGTTGGTGGCCGGCCGTGTGATAGGCGGTGACGATGCCTTCGAACTCCGCGGGGGCGATGTACCAGAGGCCGTTCGGCGCGCCGTTATGATAGCCGGGCCAGCGCAGCCGGGCGGTGAAGCCCTGGATGGAGCCGTCGGCGACCAGCTTGACGATGCCGAAATGGAGTTTCGCGGTGGATTGGCGCTTCAATGCGGCGATGCGCGCGAGCCCGGCCTCCAGCGTGTATTCACGCGCGCGCATGGCGGGCACCAGGCGGAGCGGGAAATCGGCGCGGTCAGTGGCGGCGCGGAGCGAGGCGGCGTTGTCCTCGCTGAGGGCGTTGGCGAGGTCGGTCGAGGTGGTGACGCCGACGCGGCTGGCGACGCGGCCGTAATCCATCAGCGCATCAACGTCCTGCACCCGCAGCAGCCCGTTGTCGCCGCTCGCCCGGCTGGCGCGGCCCATCACCGCGGGGCCTTGTAGCTCCCCGGTGAGGTTGCCGGCGGCATCGCGCAGCAGCCCGTCGATGTTGCTGTCGCGCGAGAAGCCGCATTCGGCGAGGATGCGCGAATTGGCGTTCTGGATATGGCCGGAGACATGGCCGACCAGCACCATACGGGTGGTGGAGACGCGATCGAGATCGGCCACCGTCATGCGCCGGCCGCCGAAGAAAATCGGGTCGAACCCCCAGGCCACCACGGGGGCGGCGGGGTCGGTGATGCTGCGCTCATGCGCCTGGAGGCGGGCGACCACTTCCTCGATGCTTTTGAGGCCGGGGGCGGGGGTGCCGTCGGGCGCCGTGCGATCGTAGAAGCCGACATAGGGCTGCCGCCACATCATGCCCTCGACGGCATGGCCATGGCCCTCGATGAAGCCGGGCATGATGACCTTGCCGGCAAACCGGTCATCGATCTCGGCCGGCCCGAACTCCGCCACGTCAGCCGCGCTGCCATAGCCAAGGATGCGCCCGTCCTTCACCGCGACATGGGTGCAGAACGGCGTCGAGGCGTTCATGGTGATGACACGGCGAGCAACAAACACGCGGATGGCGGACATGGCGGGCTCCTCGGTTGCCGCAGTTTCCACCGAACCCACTCGCCCCCGCAATCCCCTTCCCCCTCTCCCGCGTTTGCGGGCTTGAGCCGCGGAGCGGATCAAGGCCGGGGTGAGGGCGGAGCAACACGAAGACCTCCCGCCCACCTCTCAAAAAAAATCCCCCCAACGGTATTTTTTCTCTTGCAATAGTTCGCGCTATGTTCTAAAGTCCAAACCATGAACAAACGCACCTCCCTTCCCGAGCTACGCCTGCCGCCGGGCCTCCCCGCCCAGCTTGCGCAGGTGCTTGCCCTGGTGTGGGAGATCTTGTCGCGCCTGCTGCGCGGAGAGGCGCTGTTCGCCGAATCCGCCGTCCAGGCTCCCCCGCCCCGCCGCGTGCAGGAGGCCCCGCCGGCGCCGGCGGGGCCGCGCGCGGACTGGCTCACCCGGTTCCTGCGCGGGGGCAAGCTGCGCCCGCGGCGCGTCCGCGCGGAGTCCGTATCATTGCCGCCGGCTCCGGCCGCGATTCCACTGGCAACCGTCGCGCCGCGTCGCGCCCGCGGAGCCCCTGTTGCCGTCGCGTTCCCCGCGCCGTGCCGCCCTGTCGATGCGGCAAAATTTTTAAAATCCGGGTTCCCGGCAGCACCTCCGCGCGCCATTATTGTTTCGATATCAAAATTAACGGCACCTCAGTTCAAGAACATCTTGCCGGGATTGAGAATCCCCCTGGGGTCCAACGTCGCCTTGATCGAACGCATCACCGCCAGCGTCTCCGCCCCGTGCTCGATCTCCAGGAATTCCCGCTTGCCCAGACCCACCCCGTGCTCACCCGAGCAGGAGCCGCCAAGCGCCAAAGCCCGCCCGACGATCTTCTTGTCGAGTTCCCACGCCCGCTCCAGCCCGCCAGGTTCCGGCGGCACCAGGATCACGGTGTGGAAATTGCCATCCCCGACATGCCCGACGATCGGCGCGGTCAGACCCGAGGCCCGGATATCCTCCTGCGCCCCCAGCACCGCCTCGGCGAGACGCGAGATCGGCACGATCGCGTCGGTCGCAATGCCCTGATGGCCGGGCTTCAACGCCAGGCAGGCCCAATACGCATCATGCCGCGCCCGCCACAGCCGGTTGCGCTCCTCGGCATCGGTCGCCCAACGGAAACCGGTCGCATTATAGGCCTCGGTGATCTCCTCCGCCTGCTTCGCCTGCTCGGCGACCGCGGCATGGGTGCCATGAAACTCGAAGAACAAGGTCGGCGCCGGTTTCATCCCGTCGAGCTTCGAGTAGGCGATGCAGGCGCCCATCTGCACGTCATCCAGCAGCTCGATGCGGGCGACGGGGATGCCCGCCTGCATGATGGCGATCACCGACTCGACTGCATCGCCGAGCGTCTCGAACTGGCAGATCGCCGCACTTGCGGCCTCAGGAATGCCCTGCAGGCGCAATTGGATTTCGGTGATTACTCCGAGCGTGCCCTCCGAGCCCACGAACAGACGCGTCAAATCATACCCGGTCGAGGATTTGCGCACCCGCCCGCCGGTGCGGATCACCCGCCCATCGGCCAGCGCAACGGTGAGCCCCATCACATTCTCCCGCATCGTCCCATAGCGCACCGCCGCAGTGCCGGACGCCCGTGTCGCACACATGCCGCCGAGCGAGGCATCCGCCCCGGGATCGACCGGGAAGAACAACCCCTGGTCGCGCAGATGCGCGTTCAGGCTGCGATGGGTGAGGCCGGGTTGAACCCGGCAATCCATATCGGCCTGGTTCACCTCCAGCACCGCCGTCATCCGCGACATATCGAGGCTGATGCCACCGCGCACCGGGGTGACATGGCCTTCGAGGGAGGTCCCGGTCCCATACGGCACCACCGCAACGCCATGCTGGTTGCAAAGTGCCAGTACCCGGGCCGCCTCTTCGGATGTCTCGATGAAGGCCACCGCATCGGGCAGCACCGGGGTCTGGGTATCCTGCCCGTGACTGTGATGGTCACGCAGACCGGAACTGGTGGTGATCCGCTCGCCGAGGAATTCGGCGGCGGCGGCGATCACGGTATCGACGGGACGGGTCATGGCCAACTCGCTGGTAACTGGATGGCTTGCAGGTTTGTACCGCAGACCCCACGCTGGCAAGCATGAGTGATGTTTTGGAGATCGACGGGCTGCGCACCGAATTCCGTATCGGTGGCCATTGGCGGGCGGCGGTGGATGGCGTCAGCCTCCGCGTGGCGCGGGGTGAGACCCTGGCGCTGGTGGGCGAAAGCGGCTGCGGCAAGACCACGGGTGATGGGTCTGGTGCCGCACCCCGCCGGGCGGATCGCCGCCGGGCACATCCGGCTAGATGGCGCCGAGATCGCCGGGCTACCGGACACGGCGCTCGACAAGCTGCGCGGCGATCGCATGGCGATGATTTTCCAGGAGCCGATGACCAGCCTCAACCCGGTGATGACCATCGGCGACCAGGTGGCCGAAGCGCTGCTCCTGCATCGCGGCCTCTCCCGCGCCGATGCGGCGAAACGCGCTTTGGCCGTACTCGAAGAGGTGAAAATCCCATCCGCTGCCGCACGCTTCCACGATTACCCGCACCAGTTCTCCGGCGGCATGCGCCAGCGCGTGATGATCGCCATCGCGCTCGCCTGCGAACCCGCCCTCCTGCTGGCCGACGAGCCGACCACCGCACTCGATGTCACCATTCAGGCCCAGGTGCTCGGCCTGCTCGCCGACCTCAAGGCCACGCACGGCATGGCGATGCTGTTCATCACCCATAATCTCGGCGTCGTCGCGCAAATCGCCGACCGTGTTGCAGTGATGTACGCCGGGCAGATCGTCGAGCAGGGGGCAGTCGAGGATATCTTCGCCCGCCCGGCGCATCCCTATACCGCGGCCTTGTTCGCCGCCATTCCACGCATGGACATCGTCGGCCAGGAACTCGCCGCCATCCGCGGCCGCGTGCCGCCGCTCGACGCCATGCCCGCCGGCTGCCGCTTCGCGCCCCGCTGTCCGAAGGCGGCGCCCCGCTGCGATGCCGCCCAAGAGCTTCGCCCCATCGGCACCAACCACGCCGTTCGCTGCCACCTCGCGACCTGAAGGACCCCGCCATGCTCGATCCCACCGGCCGCGTCGCCATGGTCTCCGGCGCCTCCCGCGGCATCGGCCGCGCCATCGCCGCCCGGCTACGCGCCCGCGGCTATCGCATTTCCGCTGGCGTTCGCACGCCGTCCAGCGTCGAGGCCGCCGATGACGTGCTGGTAAACAAATACGACGCCGAGCGTGCCGAGGACGCCCCCGCCTGGGTCGCCGCCACCATGGCGCAATTCGGCCGCATCGATGCCCTGGTCAACGCCGCCGGAATTTCCACCCCCCGCGTTCGCCTCGACGACGCCGACGAAACCGCGCTCGACGGGATGTGGCGGGTGAACGTCAAAGGCCCGCTGCGCCTGATCCGCGCCGCCCTGCCGCATTTGCGCGCCGGGGGCGAGGGGCGGGTCATCAACATCGCGTCGCTCTCCGGCAAGCGGGTCGCCAACGAGAATTTTGGTTACGCGATGAGCAAGTTCGCGCTCATCGCCCTCACCCAATCCGTCCGCCGCGAGGGGTGGGAGGCCGGGATCCGCGCCACCGCCCTGTGCCCCGGCTTCGTCGCCACCGACATGACCGCCTATGTCACAACAGCCCCGCGCGACAATATGACCGACCCCAACGACATCGCCGTGCTCGCCGAAATGCTGCTGATGCTGCCCAACACCGCGACCATCGGCGAACTGCTGGTCAACTGGCGGCTGGAGCCGATGCTGTAGATCGTGGCGTCACGGCTTCGGCAGCAAACCACGCAGGAGGTTGCCGGGGGCGGCGGGCTTGAGCTGGTCGAGCAACTTGCCGCCGTCGGGTTGGTAGGAGATCTGGTCCCAGGGACCCGTGATGGTGACCGGGATTTTCAGTGCCCCGGCGATCTGGGCAACAATACGGTAGTCGATAGTTCGCCTCGGCAGGTCGACCTGGCCGGCGCCGGTGATCGGGGCCAGGGAAGATTTGAGCTGGAGGTCCTCGTTGAAAAGGATACCGTTGGTGATGGTGAAACTTCCGATGAGGCTGCCGAAGCTAGTGCCGGCACTCGCGGCGGTGCTGCTGCCGCCGGGCAGCGCCTTGCGTGCGATGCTGAGCAGGTCAACACCTTTGATGCGCCCGTCGGCAAGGTCGAGCCCGCCTTTGCCGGCGAGCGCCGCGATCAGCGCACGTTGCGAGGCGCCTCGGCTGGTGATGGCGAGATCGAAATGTCCGATGCCAGCGAGCCGTTCAAGACCGATGGCTCCGGCGAGCAGCCCGTCGATATCGGTGCCGGCGAGGGAGGTCGTGAGGCTGAAGGCGGGCGGAGAAGCCCGAGAGTCGAGCGCGAGGGTCGCCTTGCCCTGGCCACGGTAGAGGGTGATTTCGCGCAGGTCGACGTTGAGCTTGCCGTCAAGCAGGCGCACGGCGAGGCGAGGGCGTTCGATGCGGAGTTTACGATAGAGGATTTCTTCCGCCGCAAGATCGAGCTCGACGTCAGCAATGCCAAGGGCAGCGAGATCGATCGGCGCCTCGCTCCAGCCGGTCTCGGTGGAGGGGAGGGGGGCAGCGGGTTTGGGGGCGGGTTTGGTATCCGGCAGATAGGGGTTGAGGTCGAGCACGCCGACCGCGAGGGTGCCGGCGAGGCGGGGGCGGGCGCCGGCGGTGTTCACCCTCAGGTCGCCGGTGGCGCGAATGGCGTCGAAGGCGATCGTGGCCTCGGTGAAGCGCGTCTCGGGGCCTTCGGCGTTGATGCGGCCCTTGATGGCAAATGCGCCCGGCTCGGTGCCGGGGAGCGCGACCTTGCCGCCGGTCCAGGCGGCGAGACGGCGGAGCGAGGGGCTGGCAATGTCGATCGTGCCTTCGGTGCGCCTGGGCGGCAGGCCCTGAAGGCGGCCATTGAAGGCAAGGCGCAGCGGGGCGGCCTCGAGCCGTATTTCGATAGCGCCTTCGCCGCCGGCGAGCAGTGCGCCGGGGGCCGCGGCCTCGATGGTGAGGCGCATCTCCTCGCCATTCCAGGTGGCGCTGCCGCTGGCGGTGAGTTTCTGGTCGAGGCCGGGCAGGGACAGGCGAAGGCCAATCTTCTCGAGGCGCTGCTCGGTTCCGGCACGCCCATCGCGGAAGCTGGCGCGCCCGTTTTCGATCCGCACGTCAGCTAGGCTGATATCGGTGGCGGATTTGGCGCCGGAGGGGGCCGTGGTGGGGGCCGGGCGATCGGGTTTGTCGAACACCCAGTTGCCGCGCCCGTCCGGCCCGGTCTCCAGCGCGATCTCGGGCTCGGCCAGGACCAGGCTGGCAACCTCGATCCGGCCGATCAACAGCGGCAAAATCCGCAGGCTCACCTCGATGGATTTGATCCGCGCCATCTCGGGCGTGGCCGCCCATGCTGCGTTGCCGAAGGTGATACCGGCGGCGTGGAAGCTGGCGGTGGGCAACAGACGCAGCCCGACGTTACCGGTGATCGCGAGGTCCCGCCCGGTCGCGCCGCGCACCGCCTCGGCGAGGCGGGTGCGCAAGGTCTCGGCGGGGACCAGAAGCGGCGCCACCACGAGGGCGACGACGGCGAGCACGACCAGTCCACCCAGAGCGATCAGGGTCTTTTTCATCAGTCTTCTCCGTCGCGGTTGCCGAGATGTTTTGCCGAAATGACGAGTGCCCTTCGCGCCGTTCTGGCGTCAGCCGCGAGGCGGAGCAGCGCCGGAATTTGGCCGGGGCCGCGCAGCAACGAGACGAGCAGGGGCAAAAGCACGATGCCCCCCGCGCTGTCGAGCCCCGCGATGGCGGCCGGCGGCAGATCGCGCCAGGCCGGGTCGCAAATGATGCGCAGTACGGCGAACGGGAGATCCCGGCGAGCAGCGGCTTCGGCGACGGCGCCGCTTTCGAGATCGACCGCGACGGCACCGGTGGCCGCGAACAGCGCCGTCTTGCCCTGGACGGTTGTCACTGGCGCCTCGCTCGCCACCAGCAAAGGCGCGCTCACGCCGCCGAGGCGACGGGCCAGGTCGGGGTCTACACTAAAGTGGCGGCCTCCTTGCAGAACCACGGCCGGGACCACGCGCGAGCCCGGGACGAACCGCGGGTCAAGCCCCCCGGCGAGGCCGAAGCTGATGAGTGCGGGCACCCCTGCGTCCAGCAAACGTTCCGCCGCGGCCCTGGCGCCCGCGGGCATTCCGCCGCCAATGGCCACCCGAAACCCCAGTCCCGTGAGCAGGCGCGCTTCGGCCCGCATGCCGACAACTATGCCGGGCCGACGTGGTGCGGAAGGGGCGCTCGGTGCGGGCATCGGCGCGAAGATACATGCTCGGGCGGGGTGAAGCATCGGCTAAAAGTGCGAAAGCAGCTTGCGGCCGCCGAAGCGTCCGCAAGCTGCTTTTCAGCGTAGACCTAGAATGCGGCCGAAATCAGCCGGCGGCGCGACGGCCGCTGGCGGTCTCGGACTTTTTCGCGGCGCCGGCGGCGTCGCTCATGATGCCGCGGAGATCGCGCAGGAACGCGGTGCCCTTCAGCGTGCGCTGGACGAGGACGGAACGGCGGTCGGCCGGGTCGACCTTGCGGCGGGCGAGATCGAGTTCGCCGAGACGATCGAGCGCGCGGGTGATGGCGGGCTTGGAGACGTTGAGGTCGGCGGCGAGGCCACGCACGGTGTGGCCGCCGTCCTTGAGGTAGCAGGTCAGGAAAACGCCGAGCTGGCGGGCCGACAGATCAGGTCCGTCACGGCGAACGAGGGCGACGATGGTCTCCCGGAGAATGCCGACCTGATGGTCGGCGGTGGGGTTGGCTGCCATGGGGATATCCTTTCTTGGATGGCACGTTTTCAGAACAAGGCGCGGCACGATAAGCGGGATGAGGGTCAGATCGAAGCGCTGTTACCCGCGCCGACGCCTCGTTGCAACGTATCTATCATAATTCGCTAGTCGGTTGCTACAACGAAATCGCCGAATCGCCGCTGAATTTCAGCGTCACCGACCGCCTCTTCTTGAAAAACTGTTAATTTATGCTCGTCATGGTTGCAGCTTACACGCCAAAACGTTGTGATATCGCGGTGAAGACCGCCCGTATCCCCGTCGCCTCGCCGCCTTCCGGGCGGCCGGGGCGGGTTGCATCGTTCCAGGCGTAGATGTCGAGGTGCAGCCAGGCGGTGCCGGGGGCGAGAAAGCGGCGCATGAACAGTGCAGCAACAATCGCCCCGGCGCCGGCCTTGGTCGAAACATTATTGAGGTCGGCAATCGGGCTGTCGAGCCAGGATTCGTAACCATCCCATAACGGCAACTGCCACAGCGGGTCGTGCCGAGCAATGCCGCCGGCGAGTGCGGCTTCGGCCCAGGCGTCGTCGGTGGCGAACAGCACCGGCAGGTCCGGCCCCACCGCGACGCGGGCGGCGCCAGTCAACGTCGCGCAATCGATCAGGATCGCGGGTTGCTCGTCCGACGCCTCGGCCAGCAGATCGCACAGCACCAGCCGCCCTTCGGCATCGGTGTTGCCAACCTCCACGCTCAGTCCGCGACGGCTGCGGATCACGTCGAGCGGGCGCATCGCGTGGCCGGAGACGCTGTTCTCGACTGCACCGATACGAACCGCGAGGCGCACCGGGAGGTCAGCGTCCATGATCATGCGGGCGAGGCCAAGGATATTGGCGGCACCACCCATGTCCTTTTTCATACGCAACATGCCGGATGACGGCTTCAGATCGTAGCCGCCAGAATCGAAGCACACGCCCTTGCCGCACAGCGACACCAGCGGGGTGTCGGCGGTAGCGGCGCTGCCGTGCCAGCGGAACCCGGCGACCACCGGTGCACGATCGGAGCCGCGGCCGACGGCGGCGACGGTGGGGTAGCCGCGTTCGAGCGCCTCGCCTTCGATGCGGAAGCCTTCGGCGCCGTAGCGCGCGGCGAGCGCCAAGGTGGCGTCGGCGAGTTCTGCCGGGCCAAGCACGTTGGCCGGGGTGTTGATGAGGTCCCGCACCATCCAGATCGCGGCAGCCTGCGACTGGGCAGCACCGTGTCCGGCGCCGGCGAGACGCGCGGGCGCACGTGGCGCGCGCTTGAATTCGCTGTAACGATACGCGCCGAGGCAGAAGCCGAGTTCGGCCTGTGCTGCGTCGTAATCACCGGGGACGAGGTGCCAGGCGCCTTCCGGCAGCCGGTAGGGCAGGACCCCGAAGGGGAACGGCCCGCGATTGGTGCCGAGGCCGAGCAGGGCGGCCGCGACACCGCCTTCGCCGGGCAGCAGCAGCAGTTCGTCAGTGGAGGCCTTGAAGCCAGCCGCGCGGGCGAACGCGGCCTGGGCGTCGGGCAGCGCGGCAAGCAGTCCGGCCAAATCCTCCGGGCGAGCGGCATGAACCGGCCGCGACGCGGCGGCGCCGGTTTCCACCGGGAGTGTCTGTTCGATCATACGCCGTTGTCCCTGCACGCCCAATATGGCGCAAATAGTGCCTAATCCGCGATAATGCGCAGCAAATCTGCGCCATTACAAGCGTCATTTCGAAGCGGTGCGGCAGGTTGGCGCAGAAGCGCTTTTACTTGAAGGAAAGGAAGCAAAAACATTCTATCCGTTGGCTTCGCGCTCTGCCGGGAGAGTGGGCAGCAGAGCGGGTGACGTTCTTTTGATCGCGGCACTCGAATTCCGGAGCATATGCGACCGGGTGACCCCTCAACCATCCCCTCATTTCGATTTTGCAAACAGTCCATTAAATTGGCTGGCCTGTGACATGGCCTTGGCGAAGGCTGTCATGAGAGGGGCGAGCCTGTGCTCCGGCATGTTGGGGATAAGTTCGTAGAGCATGCAGC
>JAPLOH010000155.1 GCA_026400845.1 Alphaproteobacteria bacterium
ATCAAGCCTGTCATGTCGATGTACGACTGCCGGCAGATCGGCTCCTACCCCACCACCCTGCCGCTGATGCGCGCCTTCGTGGACCGCATGATGGCGATGGAGGGTAGGGACGGCATTCTCTCGATCTCCATCGGCCATTGCTTCCCCTATGCCGATGTGGCTGAACTCGGCGGGCGCATCCTCGTCGTCACCGATGGCGACAAGGCGCAGGCGGACCGGCTGGCGACTGCGATCGGCGAGGAATTCGTCTCCATGCGCGGCAAGACGGCGCCCGATTATTTCGAGGTGGCCGATGGCGTGAGCACCGCGATCGCCGCCAATGTCTCCCCGGTGGTGATGGCGGACCCCGCCGATAATGCGGGCGGAGGCGCACCATCGGACAACACCACCATCCTGCGCGATCTCATCGCGCGGGACGCCCAGGGCGCCGCGCTCGGCCCGATTTGGGACCCGATTGCCGTGCGCCTGTGCTTCGATGCCGGCATCGGCGCCACCTTCCCGTTGCGCTTCGGCGGCAAGATCGGCCCGGCCTCGGGCGCGCCGGTGGATGCTGACGTGACCGTGACGGGGCTCAAGCGGGACTGCTTCCAATCCTTCGGCCCGACCCAATCGCCCCTCGGTGATTGCGCGGCGATCAAGATCGGTGGCGTCGAGGTGGTGCTGATCACCAACCGCACCCAGGCGCTGGGGCTCGAGCTGTTCCGCAACGTCGGCATCGAGCCGACCGAGCGGAAAATGCTGGTGGTGAAATCCACCAACCATTTCATGGCCGCCTTCGGGCCGATCGCCAAGAAGGTGATCTATATCGACGCTGACGGGCCGATCCCCCGCGACTACCGCAAAATCCCCTACACCAAGATCAACCGCCCGATCTGGCCGCTCGATGCCGAGACCAGCCCCGGCCTGATCTTTTGACCGCCTGATTTTCTGAGGACATCGCCATGATCGACAACCCAGTCCGCCGCAAACTCCTCGCCGGCGGAAGCGCCCTCGGCGTGATGGCGTTCGAGTTCTTCACCCCCGCGTTCTTCCCCCCCGGCCTGCCCCGCGTGCTGAAGGCCGGAGGTGCGGAGTTCGTCATCCTCGATACCGAGCACAGCGGCGCGGGGATGGACACGCTGAAGGCCGCCATCGCCTTCGCCCGTGGCGCCGGCATCGTGCCGATGGTGCGCGTGCCCGGGCTCGCGCGGCATCTGGTCTCCCCGGTGCTGGATGCCGGGGCGATGGGGATCATGGTGCCGATGCTGGAAACCGCCGAGCAGGCGCGCGAACTCGTCTCCTACTGCCGCTACCGGCCGGAGGGCACCCGCGGCCTCGCTTTCGGCATGGCGCATGACGATTACGAGGGCGGCCCGGTTGGCCCGGCGATCCGCGCCGCCAATGAGGCGGTGATGACCATCGCGCTGATCGAGACGGCGGCGGGCCTGGCCAATGCGCGCGAGATCATGGCGGTGCCCGGGCTCGATCTCGGCTGGGTCGGCCATTTCGACCTCACGGACAGCCTGGGCTTCACCGGCCAGATGGATGACCCGCGCTACGCCGCGGCCGAGGCGGTGCTGCTCGCCGCGGCCAAGGAGGCCGGCAAGCCGTTCGGCTGGCTCGCGGGCGATGGCGCGCAGGCCAAGGCGGCGCTGGAGCGCGGCTTCCGCTGCCTGTGCATCAACACCGATATCGGCCTGCTGCGCGGCGCCATGCTGCGTGAATTCGCCGCCGCCAAGGCCTGAGAGGACGTCCCCATGACCAATCGCACCCATGTCCTGCTCTGGACCGACACCCCCGCCGCCTATGAGGCTGCCATCGCCGAAGCGGGGCTCGGCGATCGCGTGATCGTCGAGACGCTGAAGCGGAGCGAAATGCCGTCGCCCGCGCAATGCGCCAGCGTCGAGGCGATGCTGGCCTGGGGCGCGCCGGCCGGCGTGCTGCCGGGCATGGCGAAGCTGCGCTGGGCGCAGTCGCTCACCGCCGGCGTCGAGAGCTGGTTCGCGCTGCCGGACCTGCCGGCGGGCCTCACGTTGACCTGCGCCCGCGGCACGCATCGGGAGTCGATGCCGGAGAATATCCTCGGCGCGCTGTTCCACATCGCCAAGCCCTATGCCGCCATCGCGCAGACGCCCGCGGGACAGTGGGTGCGGCGGATGGCGACGCCGCTTGCGGGCAAGACGCTCGGCATACTCGGCCTCGGCGCCATCGGGCAGGACCTCGCGCGCATGGCCTCCGCCATTGGCATGCGCGTCATCGGCACGCGGCGCGGCACGGCTGCGGTGGCGCATGCCGAGGTTTACGCGCCGGACGAAACGGACATGGTGCTGGCGCAGTCTGACTTCGTCGTGCTGCTGCTGCCGGCGACGCCTGAGACCGACAACTTCATCAACGCCGAGCGCCTCGCCAAAATGAAGCCCTCCGCCTGGCTGCTGAATTTCGGCCGCGGCCATCTCATCCGGGACGACGACCTCATCGCCGCCTGCAAGGGCAAGATCATCGCGGGCGCCATCCTGGACGTCTTCCGCACCGAGCCGCTGCCGGCCGAGCATCCGCTCTGGCGTGCCGAGGGCATCATGGTGCTGCCCCATATCGGCGGCGGACATCCGCAGCGCGATGGCGTGGTGGCGCGGCTGTTCGTTGACAATCTTTCCCGCTTCCTCGATGGCCGGCCGCTGCGGGAACTGGTAGATCGCAGCGCAGGTTATTGATCGGAGCACGGCGATGAAGTTCGGCATCCACAACCCGTCCTGGAAGTTCGGCACCGCGCCTTCCGACATCTTCCCCGGTGTCGCCGCCAAGGTGCGCTGGGCGGAGGATAACGGGTTCGACTGGTTCTCCGTGATGGACCACCTGATCCAGATCCCCATCGCCGGCGCACCGACCGAGCCGTTCATGGAGGGCTGGACGGTGCTCGCCGCGCTCGCCGCCGTCACCAGCCGCATCCGCCTCGCCACGCTGGTCACCTCGGTGCATTACCGCAACCCGGCGCTGCTCGCGAAAATCGCCGCCGGGGTCGACCAGATCAGCCAGGGCCGGCTCACCTTCGGCTATGGCGCCGGTTGGTTCGAGAGCGAATACACGCAGTACGGCTATGATTTCCCGCCCGAGCCGGCCATGCGCATCCGCCAGATGGTCGAGGGGTTGCGCCTCATCAAGGCGATGTGGACGCAGGAGCGCACCACCTTCCACGGGCAGTGGTTCCACGCCGAAGACGCCATCCTGGAGCCCAAGCCGATCCAGCGGCCGCACCCGCCGATCATGATCGGTGGCAGCGGCGAGCAGATGACGCTCCGGGCCGTCGCGCGCCACGCCAATGCCTGCAACCTGTTCGGTGACCCCGCGACCATCCGGGCGAAACTCGCCATCCTGCGCAAGCATTGCGACGAGAACGGCCGCAACTACGACGACATCGAGCGCACCAACACCATCGCGCTCCTGCTCGGCCGCACTGAGGCGGAGGCCAAGGCAAAGGCCGAACGCCTCAACGCCGCCCCCTATTTCCGCGGCCTGCTCGGCACCCCCGCCATGGTCACCGACCTCGTCGGCCAATACCAGGATGCCGGCATCCAACTCGTCATCAGCAGCGCCTTCGCCAATGACGCCGAAACCCTGGAACTCCTAGCAGCCGACGTGATGCCGGCGTTCTGGTCCTAGCGCAGTCGGGCAAACGGGTGCCGGAGGGAAGGAAGGCGAGGGGCGCTGCCCCCTCGACCCCCGCAAGGGGCCGAGCCCCTTGACCTCATGCATTTGAAGGAAAGGTGAGAAGCGAGAGAGGGGGCCTACTCCGCGGTTGCATCCACCGAGTTGGCCCCCTCTCTCGCTTCTCACACTCTTAAACTGATAGCCCGACTGTGCCGGCATCAGGCCGACGAACAGGCCGCCCAGGACGGAGCGCGCCTGGAAGCCGATCTTGCGGCCGGTGTCGGTGAAGTAGAGGTCGGAGAGGGGCACGCGGTTCGGTGTTTCGTTGGCATAGCGGGTGATGCGCTCGACGAAGTCGGCGAACAGGCTGGGGTCGTCGGCCAGGGATGCGGCCCATAGCATCCATTCCGGCTTGGTGAGCGTCGAACGGTTGTCGAGCGGGCAGCCGTAGAGTTCGACCCGGCGGCGATAGGCGGCCAATTCCCGCCGCCGCTCGGCCTCGCTCCACAGGCCGAGGCCGAGCAGCCGGTCCCACACCATGTTGTATTTGAGGCTCCAACTGCCCGGCTGGTTGAAGGCGAGGCGGGTGGCGTCGCCGTCCCTGGCGCGTTCCAGCAGGCTATCGGCGAAGGCTTTGGCGATGGAGCCGAAGCGCGCGGCCGCATCCGCCTCTCCTATCTGCGCGGCGAGGCGGGCATAGCTGGCAAGCCCGCAGGCGGCCTTGGCGGCGAGGTTGACGTTGTGGCCGAGCACGCCAGAGAAATCATCAGTCCAGAGCTGCTCGCCGGGGTCCTCGCCGTGCTCGGCGAGATACTCCGCCCATTGCGTCAGCAAGGGCCAATGGGCACGGGCATCGTCGAGGTCGCCGGTCACCTGGGCGAGGGCGGCGATGAGGATGAGCATGTTGCCGCATTCCTCGACCGGCATTTGGGTTTCGAGGATGGGCTGCCCTGGGTCCTTGTCGAAGTTGCGGTAGGTCTGGCCGTTGGCTTTGGGATAGGTGCCGAGATCATGCGCGGCGAAGGGGAAAGGCCAGGCCGGGCTCGCGCAGTAGCTGTAATAGGGCACGATCATCGCCCGTAGCAGCGCGGGATTGAACAGCAGGAACAGCGGTGCAGACGGGTAGGTAACGTCGATGGTGGCGATGCAGCCGTTGGAGAAATTCTCCTTGGAGAAATACAGCGGTTCGCCATCCGGCCCGGCGGCGAGCTTGTGGGCGGCCAGCGTGTGGCGCCAGGCGAGTGCCAGCAGATCGGCATAGGCCTCGCCCGCCACCGCGCGGCCCTGGGCCGCCAGCGTCTCGTCGAACGCCGCGGCACGGGCGATCACCTGGTCCTGCTCGCGAAACGCGTCGGCGAGCAGGCTCAACGGGCCGGAATTGTCGAAGCGGCGCCACCAGGCCCGCAGCTTCTGGCCGAAATATTCGATCGCCCATTCATCGTCATAGGCCACCACCAAGGTCTCGCTGGCCTGCGCGCTCGGCCTCACCGAGAGATCGAAGGTCAGCGCCAGCACGGCGTCGGAGTTGTAGTCGGTCTTGCGCGGTGCCGGTTTCAGCCCGCGCTCGGAGGCCGCGCCGGTCTCCACGAAGGCATCGCGACAGATGTCGATATCGCCGATCGTGCCATGCACGCGATCGCTGTGCCCGGCCAGCAGCGCGGTGCCCCACTCGATCCGCCGATGGTCGCCGGCGGTCTCGAGAATGCGCTGGTCCTCGCCGCGGAAGCTGAGTGCCAGGATGCCGTCCGCCTCGTGCCGGTCCCAGAAGACCCGCTGGTGCGGCAGGTTGACGGCGATTTCGCCGGTCATGTCGACATACGCCTCGATGTCGTGCGCCCGCCCGTCGAGCGTGCGCGCGGCGAAGCGCAAGTAGGTGGCGGGGCGGGACAGCAGGTCGAGATCATCGGCCAGCAAAGGAGTGATGAAATCGAGCCCGACTTCCACCGGGCCGCAGCGGAACACGTAGGCACTGGTGGTCGCGCGCACCGTCAGCGAAACCTGCTCGGCCGCGCGGGGGCACCATTCGGCCCCGCCCATCAGCCGGTAGGCCACGCCATCGATGCGAACCACGGCGCAGAGCGCCATTTTCGTGCCCGTCCAATGGCGCGGCCAATCATCGGTGAGGCGATCCGCCATGCTCCAGATGCTGGTATGCGGGTCAAAGGTCACCAGCGGCACGGCGGGCGGGCGGCGTAGTCGCTCATTCATTCCCGGAGTTCCCTCGCGCGCCTGGGCTGGCGCTTGACGACGCTAGGGGGCGATCTAGACTGCCGTCAACAAACAGATCGGCACCCTCTCGCTGATTTGAACCCCCAATAAATCCCTGATGCCTTCCCGGGAGGAAGCGCTTGGCCGAGCTCAGTCTACGCAACGTGTCGAAACAGTTTGGTACCGTCGAAGTGATCCGGGATTTGTCGCTCGACATACCCTCAGGGGAGTTCGCCGTTTTCCTTGGCCCTTCCGGCTGCGGCAAATCCACCCTGCTGCGCATGATCGCGGGGCTGGAGGCGGTGGGCCGCGGCGAAATCCATCTTGGCGGCACCCGCATCGACACCATGGCGCCCGGCGATCGCGGGGTTGCGATGGTTTTCCAGCACTACGCGCTCTATCCGCATATGACGGTGCGCGAGAATATGGCGTTCGGCCTGCGCAACATCGGCACCCCCCAGGCCGAGATCGACCGCAAGATCGCTGACGCCGCCGAGATGCTGGAGATCGGCGAGTTGCTCGCCCGCAAACCCACCCAGCTCAGCGGCGGCCAGCGCCAGCGCGTCGCGATCGGGCGGGCCATCGTGAAGCAGCCGCGCGCCTTTCTGTTCGACGAGCCGCTCTCCAACCTCGATGCCGCCCTGCGCAGCCGCACCCGCATCGAGCTCGCCCGGCTGCACCAGCGCGTCAGCTCGACGATGATTTTCGTCACCCACGATCAGGTGGAGGCGATGACGATGGCGACGCGGATCGTGGTGATGAACCAGGGGCGGATCGAGCAGGTCGGTACGCCCATGGAGATCTATCAGCGCCCGCGCACCCGCTTCGTCGCCGGTTTCATTGGGGCGCCGGCGATGAATTTTCTCACGATCGCTGGTGTGACAGAGCGCGGCGGCATGGCTGTCGCGCGGCTGCCCGATGGCAGTGAGGTCGCGACTGTGATCCCCATCGCAGCGGTGTCGTCGGGCGGCCTCACCCTCGGCGTGCGGGCCGAGCACGTGCTCCCCGGCGGCGGTGCCGCGGCCAAAGTCGATGTGATCGAGCGGCTCGGCGAGCGAACCTTGGTCTATGCCAACTTCGCCGATGGCAGCTCCGTCGTTTATGACGAACCGGGTGATGTTCGACTGTCGGTCGGCGACAGCGTCGCGCTCACCATCGACGGCACGGCCGCGCATCTATTCGGGCCGGATGGGTTCGCTTTGCATGGCTAGCGCCGCGCCCGCCTCGGCCTCTGCTGGCATCGGGCAGCCCGCGATCGGCCATGCGCTGTTCGTGGCACCCTATTTGTTGCTGGTCGGCGCGCTGTTGTTCGCGCCGCTGGTACTCGGCATATGGCTTGCCTTCCAGGACTACGACATGCTCGGCGGCTGGGCTGGCGGCGTCGGTCTGGAGAATTTCCAGAACCTGCTGGACGACAAGATCTTCCGGGGCACGGTGCGCAACACCATCAAATTCGTGTTGATGACGACACCGGCTTTTGTCGGCCTCGGCCTGTTCCTGGCGCTGGCGCTGAACAACACGCTGCGCCGCAGCGCCATCCTGCGCACGATCTTTTTCGGCTCCTCGGTGCTGTCGGTCACCATTGTCACCCTGATATGGCGGCTGGTTTATCTGCCCGATCGCGGCCTGCTCGCCGATATCCTGTCGCTGGTGAACCTGCCCAGCGTCGATCTCATCATCAGCCAGACCTGGGCGCTGCCGGCGATTGCCATCGTGACG
>JAPLOH010000134.1 GCA_026400845.1 Alphaproteobacteria bacterium
CAGCAGCGCCTCCGCCCGTGGTGCCGCAGCACCCGGGATGCGCGCGGCGAGATCGAGCGCGAGGGCCAGCACCTGCTCCAGCGCCGCCGGATCGGGCGCCAGCCGCGATTGTTCCTCGCGCTTGACGTTAAGATTGGCGGTGACATTGCCGCGCCGCAGGGCCTTGCTCGCCTGGTCCTTGAACGCCGGCTCCAGCGCGTCGAACCCCGAGGGCAGGCGGAAGCGCAGCTCCAGCCCGCGCCCGTTTACGCTGCGCAGCTCCCACACCCAGGAGAAGCCGCCCACCGCACCCTCGCTGCGCGCGAAGCCGGTCATCGAACGCACACAAGACATCATGAAATTCCCACGACCACTCCCCTCTCCTAGCAGCCTTGCGCTAGGCTCGGAACATGAGCCCATACAGATCAGCCCTGATTACCGGCGCCTCCTCCGGCATTGGCCGCGCCCTTTCCCTCGCCCTCGCTGGCCCCGGCGCCGCGCTCCACCTCAGCGGGCGGGATGCGACGCGCCTGGATGACACGGCCACCGCCTGCCGCGCCAAGGGTGCCACTGTCCAGGCGGCGGTGCTCGACGTCACCGATGCCGCTAGCATGGCCGCCTGGATCGCCGCCGCCGGCCCGCTCGATCTCGTGGTGGCCAATGCCGGCATCTCCGGCGGCACCGGCAATGGCGCGGGCGAAACCGCCGCGCAGACCCGGGCCATCTTCGCCGTCAACCTCGATGGCGCGCTCAATACTGTGCTCCCCGCGCTGGAGGCGATGCGTGCGCAGCCCGCGCGGGGCGGAAAGCGCGGCACCATCGCCGTCATCGCCTCCATCGCCGCCCTGCTGCCAACCCCCAACGCCCCCGCCTACGGTGCCAGCAAGGCCGCAATCGACACCTGGGCCCGCGCAAGCAGCCCCGCCGCCGCAGCTGCCGGTATCCTTCTCGCCTCAGTCTGCCCCGGTTTCATCCGCACCGCGATGACGGCGGCCAACCGCTACAAAATGCCCGGCCTCATGGAGGCCGACCAGGCGGCGCAGATCATCCTCGCCGGCCTTGCGGCGGGTCGTGACCGCATCATCTTCCCCTGGTGGATGGGCCTCGTGGCCCGTATCGTCGGCGCGCTGCCGTTCGGCCGCCGCCTGCTGGCCCGCCAGGGGAGCAAGGCCGCCTTGCCCGACCCCGCCCGATCCGGCACATAACCAACCGCAACGAGGGGAACCGAACCATGCTGAACCCAGGTATCTACCACCGCCAGATCGGTGACATCACCGTCACCGCGCTCAACGACGGCGCCTTCGAGGCGCAGACTGCCTATCTCCAGGGCGTCCCCGCCGCCGAGGCCGAGGCCCTGCTGCACGCCACCTTCCGCGCCATCCCGCCGCGCATCACCATCAGTGCCTTCATGTTGACGGTCGGCGGCAAGCGCATCCTGGTGGATTCCGGCAGCGGCACCGCCTTCGGGCCGGACCATGGCCGCCTGCGCACCAACCTTGCCGCCCTCGGCGTCGCCACCACCGATATCAGCCGCGTGCTGGTCACCCACGCCCATATCGACCATGTGAGCGGCCTGGTGACACCGGAGGGCGGCGCCTATTTCCCCAATGCCGACATCGTCATGCATGAGGCCGAGCGCGGCTTCTGGCTGAACGAGGCCAATGAGGCGGCGGCGTCCGACAAGAGCGGCTTCGTCACCGCCCGCACCGCGTTGGCCCCCTATGCCGAGCGCATCACGACGGTGAAGGACGGCGGAGAGGGCATTCCCGGCGTCACCGCCGTGCATTTGCCCGGCCATACGCCGGGGCATTCCGGCTGGATGATTTCGTCCGGCGGGGATTCGCTGCTCATTTGGGGTGACGTGGTGCACGTCCCCGGTGTGCAGTTCGCCCGCCCCGAAGCGGGTATGGGTTTCGATACCGACATCGAGCTCGGTCGCAAATCCCGCGCCCGCATCCTCGACCAGGCCGCCACCGACCGGCTGCGCGTCGCCGGCATGCATCTCGATTTCCCCTGCTTCGGCCACGTCGCCCGCGCCGGCAGCGGCTACGCCTTCGTTCCGGAAATATGGGCGCCAGTGTCTTGACCGGGGTAACCTGAACCGGTGAGCCTGCGCGCCGAGTTCTCCACCCCCGCGCTCGCCGCGGGGGTGCTGGCTTCCTTCGTCGGCTTCGCCGGCACCTTCGCGGTGATCATCCGCGGGTTGACCGCGGTCGGCGCCTCGCCCGAACAGGCCGCTTCCGGCCTGCTCGCGGTGTCGCTGGCGATGGGCTTCGGCGGCATCGTGATGAGCCTTGCCACCCGCCAACCCATCAGCTTCGCCTGGTCCACCCCCGGCGCCGCCCTGCTCGCCGGCACCGCGCAGGTCGAAGGTGGTTTTGCCGGGGCGGTGGGCGCGTTCCTGATCACCGGCGTGCTGATCATCCTCGCCGGCCAAATCCGCTCGCTCGACCGTGCGGTCGCCGCCATCCCGCGACCGATCGCCAACGCCATGCTCGCCGGCGTGCTGCTGAACCTTTGCCTCGCCCCGGTCCGCGCGGTGGCCGTCAGCCCGGCCATGGGGTTGGCGATCATCCTCACGTGGGCGGTGGTTGCGAAAATCAATCGCCTCTACGCCATGCCGGCCGCCGTGCTGGTCGCCGCCGTGCTGGTGGCCACCACGGCCGATTTCCACGCCATCCAGCCCGGCGCCCTTTGGCCGTCGGCGATCTTCATTGCACCGCATTTCTCGCTCGCCGGGCTGATCGGCCTCGCCGTGCCGCTGTTCATCGTCACCATGGCCTCGCAGAACATCCCCGGCATGGCCGTCCTCAACCTCAACGGCTACCACCCCGATACATCCCGCGTCTTCACCGCCACCGGCGTGTTTTCTCTTCTCGCCGCCCCGTTCGGCGGCCTCTCGGTCAATCTCGCCGCCATCACTGCCGCCCTCTGTGCTGGCACCGACGCCCACCCCGACCCCGCGCGCCGCTACTGGGCCGCCACCATCTCCGGTACGGGATACGTGCTCTACGGCCTGCTCGCCAGCGCCGCGACCGTGTTCATCGCCGCCTCCCCGCCCATTCTCATCGAAGCCGTCGCCGGCCTCGCCCTCCTCGGCGCCTTCGGTGGTGCCCTGATGGGCGCCGTGTCCGACCCCGCCGACCGCGAAGCCGCGGTGATCACCTTCCTCGTCGCCGCCTCCGGGGTTGGCTGGTTTGGCATCGGTGGCGCCTTCTGGGGGCTGCTGGCGGGGGGTGCGATGCACGGGCTCGCGAAATGGCGGAAGAAATAAAGGAAGCGCTTCTTTTTTGAAAAAAAGAAGCAAAAAACTTTTTCCGATCTGTTGGAGTGCCCGAGAAACTAGATGATCAGCTTCATCGCCATGTTGGAGTGCATGACGCATTCGGCGTCTTTCTTCTGCATCATCATCTCCTTCGCCATGGCCACCTCCTTCATGGCCATCTCTTTCTTCTTCATGTCGGTGGATTTCATGATGGCCTCGTCAGCCATTTTCATCGATTCTGCGCAATTGTTGGCAGTCATCGCGGTCTGCTGGGCGCAGCCAGCCAGAAGCGGCAGGGCAAACAGCCCCGCCATCACAGCGGATTTCATGGAACGTCTCCGTTTGGTTGAACGCACGCACCGGACAGCCGGCACATCGTAAAGACGCTCCGCCATCCCCGACGTTACGCAACACCGCTCATGAAATCGGCGCGGCAGGAGCAGGGAGTAGCGCTTCATTTTTTGAAATTGGAGTGAAATAATTTGCCCGAACGCCGACGAGGTGTATTGGCTGCCTTGATCGATGTGGTCGACGACACTGCCCGGACGGCGCTGGCCGATCGCCCCCGACGTGAGGCTCAGCGGAGCCGGGCCACGGGTCTCGGGCACATGATAGACCCACATTGAACGCCGGAGTGGCTCTAACAAGACGGATCAAACACAGCTGATAGCAGTCGCATTCAATCTCTCGGCCATCGGGAGTGGCAACGGTCAAAGTTTGACCGGATTGGGATCAGATGTCGGAATCCGGCATCGCTGCCTTGCCGCGGGCCATGTAGTCGATCAGCGCCTCATCGATGCCAGGATCGATCGGCGGTGCGGTGTACTCGGCGAGGGTGCGTTTCCAGATGGTATTCGCGCGGGCGACGGTGTCTTGGGCGCCTTCGGCTTCCCATTGTTCGACGCTGTTATTGTCGGCGATGTTGGAGCGGTAGAAGGCGGTTTCGAAGTTGGCTTGGGTGTGGGCGCAGCCGAGGAAGTGGCTGCCGGGGCCGACTTCGCGGATGGCGTCCATCGCCTGGCCGTTGTCGGAGAGGTCCACCCCGTTGGCGAAGGCGTGCCACATGCCGGCCTGGTCGCAGTCCATGACGAATTTTTCGTAGGAGAGGGCGAGGCCGCCTTCGAGCCAGCCGGCGGCGTGGAGGACGAAGTTTACGCCGCCCATCATGGTGGCGTTCATGGTGTTGGCGGATTCGTAGGCGGCCTGGGCGTCCGGCACTTTGGAGGCGCAGAGGGCGCCGCCGGAGCGGAAGGGGACGCCGAGGCGCCGCGCGAGGGCGGCCATGACGTAGAGGACGAGGGAGGGTTCGGGGGTGCCGAAGGTGGGGGCGCCGGATTGCATGGAGATGGAGGAGGCGAAGCTGCCGAGGATGACGGGGGCGCCGGGGTTCACGAGCTGGGCGAAGGCCATGCCGGAGAGGGCTTCGGCGAGGGTGACGGTGCAGGTGCCCACCACCGTGACGGGGGACATGGCGCCGGCGAGGATGAAGGGGGTGGTGAGGTTGGCCTGGTTGTTGCGGGCGTAGACCTTCAGCGCGCCCAGCATGGTGGAGTCCCAGGTGAGCGGGGAGTTGGCGTTGATGAGGCTGGTCATCACTGTCTTGGGGCGGCCGGTGGAGGGGTCGATCCAGTCATCGCCGAACAGGATGCGGGACATGTTGACGCTGTCTTCGGCGCGTTCGGGGGCGGTGACGGAGCCCATGTAGGGTTTATCGCTCCAACGCATGTGGGCGTAGAGCATGTCGAAATGGCGTTTGTTGACGGGGAGGTCGACGGGTTCGCAGATGGTGCCGCCGGAGTGGTGGAGCCAGGGCGAGGCGTAGGTGAGTTTCACGCAATTGCGGAAATCCTCGATGGTGCCGTAGCGGCGGGGAGCCGTAGTTGGGGGCGAAGACGGTGTTGGGGCCGCCCATCACGACGGAGCGGGCGGGGTTGCGGCCGTGCTGGATGTAGGTTTTCGGCGCGTGGGTTTGCACGAGGGAGCGGCAGAGGCCGCGGGGGAAGTGGACGCGCTCGCCCTGGACGTCGGCCCCGGCATCGCGCCAGAGGGCGAGGGCTTCGGGGTCGCCCTTGAAGTCGATGCCGATTTCTTCGAGCACGGTTTCGGCGTTGTGCTCGATGAGGGCGAGGCCTTCTTCGCTGGTCGCCTCGTAGGGGGTGAGTTTGCGGGTGATGAAGGGGACGGTGTCAATGGCGTGGGCCATGCGGGCGGCGCGCTTGGCGTCACGGCCGCGGCCACGGCGGGGGGAGTCGGACATCAGCGGGGCTCCGGGCTGTCGTAGAGGGCAGCGAATTCGCCGGATGCCATGAGGCGGAGGGCGGCGGCGATGGCGCGGAAGCTGCGGGCGGCGGCGCGGCTGGAATGGCGGGCGCGGAGGTAGCCGTGGACCAGGCCGGGTTCGACGCGGAAGAGGGTGGGCACTCCCGAGGCGGCGAGCAGGGCAGCGTAGTCCTCGCTGTCCTGGCGGAGGGGGTCGATCCCGGCGGCGATGACGGCGGCGGGGGCGAGGCCCCGGAGGTCGGGCGCGCTGATTGGGGCGAATTCGGGGTCGTGCTTGGGGATGCGGGATTCGCCGCCGGCGTAGAGGGCGCGGTAGCCGCCGGAGTGGCGGATGGGGAGGAGGGGGGCATCGAGGTTGCGCTCGCCGGCGCGGAAGGGGTCGCCGCCGAAGCCGCCGTAGATCATGACTTGGCCGATGGGCTGGGGGGCGTTGAGGCGCTTGAGGCGGAGGCAGAGTGCGGCGGTGAGGTTGCCGCCGGCGCTGTCGCCACCGACGATGACGCGGCGGCCCTCGGCGATGAGGTGGCGGTAGGCGGCCTCGGTGTCGTCCAGCGCAGCGGGGTAGATATGCTCGGGGGAGAGGCGGTAGTCGACCGAGACGACCTCGATGCCGGCATCGCAAGCGAGTTCGGCGCAGACGTCGTCATGGGATTCGAGCCCGCCGACGACGTAGCCGCCGCCGTGGAGGTAGAGGAGGGTGACGTCGGAGGTGACGCCGGACATGGCGTAGTGGCGGACGGGGATGTGGCCGATGGAGTAATCGGTGGTGGTGATGCCGGTGGGGCGGGGGGCGCGGAAGGCGTCGCACATGCGGTTGTAGATGGCGCGGTTCTCGGCGGGGCCGGCGCTGTTGGTCTCGGCGGGGTAGAAGCTCTCGGTGCGGGCGATGAAGGCGGCGACTTCGGCATCGATCATGCGATCGACGGAGGGGCCGGGGACGCCGCGGGGTTTCTGGGAGGAGATGGCCCGGCCGGCGGCGGCGGGGCGGGGGAGTTTCGCGTGGGCGTCGCGGATGGCGGCGAAGCGGGCGGCCATCTCTGTTGGGGCGGCGACGGCTTTGCCGGCGGACATGTCGACGTGGAGCAGTATGTGCTCGCCGCTGGCCAGCAGCGCGTCGGTGTTGCCGTGGCGGATTTCGTGGAAGAGGTGGACGCGCTTGTCGTCGGCGCCGAGCACCAGCGTGGTGGTGTAGTAGGGGGCGCCGCCCTTGATCTCCGCGCGGTGGACGATATGGGTCTCGGCGGTGAAGTAGCTGAAGCCGGTGGCGACGTAGGCGAGATCGCAGCCCACCAGTTTCAGCAGGGCGTCGGTGGAGTTGGTGCAGACCTGGAGGTAGCGGCTCTCGGTCATGTGGTGGTTGTAGTCCACCCAGTCTGGCCCGACGGTGCCGTGATGAAGGCGGAGGGGCTGGGCGAGGTCATCGGGGAGGGCGGCCTTGGCGTGGCCGGTGGCGTAGAGCTGGGCTTCGTAGGCGGCGAGAACGGTGCCGGCGGCGAAATCCTGCGTCTTCAGCGCCTGCATGACGGCGACCAGGCAATCGTCGCGCTTGCGCTCGAGGTCGCGGTGGCTGAAATTGCCGGCCTGGGCGTCGGATTGGGCGGTGACTTCGTCGATCAGCGCCTCGGTGAGCTCCGGGAACGATCGTGTTCAGCAGTTCGTCGGTCAGCTCGGGGACGTCCATCAGCTTGGTCCACGGCCACTTCAGCGCCGGGCCGAACTGGGCCATGAAGTGGCGCATGCCGGCCTCGCCGCCGGCGAGCCGGTAGACCAGGAAGGTGCCCATGAAGGACCAGCGCAGACCGGCACCGTAGCGGATGGCGTCGTCGATCTCGGCGGTGGTAGCCACCCCGTCATTGACCAGCCACAGCGCCTCGCGCCACAGGGCCTCCATCAGGCGGTCGGCGATGAAGCCGTCGATCTCCTTGCGGACATGCAGCGGCTTCATGCCGATCGAGGCG
>JAPLOH010000234.1:0-9031 GCA_026400845.1 Alphaproteobacteria bacterium
GCAAAAGTTTCTTTGCTTCTTTCTTTTCAAAGAAAGAAGACTCTTCCCTTACTCCGCCGCCTGCTTCTGCCGGATCGCCACCAAAGCCTGCGCTTTCCTCACCCCGATCGCCGCGTCAACCGGCCGGAAGGGCGCCCGCACGCTGCGCCAGGCCGCTTCGCCCGTCTGCGCCGCCAGGATGGATTTGATCACCGAGATGAACGGCGCCTCGATCTGCCCGCACGCCGCCTCCATCGCCTCGGTGCCGGCGTGGCCGTGGAACATGGCGCGCACGAGGTCGGGCACCAAATTGACCATGCCGCAGATCGAGCCGACGCCGCCGGCATCGAGCGCGCGGGCGATCAGCACTTCGGCGCCGACCAGCGTGCCGATTTCCGGCGCGATTTCGCGGAAGCGGAGGAAGCTGTTCCAGTCGCCGGTGCTGTCCTTCACCCCGGCCATGATGGCGCCGTAGCGGCGGCGCAGGCCGGCGAGCGCGATGGCGGGCGTTTCGACGCCGGAGACCTGCGGGATGTGGTAGGCGGTGACGCGCAGCCGGTCGGAGCCGACGCCGTCGATGATGGCGGCGAAGGCGTCTTCGATGCCCTCGGGCGTCACCTCCCGGTAGTAGTAGGGCGGCAGGATCATGGCGTGGACCAGGCCGAGGCCCATCATGTCGCGCGTGAGGCTGATGGTGTCGGTGATGGCGGGGCATCCGGTGCCCAGCGCGATTTGCGAGGCCTGGATGCCTTCCTGGAGCAGGGCCTCGACGGCGGCAAGCTTCTCGGCGGCGCTGAAGGAGGTGCCTTCGCCGGTGGTGCCGAAGGGGACCAGCCCGTCGCACCCGTTGGCGAGGAGGAACTTGCCGTGCCGCGCCAGCAGGGCGTGATCGACCATGCCATCGGCGTCAAGCGGTGTGGTCATGGCGGACCAGAGGCCGCGGATGCAATTGGTCATGGCGGGTTCCTTCCCAGCGGAAGCGGCAAATTCGCACTATGGGGCGGGGAAGGGAAGGGGCATCAGCCCCCCAGGAACATCCGCCGCACTTCAGGGTCCGCCGCCATTTCGCGCGCCACCCCCACCAGGGCGGTGCGGCCATCGACCAGCACTACGCCGGTATCGGCGATCGCCAGCGCCTCCTGGGCGTTTTGTTCCACCATCGCGATCGCGGTGCCTTCGGCGTGGATGGCGGCGATGCTGTCGAACAGGGCTTCGGCGGCCTTGGGGGAGAGGCCGGCGGAGGGTTCGTCGAGCAGGAGGAGCTTGGGGTGCACCATGAGGGCCATGGCCATAGCGAGGATTTGCCGCTGCCCGCCGGAGAGGGTGCGGGCGGCCTGGCGGCGCTTTTCGGCGAGCATGGGGAAGCGGACGAACAGCGCCTCGATGCGGGCGGGGGCGGATTTGGGTTCGAGGAAACCGCCCATTTCCAGGTTTTCCCGCACCGTCATGGTCGGGAAGATATTGGCCTCCTGCGGCACGAAGGCGATGCCGAGGCGGGCGCGGGAGCGCGGGTCGAGCGCCGCGATCTCCTGGTCTTCCAGTTGGATGGAGCCGGATTTGAGGCGCAGCAGGCCGGCGATGGCTTTCAGCAGGGTGGATTTGCCGGCGCCGTTCGGCCCGATGATCGCCACCATTTCGCCAGGGCGGACGGTGATGGAAGCGCCCTTGAGGATTTCATCCGCCGCGCCATAGCCGCAGACGATGTTTTGCGCAGACATCAGGCCCATTTGCGCCGCCCCATATACGCTTCCTGCACCGCCGGATCGGCGGCGACGGCGGCGAAGCTGCCTTCGGTGAGGGTGCGCCCCTCGGCCATGACGATCACCGGGTCACACAACCGGGCGAGGAGGTCCATGTGATGTTCGATTACCAGGAAGGTGATGCCCTCGGCGCGCAGCGTGCGGAGATGGTCGGCGATTTCCTCGGCCAGCGTGGGGTTCACCCCCGCGATGGGTTCGTCGAGCAGGATGAGCTTGGGCGAGGCCATCAGCGCGCGGCCGATCTCCAGCAGCTTCTTCTGCCCGCCGGAGAGGGCGGAGGCGGGGTTGTTGGCGACGCGCAGCAGGTTGAGGCGGCGGGCGATCTCGATGGCGCGTACCCGCGCCGCCTCCTCGGCCGCCCCGCCGAGCCCGAGCAGGGCGGACATCACGCCCTCGCCCGGCTGGTCGACGGCGTAGAGCAGGAGGTTGTCGAGCACGGACAGGCGGGGAATGCCGCGGGCGATCTGAAAGGTGCGGGTCAGCCCGGCCTGGGTCACCCGGTCGGCGCGCCAGCCGGTGATGTCGGTGCCGTTGAAGGTCACCTGGCCGCCGTCGGGGGGGACGACGCCGGTGATGCACTGGAACGCCGTGGTTTTGCCGGCCCCGTTCGGCCCGATCAGCGCGGTGATGGTGCCCTGCGCGACGTCGAAATCCACGCCGCGCAGGGCCTGCACCCCATAGAAGCTGCGGGTGAGGCCGCGGACGGAGAGCAGGCTCACGCCCATTCCGCGCCGTCAAATCCGTCGGGCAGCACGCCGGTGGGGCGGATCATGTCGTAGGGGCCACGGGCGAGGAATTGGCCGGAGCCTTCCGGCGCCTGCACCTTGCCATCACGCATCACCACCTCACCGCGCCGGAGGGTCGCGACCGGCCAGCCCGTCACTTCCAGGCCCTCATAGGGCGTGTAGTCGATGGTGTGCTGCATGTGGTCGTTGGTCAGTGTGGTGCGCTTGTTGGGGTCCCACAGCACCAGGTCGGCGTCGAAGCCCGGGGCGATGCTGCCCTTGCGCGGGTAGAGGCCGAACAGCTTGGCCGGGTTGGTGGCGGTGATGCGGGCGAAGGTCTGCAAGTCGATGCGCCCCTTGCTGACGCCCTCGGAGAAGATGATCGGCAGGCGCGCCATCAGGCCGGGCACGCCATTGGGGATGTCCCGGAAATTGGCGTCGGTGCCGTTCACCTGCTTGCCGCGCGTGCCGTCATAGCACCAGCCGGAATGGTCGGAGGAGACGACGTCGAGCGTTCCGCGACGGACTTGTTGCCACAGTTTCTCCTGGTCGGCGGCGTCGCGCGGCGCGGGGGAGCACCTGAACTTGGCACACTCGAAGCCCGGACGATCCATGTGGCCGGCGGTCAGCACGAAATATTGCGGGCAGGTTTCGCCCCAGACTTTCAGCCCGCGCGCCTGGGCGGCGGCGATTTCAGCGGCGACCTCGGCGCAGGAGACGTGGAAGATCTGGATCGGCTGGTCCACCATTTCGGCCAGCGCGATGGCGCGGTGGGTGGCCTCCCGCTCGATCATCTTGGGGCGCGACCAGGCGTGATACATCGGCGCGGTGCGGCCGGATTTCAGTAGCGCCTCGGTGCGCCAGTTGATCGCCTCGTAGTTCTCGCAATGCACGGTGACGATGGCCCCGGCGCGGCGGGCGGCGGCGAGCACGCGGATAAAAGCGCGATCGTCGAGGTGCAGCGGATCATAGGTGAGGAACACCTTGAGGCTGCGCACGCCGGAGGCGACGACTTCGGGGATCTCCTTCCAGATCACCTCGTCCGACGCGTCGGTGATGATCTGGTGGAAGGAGTAGTCCACCATCGCCTTGGCGGCGCGGCGGCGGTACTCGGCCAGCGGCTCCAGGATGCCGTGGCCCTTGAACTGGGTGGAGAATGCGACGACGGAGGTGGTGCCGCCGGCTAGGCACGCGGTGCTGCCGGTGGACCAGGTCTCCTCATCGGCGCCGCCGCCTTCCTGGAGCTGTTCGATATGGCAATGCGTATCGACGCCGCCGGGGAGGACGAGGAGGCCGCCGGCATCCATCGTGTTGGTGCCTTCGAAGCCCTCGCCGATGGCGGCGATGCGGCCGTTTTTGATGGCGACATCCGCCCGCACCACATCAGTGCCCGTCACCACCGTGCCGCCGCGCACCACCAGATCATACGTCGCCATTCGTTCGCCTCTTGCGTTGTCGTGAAGCTGTGTCAGCCTTGAAGTGTTGCAGTGCAACCGATTTGGCCGCCGCCCGCAAGGAATTCGCATGCGCCTCGCTCACCCCACAATTCAGCCCACCGCCACCGCCGTGGAATTCACCTTCGAGGGGCGGCGGATCACCGCGCTGGCGGGCGAAACCGTCGCCGCCGCGCTATCGGCCGCGGGGATCACCACGTTCCGCGAGACCGCGAGCGGGGCGCCGCGCGGGCTCTATTGCGGCATGGGGGCGTGCTTCGATTGCGTGGTGACGGTGGATGGCGAAATCGGCCGCCGCGCCTGCCTGGAGAAGGTGCGGGACGGGATGGCGGTGACCTCCGCCGCGCCTGAGGAGCTGGTGCTCGGCGATTTCCCCGCCGGCGACGAATTGGAGATGCGGGATTGTGACGTGCTGGTGGTGGGCGCCGGGCCGGCCGGGCTGTCGGCCGCGTTGACCGCGTCACGTGCCGGCGCGGACGTGATCGTGCTCGATGAGCGGGACGCGCCGGGCGGCCAGTATCACAAGCGCCTCGCCCCATCCCACGTCGACAACGCGCCGGACGCGCAGTTCCGCGAGGGCAATGCGCTGCGGGACGAGGCGGCGAAGTCGGGAATCACGTTACTGGCCTCCGTGACGGTCTGGGCGGCTTTCGCGGCGGATGAGGTGGCGGCGATTGTCGATGGGCGGGCGGTGACGTTCCGGCCCAAGCGGCTGATCCTCGCGCCTGGTGCGCATGAGCGGCCGACGCCGGTGCCGGGGTGGACATTGCCGGGGGTGATGACCACCGGCGCCCTGCAAACCCTCGTCCGCGCCCAGCGGGTGTCGCCTGGCGAAGCGGTGGTGATCGCCGGCAACGGGCCGCTCAATCTGCAACTCGCCTGCGAACTCATCGCCGGGGGCGTGCGGGTGGCGGCGGTGGTGGAGGCCTCGCCCTTCCCCGGCCTCGCCGGGCTGCGCCAGGCCTGGACCATGTTGAAATCCGCCCCCGGCCTCGCGCGCCAGGGGCTCTCCTACCTCACCACGCTGCGCGCCGCCGGGGTGCGGCTGATCTGGGGTGGTCAGGTGATCGCACTCGAAGGCGAGGGGCGCGTGGCGCAGGTGCGCCTGCGCACGCCAGATGGCGAGGAGGTGATTGCCGCCGATACCGTGGCGCTCAATCTCGGATTCCAGCCCGAAACCAGCCTCGCCCGCGCGCTCGACATACCCCACCGCTTCGTCGATGTCGGGCTCGGCCATCTTGCCACTGAGGCCGATGCCGAGGGCCGCACCGAGCTGCGCGAGGTGTTCGCGATTGGTGATGGCGCGACACTCGGCGGCTCGCGCATCGCGCTCGCCAAGGGCCGCATCGCCGGCGCCGCGGCCGCACGGGATCTCGGCTTCACCGCCGCGCCCAACCCAGCCGATGCCGCCGAGATCGCCCGGGCGCATGCGTTCCAGGATGCGCTGTGGACGCTGTTCCGCCCGCCCGGCCCCGAACTTCTCGCCGATGACACCATCGTCTGCCGCTGCGAGGAGGTCACCGCCGGGCGGCTGCGCGAGGAGATCGCGCACGGGCTGGTTTCCATCGCCGCGCTGAAGCGCGCCACCCGCGCCGGCATGGGGCGCTGCCAGGGGCGGTTCTGTGCGGCCTCCATCGCCCGGCTTTGCCCGGATCAGCCCTCGGCCGACGCGTTTGCCGCGCCGCGCGTGCCGGTGAAGCCGGTGCCGGCGGCGCCGTTGATGTTCGAGGTCGCGGAATTCGAGGCGCCGCTGCTGATCGCCCCCGCGCCCAACCAGCGGCGCGTGCCGATTGCCCCATCCGGCGCCGCCGATCGCCACGCCGATATCGTCATCATCGGCGGCGGCGCGGTGGGGCTCTCCGCCGCCTATTACATGGCGCAGGAAGGCGCCGACGTGCTGGTGATCGATCGTGACGAGGCCGGACTCGCCGCCTCCACGGCCAATGCCGGCAGCCTGCATGTGCAGCTCATTCCCTATGATTTCGGCGTCCCCGGCACGCCCGAGGATGGCGGCCACGCCGCGCATACTTTGCCGCTCGGGCCGCAAAGCGTGGCGTTGTGGAACCAGATCGCCGCCGATGCCGGCGAGGGGCTTGGTATCTCCACCCCCGGCGGTTTGGTGCTGGCCGATACGCCGGAGCGGCTGGAATGGCTGCGCGGCAAGGTGGCGCTGGAGCATCGCTACGGCGTGCAGACCGAAATCATCGGCGCCAATGAGTTGCGCCGCCTCGCGCCGCATCTCGCGCCCAACCTGGCCGGCGCGGTGTTCTGCCCGGGCGAAGGCCGCATCGACCCGCTGCGCGGCACCATGGCGCTCGCCCGGCTTGCGCAGGCCAAGGGGGCGCGGATGCTGAAGGGGGCCGAGGTTTCCGGCCTCAGCCGTGAGGGGGCGACCTGGCGCATTCGCACCAGCAAGGGCGATGTGACCGCCGGCAAGGTGGTGAATTGTGCGGGACCATGGGGCGCGGTGATCGGCGCCATGGTCGGGCTCGATTTGCCGGTGACCGGCACGGTGCAGCAGGTGATCGTCACCGAGCCGGCGCCGCGCATGGTCGAGGGGCTGGTGGCGATGGCTGGGCGGCATCTCTCGCTGAAGCAGCAGGACAGCGGCGGATTGCTGATCGGCGGCGGCTGGTTCGGTAGTTTCGATCCGCGCGATGGGCGCACGCGCAATTTGCGGCGGAACATCCAGGGCAATCTCTGGGTCGCCGCCCAGGCGCTGCCGGCGCTGCGCGGCCTGCAGATCATCCGCAGCTGGACCGGTATCAACACCGCGCTCGACCGCGCGCCCTTGCTCGGCGACGTGCCCGGTCTGCCCGGCTACTACAACGCGCTCACCGCCAACGGCTACACGCTCGGCCCCATCAGCGGGAAGCTGACCGCCGAGACGGTGCTGCATGGCACGCCGATCAACCCCTGGTATCGCATCGAGCGGTTCGGCGCGGCGGGGTGATGGCGGATCGACCCATATCTGTGGAGGTCCTCAATGCCGTCAGTTGAGGCTGGCTTGCCCGCCCGTTACACGCCCCCCGTCAGCCAATTATTGGCGATCGGCGATGACAAGGTGGCGGACCATCATTCCTGGCGCGACTATGCCGGGGAGTACGGGTTCTCCTCGGCCGACATCCCTGAACTCATCCAGCTCGCCACGGATTGGGACGCCGGCACTGGAGAAAACGACCCGGCTGTATGGGCCCAGATGCACGCCTGGCGCGCGCTTGGCCAGATGAGGGCCGACGCGGCCGTTATGCCATTGCTCACCGTGCTGGAAGACGCCGACGAAGACGACTATGCCGCTGACCGGGACGTGCCAGTCGCCCTCGGCATGATCGGGGCAGCGGCGTTCGCGTCGGTCGAGCGATTGCTGGTGCATCCGGATACCAGCTTAGGCACGCGGCTCAATTTGATTGGCGCGCTCGCCACGATGGTTGAGTTTCATCCCGATTTGCGCGCGGCGTGCCTTCACCGGTTCGAGCGCATTCTGGCCGGTTATCCCGTGCGCGACGAGACGGTCAATGGGTTTGTCCTGATCGCCTGCGGCGATATTCGGGCGGTGGAACTGATAGTGCCCATTCGCGCGGCGTTCGCCGATGACGCAGTGGATATCTCGGTGGCCGGCGACCTCGAGGATATCGAGATCAAGCTGGGACTGCGGACTGCGCGCGCGACGCCGGCGCCGAACTACCATGAGGCGATGTTTGGTGGCCGGGGACTCATAGAGGGCGATCTCCCTGGCGAGCCCATCGTTAAGGCGGTGAAAATCGGCCGCAATGATCCGTGCCCCTGCGGCAGCGGCAAGAAATACAAGAAGTGCTGCCTGGTGTGATCTCTGCGATGACCGGTGAGGCGTTGCGGATTGCCGGAGATTGAGGGGGACGGTAGGGTTCCGCACAATCACCAAGCAACGGAAACGTCCGAATGGCTGTCAATACCAAGCGCGTCTTCTACGTCGATCGCGTCGCCGCCACTAACTTCCTCGATATCCTCGCCACCCGCGAGGATATCCGCGTCGACCGTCTGGAGAATGACGCCGCGGCGCCCGAGGCCGGTCCGGTGCTGGAAGCCGCGCATGCCTTCCAGATCGGCTCCGCCCGTGATGAGCTTGACCCCGGCTTCCACGCCCATGCTGGCCTGCTCGCCCGCGCGCCCAACCTGCTGGTGATCTCCACCAATGGCGCTGGCTACGACACCGTTGATCTCGATGACTGCACCAAGGCTGGCGTGCTGGTGGTCAACCAGGCTGGCGGGAACAAGGAGGCGGTGGCCGAGCACGCGCTCGCCATGATGCTCTGCCTTGCCAAGCGCATCATCGAAACCGACCGCTTCATGCGCCGCTCCGACGGCATCGAGCGCAACGCCTATATGGGCACCGAGCTCAAGGACAAGACCCTCGGCATCATCGGCCTCGGCCATGTCGGCGGGCGGCTCGCGGAGCTGTGCCGCGTGCTGTTCAACATGCGCGTCCTCGCCTACGACCCCTACCTCTCCGCCGAACAAATCGCCGCCAAGGGGGCCACCAAGTCCGGTCTCGACGAGATGCTCACCCAGGCCGACTACGTCTCCATCAACTGCCCGCGCACCGCGGAAACCCTGAACCTGATGAACGCCCGCACCTTCGGGCTGATGCAGAAACACGCCTATTTCGTCACCACCGCCCGCGGCGGTATCCATGACGAAGCAGCCCTTTACGAAGCCCTCCGCACCCAATCCATCGCCGGCGCCGGGCTCGACGTGTGGTTCAAGGAACCGCCGCCGAAAGACCATCCGCTCATGCAGTTCGATAACGTGCTGGTCAGCCCCCATACCGCCGGCGTCACCCGCGAATCCCGCGCCAATATCGCCCGCATCGCCGCCGAACAAATGCTCGATATCCTCGACGGCAAACCCGCCAGCCGCGTGCTCAACCCCGCCGTCTGGCCCGCCTTCGCCGCCCGCTTCGAAGCCACCTTCGGCTTTGCACCATCGGCGCCGCAGGGGTAGGAAGGAAGGCAAGGCCAGGGGCGCTGCCCCTGGACCCCGCTAAGGGCAGTGGCCCTTAGAACCCATTTGTTTAAGAGGGTTTTGAGGGAGGAGGGGGGCCTACTCCGCACTGGCAACCACCGAGTAGGCCCCC
>JAPLOH010000234.1:9099-15456 GCA_026400845.1 Alphaproteobacteria bacterium
ACCGAGTAGGCCCCCCTCCTCCCTCAAAACCAATCCCTTAAGTAACGGGATCCAAGGGGCCACGGCCCCTTGGCGGGTCCAGGGCAGCGCCCTGGCCTTCCTTTCTTCCTTCTCCCTGGAGCGTGCCGATGTGTGGAATAGCCGGGTTGGTGACGCGGGATGGGTCGCGGCCGGATGGGGGGGTGTTGGATCGGTTGGCCGCGGGGATTGCGCATCGGGGGCCGGATGGGGTGGGTCGGGTGGTGCGGGGGGATACTGCGCTGATCCAGTTGCGGCTGGCGATTATTGATTTGGTGACGGGGGATCAGCCGTTTTTCGCGCCGGGTGGGTCGGCGTTGGTGAGTAATGGGGAGATCTACAATAATTTGGAGCTGCGGGCGGCGATGGCGGATGCGCCGTTTCGCTCGAGGTCGGACTGCGAGCCGCCGCTGTTTTTGTATGAGCGGGAGGGGGAGGGGTTCGCGCGGCGGTTGCGGGGGATGTTCGCGATTGCGATCCATGACGAGAAGCGCGGGCGGTTGGTGCTGACGCGCGATCCGTTCGGGATCAAGCCGTTGTACTATGCGCAGACGGCGGCGGCGTTCGCGTTTGCGTCGGAGCCGCAGGCGTTGTTGGCGGCGGGGTTTGGAAGGCGGGAGGTGGATGTTCGGCGGCGTGCGGAGTTGTTGCAGCTGAAGTTCACCACGGGGGGGGAGACGATTTTCCCGGGGATTTTCCGGGTGCTGCCGGGCGAGACGCTGGTGGTGGAGCGGGGGGAGATTGTGGCCCGAGCGATCGTGCCGGCGTTGCCGGCGGGGAGGCCGGAACCGATCGGGCATGGGGCGGCGCTGAAGGAATTGGATCGGGTGCTGTCCGATAGTGTGGCGGCGCATTTGCAGTCGGACGTGCCGTATGGGCTGTTCCTGTCGGGCGGCATCGATAGTTCGGCGGTGCTGGCGCTGATGACCAGGCTGACCGGGCAGCGCATCCGGGTGCTGACGATGGGGTGGCAGGGCGCGGGCGTGGCGGATGAGAGCCGCGAGGCGGAGCGTCTGGCCGGGGTGCAGCGGGCGGAATGCGAGCGGCTGGAAATGGGGGAGGCGGATTTCTGGGCGTTCGCGCCGCGGATTGCCGCCGCGATTGATGATCCGACGGCGGATGCCGCGGTGCTGCCGACCTGGATGCTCGGGCGGGCGGCGCGGGCGGGCGGGTTGAAGGTGACGCTGTGTGGCGAGGGGGCGGACGAGTTGTTCGGCGGCTATAGCCGATATCGCAAGCGCCGGCCGCCATTGAGTTGGATTTCGCGCAAGCCGCGCACCAAGGGGGTGTTTGGCGGGGCGGTCTCCGGATGGCGCGACGGGTTGGATGCGGCGGAGGCGGCGGTGGCGCGGGATCGGACGGCGTTGCAGGCGACGCAGGCGGCGGATGTCGCGGAGTGGCTGCCGAATGATCTGCTGACCAAGCTCGATCGCTGCCTGATGGTGCATGGGGTGGAGGGGCGGACGCCGTTCCTCGATCCTGTTGTGGCGAAGTTCGCGTTTCGGCTGCCGGATGCGGAGAAGGCCGGGCTGCGGTTTGGCAAGGTTTTGCTGCGGGATTGGCTGGCCAAGGCGTTTCCCGAGGCGGGGGCCTATGCGCGCAAGAAGGGGTTCAAGCCGCCGGTGGGGGCTTGGATGCAGGCGCGGGCTGCTGTTCTAGGTGAGTTGGTGGCGGGGCAGGCGGGGGTGGCGGAGGCGCTGCCGGGTGATGTGGTGCGCGGTGCTTTCGCCGCTGCGGCGGAGAATCCGCAGCGGGCGTGGAGCCTGTTGTTCTATGCGCTATGGCACGCCCATCACGTGATGGGCGTGGCCTGCGAGGGGGATATCGGCACGGTGTTGTCGGCGGCCCGTGCCAGCGCGAGGCCGTAGCCGAGCATCAGGAAGAAGAAGCCGGCGATTTCCACGGCGGAGAAGCCGCTGGCGCTGGCGAGGGGCCATTCCTGGATCAGCGCGGTGACGAAAAGGCCGACGCGGAGCGGGTCTGGCGTCGGGCCGAGATTGCGCGCGAGGGCGGTGAGCCAGGCGAGGATGAGGGCGGAGAACAGGATCAGGCCGGGGAAGCCGGAATTGGTGGCGGCTTCGAGGTAGTGGTTGTGCGGGTGGATGTTGCACACCGCCGCCCCGCCGCCGTCCTCGGCTGCGCCGAACCAGGCGCGGTGATATTGCGGGTCTGGGCAGGCGTTGCGGAAGCCGTCGAAGCCTTGGCCGAAGATGGGGTGGTCGAGCGTGATGACCGCGGCGCGGGTGGCGATCTGGCCGTAGGGGCTGTCGGGGAAGTTGCGCATCTGGTCGGTGAACTTGGTCACCAGCCGGTAGAAGGCGGGCGGCGAGATCAAGGGCGTCGCGGCCAGCAGGAGCGCGCCGGCGGCCATGGCGATCAGCAGCGGGCGGCGCAGGCGGGGCAGCATGAGGGCCGAGACGACGAGGCCGAGGCCGGTGAGCAGCAGGGGCATGCGCTGGCCGATCAGCACCATGGTGCCGATGCCCGCGGCCGCCACCACCGCCGCGCCGATCCGTCCGGCGGTGCCGGATTGCAGCAGACGGCCGATCGCCGGGAGCATGGTGGGGAACAGCAGGCGGGAGAGCGGGGCCGCGGCGCGAGGGAACATGAAGGGGCCGGTGAGTTCGCCATCGCCGTGGCGGGGATAGCCGCCGAGGTTGCTGCCGGTGGTGAATTGCAGCCAGGTCTGCCCGGCGATCCAGATGGTGCTTGCCGCCAGCACGCGCTGCATCCAGCGGCGCGCCGGTTCGGCGGCGAGCACGGAGATTTCGAGTGCCGCGACGAAGAGCGGGAAGCGGACCATCACGATCGCCTGCACCAGGGACTTGCTGCCGCCGATGCCGATGCCGGGGATGGAGCAGATGATCAGCCACAGCCACCAGGCGGCGGCGACTTTCACCCAGGTGCTGCGCAGCCAGCTCCAGTCCCGCCGCGTGGCGCAGCGGATCAGGAAGGCGGCGTCGATCAGGGCCATCAGCACTTCGGCGATGCCGCGGCCGTGCATGTAGAAGGCGGGCAGGGTCAGCGTGGCGGCGAGGCAGAAGCGGTCGAGCCAGGGGAGGAGGCGGGTCATCATATTTCCTGTCCGCCGATCTCGCTTGTGCGGCGGGCGACGAAGGCCGCGAGTTCTTCGCGGGTGCCCTCGTCCATTGGCGGTGGGGTGTAGGCCGCCAGCATGTCTTTCCAGCGCTGGGTGGCGCGGGCGGCGGTGTCGCGCGCGCCGTCCTGGTGCCAGGCTTCGAAGGAGCGCCAGTCCGAGATGATCGGGGGGTGGAATTCGGTGGCGTAGCGGGCGACGGTGTGGGGCGTGTCGAGGAAATGCCCGGCCGGGCCGACGGCGGCGATGGTTTCCATGATTTCGTCGGTGTCGGAGAAGTCGATGCGGCCGCGGAGTGCGCCCATCATGCCGATCATCTCGGAATCGATGATGGTCTTTTCGTAGCCGGTGGTCAGCCCCGCCTCCATCCAGCCATGGGCGTGGTAGACCATGTGGGCGCCCGAGAGCTCCGCGGCCCAGAGCGAGAACATGCTCTCATAGGCGGCCTGCGCGTCCGGCGCGTTGGACGTGGAGCCGAGCATGACGCGCTGCGGCAGCTTGTAGCGCCTTGCCATCTGGCCGTTGGCGAGCGTGCCCTGCACCGTCTCGGGCGCGCCCATCACCGGGGCGCCGGACTTCATGTTGATGGGGGTGGTGAGCACGCCGTAGAAGCAGGGGGCGCCCGCCTTCACCATTTGCAGGAAGGCGATGACCGCGATGCATTCGGCGTTGCACTGGATGATGCTGCCGGAGAGCGAAACGGGGGACATGGCGCCGGCGAAGGCGACCGGGGAGATGACGTTCACCTGCCCGGCGAGGGCGAGTTCCATCGCCGCCTCGATCATCGGCGCATCCATCACCAAAGGCGAGTTGATGTTGATCGCCGCCTGCAGGCGGGGGGCGGCGCGCACTTCGTCCTCGCTGAGCCCATGGGCGATCCGCACCATCTCCACGCTGTCGCGCACGCGGGTGCGGCCGATGGCGTAGACGCGGGTCACCTTGTCGGACAGCGTGTGCCAGGCGAAGCCGCTGGTGAGGTGACGGGTGTTGGGGGCCGCGTCGATCGGCTCGACGGGATGGCCGGCGATGAAGGCGCAGGTGCCGAGCATCTGGTTGAGCTTCACCAGGGCCTCGAAATCCGCTTGCGTGCCCGGCCGCCGGCCGCGCTCGGCATCCGTCACGTTGGGGGCGGAGGAGGCGCTGCCGAAATGGATGTGCTCGCCGCCGAAATGCAGGGAATTGGCGGGGTTCCGTGCCGGCATGGTGAACTCGGACGGGGCGAAAGCGAGGAAATGGTCGATGACCCCCGGCGGAAACCGGGTCAACCCGCTGCCGCGATCGACGAGGCAGCCATTGGCTTCCAGGATCGCCCAGGTGTCGGACGACTGGAACTGGATGCCGGTCTTCTCCAGCAGATGCAGCGAGAGTGCGTGCACCCGCGCCTCCTCCTCCTCCGACAACACGTCGATCGGCCGAAAGGCGCGGGCGCGCGGGCGAAAAGCGGTGGCGGCGGATGGTTGCTCGGCGGCGCGGCGGGGGCGGCGGGTCATGTCGGGCCTCGGGATGAGGCCCGAGTAGGCTTGGCCCGGCCGGCAGGGTCAAGATCCCCGATCACATGACCTGTGGTCAGATGGGCCGGGGTTCTGCATCCTGGGGTTGCAGGAGCGGAGTCGCAATGCGGGCGTATGATCTGATTGTGATCGGTGGCGGGCTGGTCGGCGGCGCGGTGGCCTGGGGTGCTGCGCGTCTTGGCGCATCCGTGGCGCTGCTCGACGAGGGCGACGTTGCGTTTCGCGCGGCGCGGGGCAATTTTGGGCTGGTCTGGGTGCAGAGCAAGGGCGCCGGCATGCCGCCCTATGCGCATTGGACGCGCCGCTCCGCCGAGCTGTGGCCGGAGCTGGCCGGCAGCCTGGCCGAGGCGACCGGGGTGGATGTCGCGCTGCGTCAGAATGGCGGCCTCGCCTTTTGTTTCTCCGAGACCGAGTATCAGGCGCGCGAAGACCTCATCGCGCGCATGCACAATGAAAGCGGCGGTATCGGCACGCGGATGATCGGCCGCGCCGAGTTGCGCGCGATGGTGCCGGGGATTGGCGACAGCATAGTTGGCGCCGCCTTCTGCCCGGTGGATGGCCATGCCAATCCTTTGAAACTGCTGCGCTCCCTGCAAGCCGGGCTCGCGGGCTTCGGCGGCGATTATCTGCCGGGGCGGACGGTGGATGCGATCGACTATGACGGCGGCTTCACCGTGCGGGTGGGGGCGGAGCGCTTCCTCGCCAAGCGCGTCGTCATCGCCGCCGGGCTCGGCAGCCGCCGCCTCGCGCCGATGGTCGGGCTGTCGATGCCGGTCAGCCCGCTGAAGGGGCAGATCGTCGTCACCGAACGCCTCGCGCCGCTGCTCGACTACGCGACCCATGTGGTGCGCCAGACCGACGAGGGCAGCGTGATGATGGGCGATAGCCAGGAGGATGTCGGGTTCGACATCCGCACCACCACCCCGATCATGCGCGATATCGCCGCGCGCAATCTTGCCGCCCTGCCGGCGTTGAGGGACGCCAATGTCGTGCGCGTCTGGGCGGCGCTCAGGGTGATGACGCCCGATGGCTGCCCGATCTACGAGCAATCGGCCACCCATCCCGGCGCCTTCTCCGCCACCTGCCATTCCGGGGTGACGCTGGCCGGAGCGCATGCGCTGGCGCTGGCGCCGGCGGTGATGGCGGACGAATTGCCGGCCTCGCTCGCGGCCTTCAACGCCGGGAGGTTCGATGTTCCGCCGGCTTGAAGACCCGCGCGCCGAGATCGAATTCGATTTCGAGGGGCGCGCCGTCACCGCGCGGGAGGGCGAGTCGGTCGCCGCCGCCCTGCTCGCCGCGGGGCTGCGCGGGTTTCGCGCCACCGCCATCTCCGGCGCCTCCCGGGCGCCGTGGTGCATGATGGGCGTGTGCTTCGACTGTCTGATGGAGATCGACGGCGTGGCCAGCCGCCAGGCCTGCATGGTGACGGTGACGCGCGGCATGCAGGTGCGCCGCCAGCGTGGCGCCAAGGCCCTCGATGGCGCCGCAGCGCCGTTCGACGACGACGAGGGGGAATTCGCATGAGCGCCGCCTATGACGCCGTGATCATCGGCGCCGGTCCCGCCGGCATGGCGGCGGCCATCACGCTCGCCGACCACGATGCCAGCGTGCTGGTGCTCGACGAGCAGGCGGGGCCGGGCGGGCAGATCTATCGTGGCGTCGAGGAAATGTCGCTGATGATGCCGGAGTTGTTCGCCGCCATGGGGCCGGACTACGCCCATGGCGACGAAA
>JAPLOH010000156.1 GCA_026400845.1 Alphaproteobacteria bacterium
CCATTCCCTTGACGCATGAGGTCCAGGGGCTAGGCCCCTGGCGGGGGTCGAGGGGGCTGCGCCCCTCGCGTTGCCTTTCGACCGTTCCTCAGTCCCCGCGCAGGGCGAAGGCGCGCGCAGCGGCGGGGCGGGCGCGGCAGGCGGCCATCCACGCCTTGATCGCCGGCTTGCCGTCAAACACCTGCGGCGTGCCGCGGAGATAGAAGGCGGCGCCGAAGACGTTGAGGTCGGCCACGGTGAAGCGACCGCCGACCAGCCAGCCGCCGCTTTTGGCGAGCGCGCCTTCCAGCACGGCGAGCGGCGCCGCGACTCCGGCGATGGCGGCGGCGGCCTTGACGGGATCGCGCTCGGGCTCGGGATACATCACGGTGTGGTAGAGCGCCTGGGCGGCGTTGGGTTCGAGTTCGGTCAGGGTCCAGGCGGTCCAGGCCATCGCCTGGCCTTCCTCACCGACGTTTTGCGGCGCGATCATGCCGCCGTGCTTGCGGGCGAGATAGAGGTTGATCGCCATGGATTCCCACAGGATCAGCCCGTCATCGTCGATGAACGGCACGTGGCCGTTGGGGTTGATCGCCATGTATTCAGGCTTGCGGCTGCCGGTCTCGCCGGGGGCGACTTCGATCAACTCGAAATCGATGCCGAGTTCATAGGCCATCCAGATATTGCGGATGCCCCGCGAGCGCGGGATGCCATAGAGTTTCAGTGCCATTGGTGTTCCTCCTCCGATCGCCGCGACGCTAGCGGCAGCGCAGGAGGCTGGCAACGCGCGAGAATCCGCTGATTCTTGTGGCCGGGGGATTGCATTCCCCCGGCGCATGGGTAGCGTGTCGGGAGGGAATACCCTGACACAGGAGGCTGACATGATGAACCGCCGCACTTTTATGGCATCGGCATCGGCAACGACCGTGCTGTCGACGCTTCTGGCCCAACACGAGGCCGAGGCCGCGACGCCGAAGGACACCGTCGTGATTGCCTCGCAGATCGATGACACCATCACCTGCGACCCCGGCGAGGCCTACGAAATTTCACCGCAGATCTTCCTCTCCAGCGTCTATGACCGGCTCGTCCGCTACGAAGCCGAGGACCTCACCAAGCTGGTCGGCTCGGCGGCGGCAAGCTGGGAGATCGGCAAGGACAGCAAGACCTTCACGTTCAAGCTGCGTCCGAACATGAAGTTCGAGAGCGGCGCGACCGTGACCGCCGAGGATTTCGCCTGGTCGATCCAGCGCGTCGTGCTGATGGACAAGACGCCGGCCTTCCTGCTCACCCAGCTTGGCTGGACCAAGGCGAACGTCAAGGACCTCGTCAAGGCGCTTGATCCGCTCACCATCCAGATGAAGATCATCGAGGATTTCTCGCCGGTCATGGTGCTGAACCTGATGGCGACCACCTGCGCCTCGGCCGTCGAGAAGAAGGTGGCGCTGGCCAACGAGAAGAACGGCGATCTCGGCAATGAGTGGCTGAAGACCCATTCCGCCACGTCCGGTGCCTACAAGCTGGTCTCCTGGAAGCCGAATGAATCGGTCACGCTCGAAGCCAATGCGGGCTATCGCCTGCCCGCCAAGACCAAGCGCGTCGTCATCCGCCACGTCCCCGAGCCCGCCACCCAGCGCCTGCTGCTGGAGAAGGGCGACATCGACATGGCCTGGAGCCTGCAATCCGATCAGATCAAGGCGCTGGCCGCCAACAAGGACGTCAAGGTCGACACCTTCCCCTATTCGGGGACCTGGTATTGCAACATGAACCTGGGCGATGCGCGCCTGAAGAACCCGAAGGTGCGCACCGCTCTGCGCTACCTCGTCGATTACCAGGGCATGGCGAACTCGTTCCTCAAGGGCCAGTTCATCGTCAACCAGACCTTCCTGCCCAAGGGTTTCCCCGGCTGGACCGACTACAACCCCTACAAGCTCGATGTCGCCAAGGCGAAGGCCCTGCTCGCCGAGGCCGGCTACCCCAACGGCTTCGAGGTCAGGCTGAACATCTCGAACCAGTCGCCCAACACTGAAATCGCTCAGTCGATGCAGCAGACCATGGCGATGGCCGGCGTCAAGGTGAATATCGTCGCCACCGACCGCAAGCAGCTCATCGCTGAAATCCGCGGCCGGCGCCACCAGTTGCTGTTCATCAGCTGGACGCCTGATTATCTCGATCCGCACACCAACGCCGGCGTCTTCGCCATGAACGATGACGACGCCGACGACAAGCCGAAGCCTCTCGCTTGGCGCAGCCACTACATGGACCCCGTCTCCAACAAGATGACGATGGATGCGGTGAAGGAGATCGACCCCAAGAAGCGCGACAAGATGTACGCCGACCTTCAGAAGAAAATCACCGATGAAGGCCCGTACATTCTCATGTTCCAGCCGCTGACCATCGTGGCCTCGCGCAAGAACGTGTCCGGCTACAAGCCGGGCATCGTGGAAGACACCTACTTCTTCCGCACGATCGCCAAGTCCTGATCGTCCGTGAGCGCGGTTACGACAGAGACCGCGGTTGAAGCACCCGAAGGATGGGGCCGGCGCCTTGCCGGCCCCATCCGCAAGGTATTCAGCCTGCTGTCATCCGTCAGCCTGACCTTCCTCGGCCTGACCTGCGTTACTTTCATCATCGGCCGCGGCATCAATATCGACCCGGTTATCGCCATCGTCGGCGAGAAGGCCTCGCGCAGCACCTATGACCGCGTTTTCAAGGAATTGAACCTCGATCGCCCGATCTGGGATCAGTACCTGATCTACCTCAACAAGCTGTTCCACGGCGAAATGGGCAAGTCCCTGATGACGGCCAAGCCGGTGTTCGACGACCTGCTGCATGTCTTCCCCGCCACCCTCGAACTGTCCCTCCTCGCGCTGTTCTTCGGCGTCTGCTTCGGCATTCCGCTTGGCGTGTTCGCGGCAACCAATCGTGGCCGCTGGCCGGACCACATCGTCCGCTTCGGCTCCCTGCTCGGCTACTCCATGCCCGTCTTCTGGCTCGGCCTGGTCGGCCTGCTGATCTTCTACGCCAAGCTCGGCTGGGTCGAAGGCCCGGGCCGTATCGACGTTGCCTTCGACGACATCGTACCCTCGGTCACCGGCATGATCACCGTCGACAGCCTGCTGGCCGGCGAATACGAAGTCTTCTGGAACGCCATCGGCCATATCACCTTGCCGGCCTCCATCCTCGGCTACCTCTCGCTCGCCTATATTGCGCGGATGACGCGCAGCTTCATGCTGAGCCAGTTGCGCCAGGAATACGTGCTCGCCACGCTGGCCAAGGGCCTCTCGCCCTTCCGCGTCGTCTGGGTGCATGCGCTGGGCAATGTCTGGGTGCAGCTCGTCACCGTCATCGCGCTCACCTTCGGCAGCCTGCTCGAAGGCGCGGTGCTGACCGAGACGGTGTTCGCCTGGCCGGGCGTCGGCCTCTATTTGAAGAACTCGCTGTTCAACGCCGATCTCAACGCGGTGGTCGGCGGCACCTTGCTCATTGGTGTGGTCTACATCTTTCTCAATATGTTGTCGGACGTGATCTACACCCTGGTCGATCCGCGGGCCCGGTCTCGCAAATGACGTGGTCTCGCAAATGACGTGGTCTCGCAAATGATCCGACCCTACAAATGAATAGGTTCCTATGACGTCCTCTCTCCTTCGGGTCGGCGCGCCTGCCGGTTTACGCGGCTGGCTGCTCGATCCCGCGCCGGCCAGCCGCCGTCAGGCGCAACTCGGCGGCTGGTACCGCGCCTGGCTTGCCTTCCAGCGCAACCCCCTGGCGATGACCGGACTTATAATCGTCGCTGCCCTGGTGCTCATCGCGATCTTCGCGCCGTGGATCTGCAACTCCGAGCGGGTCTACTTCCAGGTGTTGGAAGACAGGCTGCAGGACATGTCATGGGCCCATCCCTTCGGCACCGATGAAATCGGCCGCGACATCTACGCCCGCGTGGTCTACGGCAGCCGCATCACGCTCACCATCATCTTCCTGGTCTCTGTCATCGTCGTCCCCGTCGGCCTCGGTATCGGCTTGCCCGCCGGCTATTTCGGCGGCTGGGTCGACGTGGTGCTGATGCGCATCACCGATATCTTCCTCGCATTCCCCCGCCTCGTGCTCGCGCTGGCCTTCGCCGCCTCGCTCGGCCCGGGCATCGAGAACGCCGTCATCGCCATCTCGCTGACGGCCTGGCCGCCCTATGCCCGCCTCGCTCGCGCAGAGACCATGACACGCCGCCACGCCGAGTTCATCGAAGCGGCACAACTCCAGGGCGCCTCCTCCTTCCGTATCCTGGTGACGCAGATCGTGCCGCTGTGCATGCCCTCGGTGATCATCCGCCTCACGCTGGATATGGCCGGCATCATCCGCACCGCCGCCGGCCTCGGCTTCCTCGGCCTCGGCGCCCAGCCGCCGACCGCCGAATGGGGCGCGATGGTCTCCACCGGCCGCAACGTGTTGCTCGACCAGTGGTGGGTCGCCACCATCCCGGGCGCCGCGATCTTCATCGTCAGCCTCGGCTTCAATCTCCTCGGCGACGGCCTGCGGGACGTCGCGGACTCGCGCAACGGATGACCGAAGCCGCCCTGCTCACGGTGCGCAACCTGCGCGTCGTCTACCCCGGTGATGACGGCGATTTCCGCGCCGTGCGCAACCTCTCGTTCAAACTCGGCCGCGAGCGCCTCGGCATCGTCGGCGAATCCGGTTCCGGCAAGTCCACCACCGGCCGCGCCATCATGGGCCTCATCGCCAAGCCCGGCCGCGTCGAAGCGGACGAATTGCGCCTTGGCGACACGGACCTCACCAACCTCGACGAAGACGGCTTCCGCAAGCTGCGCGGCAAGCGCATCGCGATGGTGCTGCAGGACCCGAAATACTCGCTCGACCCGGTCATGAAGGTCGGCAAGCAGATCGCCGAAACCCACCGCCACCATTTCGGGTCGGACGCCAAAACTGCCCGCAACGCGGCGCTCGAGATGCTGCATGCGGTGCACATCCGCAATCCCGAGTTGGTTTATAACCAGTATGCCCACCAGGTCTCGGGTGGCATGGGCCAGCGCATCATGATCGCCATGATGCTGATCGCCGGCCCCGACATCCTGATCGCCGATGAACCCACCTCGGCGCTCGACGTCTCGGTGCAGGCCCAGGTGCTCGCCATCATGGACGAGATGGTGCGCAGCCGCGGCATGGGGCTGATCCTCATCAGCCACAACCTCCACCTCGTCTCCACCTTCCTCGCCGCCCTCCCGCAACTCGGCGACAAGCGCGACCCGCTGCCGCAACTCCAGCGGGACCCCGCCTGGCTCGTCGACCTCCCCGCCGCGGTTGGGGCCGACCGATGATCAGGATCGAAAACGTTTCCGTCACCTACGGCAGGGGCATGCAGACCGTCCGCGCCTGCCGTGACGTCTCCTTCGACATCCCCGCCGGCGAGGCGCTCGGCCTGGTCGGTGAATCCGGCTCCGGTAAATCCACCGTCATGCGTGCTGTCGCCGGGCTGATCGCCCATGCCGAGGGCCGCATCTTCATCGACGGCCACGAAATGCCCGCCAAACGCCCGCGCGCCAGCCGCCGCGTCGCCCAGATGGTGTTCCAGGACCCCTACGGCTCGCTCCATCCCAACCAGACCGTCGACCAGACGCTGGCCGCCCCCATCGCCATCCACAGCCTCGATAATGGCGAGCAGCGGATCATGACCGCACTGACCGAGGTCGGCCTCGGCCGCGAGCACCGCTATCGCTATCCTCACCAGTTGTCGGGCGGCCAGCGCCAACGCGTCGCCATCGCTCGCGCGCTGATCCTCGAACCCCGCGTCCTGCTCCTCGACGAACCCACCTCGGCGCTCGACGTCTCGGTGCAGGCCGAAATCCTCAACCTGCTCACCCGCCTGCGCCGCGACCGCGGGTTGACCATGCTCATGGTGAGCCACGACCTCGCGGTCATCGCCCATATCTGCGACCGCATCGGCGTGATGAGCCGCGGCCAACTCGTGGAAATGACCAACGCCGCCGCTATGGCCGCCGGAACCGTCACCCACCCCTACTCCCAACAACTCCTCCGCGCCAACCGCGGCTTCGACCCCAGCAGCGTCGACATCGACGCCTGACGGGGCCGCCTTCGGGCGCACGCTGGGGCGCGGTAGGAAGGCAGGCAAGGGGCATCGGGGGCTTACGCGGCCTTCGGCCACGGTCCCCCGATCCCCTTGACCCCGCTGGGGGATGATCCCCCAGACCCCCTCCCTCGCGTCTCACCTGCCCTTCAAATGCATGAGGTCCAGGGGCTCGGCCCCTGGCGGGGGTCGAGGGGGCAGCGCCCCTCGCCTTCTCTTCCCATCGGGCCCCGCTCACCAGAGCCGGGATCAGCTATCCCTCGGCCAGTGCCTCACGGCTGGCGCGGACGCGTTCGACGCGGCGCTGGTCCATTTCGGTGACTTCGAACAACCAGCCGCCGAACACGATACGATCGCCGGTGCGCGGCACGCGGCGGAGGAGGGCGAGGATCAGGCCGGCGAGTGTGTGGTAGCTGCCTTCGGCTGGCAGGTCGGGCAGGTCGAGCCGCGCCTTGAGTTCGTCGACCGGCATGGCGCCCTCGAGGTTCAGCACGCCCTCCGGCGGTATTGGCGCGCCAGGCGGCGGCTCGGCTGGTTCGGGATCGCCGACGATTGCCTGGAGCACATCGGCGGCGGTGACGACGCCTTCGAAGCTGCCGTATTCGTCGAACACCAGCGCAAGGCCGAGCGGGTCGGCTTTCAAGCGCTCCAATGCGTCGAGCGCGGTGACCGTATCGGGCATCACCATGGGTTGGCGCAGCGCGGCGGCGATGGAGAGTTCCTTGCCGTCCAGGATGCGGTCCAGGATGTCCTTGGCTTGCACGACGCCGACGACGTTGTCGATCCGCCCGTCGCATACCACGAAACGGGAGTGGGGGGCGGATTTCAGGGTCTGCACGATGTCTTTCGGCGGGTCGGTGCGGTCGATCCACGCGATATCGGTGCGCGGCGTCATGATGGCACGCACCGGCTTGTCGGCGAGGCGGAGCACGCGCTCGATCATGTCGCGCTCCTCGGTTTCGAGCACGCCGGTCTCCTCGCCTTCGAGCAGCAGGGCCTTGAGTTCCTCCTCGGTGACGGTCTGCTGTGCGCCGGTGTGGTCGCCGAACAGGCGCAGCACCACGCCGGAGGACTTGCCGAGCACCCACACCACCGGCATGGCGAAGCGCGCGAGCAAAGCGAGGATGGGGGCAGCCACCGCGGCAACCCGCTCGGGATGGCGCAGCGCGAGTTGTTTGGGGACGAGTTCGCCCAGCACCATCGTGAGGTAGGTGATGGCGATGACCACCAGGGTCAGTGAAATAGTGCCGGCGAAGCGGCCGACATGGGGGAGACCCTCGAACAACGGCGTGAGTCCGGCCTCCAGGCGAGCGCCACCGAACACGCCCGAGAGGATGCCGACCAACGTGATGCCGACCTGCGCGGTGGGGAGGAATTGCTGAGGGTCGTCCGCCATCCTTCGTGCGAGGGCTGCGCCGGCGACGCCCTTGCGCTCCAGCACGGCGAGGCGGGCGCGATTGGAGGAGATCAGCGACAACTCGCCCAGGGCCAGCAGGCCGTTGAGCAGAATGAGAAACAGGATGGTGGCGATATCGACGGCGATATCCATGCGGCATTATCCAAGGGGCCGGGGTGGCCGGAGTCGGCTAGGCGGAACCATCATAGACGGAACCGGCATAGACGGAACCGGCCCGCCATCCCCCGGCATTTTGCCACTACCTGATACGACGAGGGATATCGACGTGCCGCGACTGCCTGCCATCGCCGTCCTGCTTGGCCTGCTCGGCCTGGTTCCCTTGCTCGGCTGCGCCGCCGCCGCGTTGTGGCTGCCCGGCGACAAGGGCCAAAGCTACCTCTCCGCGCTGATCGCGTATGCCGCGGTGATCCTCTCCTTCCTCGGCGCCGTGCATTGGGGGTTGGTGATCGGCGCGATGACGCCGCGGGCCGGCGGAATGCGGCTCGTGCTCGGCGTCATGCCGGCGCTGCTCGGCTGGGTGGCGCTGCTGCTGGCCGGCGCGATCGGCAGCGGTTCCGCTTTGCTGACGCTGATCGCCGGTTTCACGGCGACGATCTACGTCGAGTCGCGTGCGGCACAGGGTGGGCTGGTGCCGCGTGGCTACATGCGGCTGCGCTGGGGATTGAGCGCTGTCGTCGTCCTGACCTTGTTGGCGGTTACGATTGTACGTTTTTTTGGTCTAAAGATCATTTTTTAATTAATTCTCTCGAAAGCTACACCGATTCATGGTTTGGTAGGACATTCCCTCGGAATGGAGTGTGTCATGGCTGATCCGACGAACCGCAGCAGCGCCGCCATCATCGCCTTCCCCACCCAGGCCAAGCCTGCCGCCGTGGCGCCGGCGACCAGCGGCGGCGATACCGACGCGAGTGCGCGGCTGCGGACCGCCTTGGCAGCGCTCGATGCCGCGGTCCTGTCCCAGCGCGCGGCGATGGCGGATTGGCAGAGCGCGATCGGCGATCTTCAGCGCACGATGGGCCGGCTCGGCCAATCGGTCGCCGGCTATCGCGAACGCATCGGCGCGCTCGACGGCAAGATCGCCTCGCTCGGCGATACCGCGCGGCAGTTGCAGGCGCGGGCCATCGCGCTGGAGAACGCCACGCAGGGCTGACCACGCGTGCCAGGGTGTCGCGACGCGCCAATCATCCTCTAACATCGGCGCTGGAACCGGTCAGGAGCGGTGTGCGGCGGGATGTTCGAGCTTTGGGTGCCGATCACGGCGGCGGCGGCGTTGTTCCAAACCTGGCGGACGGCGTTGCAGCAGCGGCTGCGCGGCGTGTTGTCGGTCAACGCGGCGGGGTTCGTCCGCTACCTCTACGCCCTGCCGATGGGCGCTGCGATGCTCAGCCTCTACACGTGGCTAAGCGGTAGCGCGCTGCCATCGCCGACGTTGGCCTTTCTCGGCTTCTGCGCGCTCGGCGGGCTGTTGCAGATTTTCGGCACCTCGCTGCTGATCATGGCCTTCGGCTATCGCAGCTTCGCCGTCGGTACCGCTTACGCCAAAACCGAGGCGGTGCAGGGCGCGATTGCCGCCTGGATCATCCTCGGCGAGGCAATTTCGCCGCTCGCCGGCGCCGGCATCGGGCTCGGCGTGGTCGGTGTGCTGGTGCTGTCGCTGGCCGGGCGTGGGCTTGGGCGGGGCGAAATCCTCGCCGCCACCTTCCAGCCCGCGGCGCTATGCGGCCTGGGCGCGGGGCTGGTGTTCGCCTTCACCACCATCTTCATCAAAATGGCCAACATCGCCCTCGGCGGGCCGGATGTGATCCATCAGGCGCTGTTCACGCTCGTAGTGACCAACCTGATGCAGACGGCGATGCAGGGTTCATACCTCGCGGTTCGCGAGCCGGATCAGCTCCGCAAGGCCTTCACCACCTGGCGCAACTCCGCCTGGGTCGGCACGCTGTCGGCGTGCGGCTCGGCCTGCTGGTTCAGCGCCTTCGCCATGGCACCCGTCGCGCTGGTGCGTTCGATCGGGCAGATCGAGATGATTTTCACCCTGCTGTTCAGCCGCTTCTACCTCAAGGAGAAAATCAAACCCGGCGACGTCGCCGGGCTCGTGCTGGTGGTTCTGGGCGTGGTGCTGGTGCTGCTCGGCCGCTAGGCAGGCTTTCAGCAAGCGCAAACCCGAAGGAGTTTGCTTAGCCGGCCACCCGCGCGGCGCCGATGATGCTGCCGTCCGGCGCCTGAAGCAGCACGGCGTGGGTCTCGCCCTCCGGCACGGCAAGCCGCAGCTCGGTGGCCGCGCCCTGCCAGGCGCCTGCCGCTACCAGGCTGCGCACGATATTGGATTCCACCAGCGTCACCCCCGCATTCTCTCCGCGCGGCACCTGGGTGCGGCGCTCGCGGTCATAGCCGACCAGCAGAATACGGCCTTTGCCCTTCCCGGCACCGACCGTGATGGTGAGGCCCTCGGCCGTGCGACTGGCCGCCATCGGCACGGTAACAGCGGAAGCCGCCGCCGCCGCGATCGCCTTGCGCAGGCCGGCCCCGTCCGAACCCACGACATCGTGCGTGCCATCGACCACGGCTTGCGGTGTGTAGATGCTGCCGATACCCGAAATCGACCGGTATTCGCGCTGGCGATTGGTCGCGGCCTCGAACGAATATGGGTCCGGCCAACCCAACCGGTTCCAGTAGGTGACGTGGAAAGCCAACACCAGCACATCCGCGCGACTGCGCGCCAACTCGGAGAGGATGCGATCCGCCGGCGGGCAGGAGGAGCAGCCCTGGGAGGTGAACAGCTCCACCACCACCGGGCGCGGCGGTTCGGCGGCGGCGGCGAGGGTCGGCAAAGCGGCAATCATCACGGCCATCAGGGTCAGGCGCATCGAAACCTCCGCACAGGATCAAGACATGACATGACGGCGGCGAAAGCGTTACACACGCACGCTAGGCAGAGATCACCAGCGGCGATAGCATCCCTCATCGCTCATATGGGGAGGCTCGCATGCGGCTATTGAACGCGGCACTGGTTGGAGTGGGGCTCATCGCGGCGGCCGGCCCGGCGCTCGCTGCGGGAACGCTGCGTATCGGCACCCAGGAGGAGCCCGACCGGCTGGACCCAGCACTCGGCGGCACGCTCGGCGGCCGCTTCGTCTTCACCGTGATGTGCGACAAACTGTGGGACCTCAAGCCCGACCTCTCCTTCGCCCCGCAGCTCGCCACCAAGTGGGAATGGGCCGCCGATGGCCGCGCGCTCACCGTTACCCTGCGCGAGGACGTCACCTACCATGACGGCGAGAAGATGACCGCCGAGTCCGTGGCCTGGAACCTCGAACGCTACCGCAGCGCCGCCGACAGCGTGCGCAAGGGCGAGCTCAAATCCGTCGCCGGGATCGACGTGGTGGA
>JAPLOH010000008.1:0-9071 GCA_026400845.1 Alphaproteobacteria bacterium
TCGTCTGACGTCTCGATGGTCGCGATGTGGTTGGCGCGCATGTGGGCGATGCAGTCGGTGATCCACTCGACATGCTGCTCGATGCAGACCGGCATGTTGCACAGCACCGAGGGGCTGCCGGGGCCGGTCACCGTGAACAGGTTGGGGAAACCGGGGACCTGCAGGCCGAGATAGGTCCGCGGGCCGGCGGCCCAGGCGTCCTTCAGCTTGAGCCCGTCGCGGCCGGCGATGTCCATGCGCATGAACGGCCCGGTCATCGCATCGAAGCCGGTGGCGAAGACGATGATGTCGAGCGGGTATTCCGCCCCCGCGGTCTTCACCCCTGTCGCGGTGATGCGCTCGATCGGCTCGGTGCGCAGGTCCACCAGATGCACGTTGGGGCGGTTGAAGGCCTCGAAATAGAAGCTGTCGATCGGCGGCCGCTTGGCGGCGTAGGGGTGGTCGATATCGGCGAGAATGGTGGCCGTCGTCGGGTCCGTCACGATGCCGTGGATCTTGCGCTTGAGGAAATCGGCCGCGGTGTCGTTGGCCGCCTTGTCCACCATGAGGTCCTGGAATGTGGCGCGGAATTGCAGGCCACCCTTTTCCCACGCCTGCTCGTAGAGCGCCTCGCGCTCCTCGGCGCTCACGTCCCACACCGAGCGCTCGGAGATCACGAAGGGATGGCCGTTGGGGGTGCGGCGCATGGTGGCGCTGATGTCGTCGGCATACTCCTTAACGTAGCGCTTGAATTCCGGACTCAGCGGCTTGTTGTGGGCCGGCACGCTGTAATTGGCGGTGCGCTGGAACACGGTGAGCTCGGCCGCCGTCTCGGCGATCACCGGCACTGCCTGGATGCCGGTGGAGCCGGTGCCAATCTGGCCGACGCGCTTGCCGGTGAAATCCACCCCCTCATGCGGCCATTGGCCGGTGTGGTACCAATCGCCTTTGAAATCGGCGAGGCCGGGGATATTGGGCACATTGGCCGAGGAAAGGCAGCCGATCGCCGTGATCAGCCAGGTGCAGGACATTTCCTCCCCGGCGGCCGTGGTGACGTGCCAGCGATTGGCAGCGGCGTCATAGCGCGCTGCGCTGACTCGGGTGTTGAAGGCGATATCCCGTCGCAGGTCGAACCGGTCGGCCACATGGTTCAGATAGCGCAGGATTTCCGGCTGTTGCGGATAGCGCTCGGACCATTCCCACTCCTGCACCAGCTCCTTGGAGAAATAGTACTGGTATGAATGGCTCTCGGAATCGCACCGCGCGCCGGGGTAGCGGTTCCAGTACCAGGTGCCGCCGACGCCGTCGCCGGCTTCCAGAACACGGGTTTTCAGGCCCAGCCGATCACGCAGGCAGATCAGCTGATACATGCCGGCAAACCCGGCGCCGATGACGATGGCGTCGAACGCTTTGGTCGTGGTGGTCATGGGGTGGTCTTCTCCGGGTGGTCTCGATCAACCTGGTGCAGGATTTTGCGGCCGGGCCGCGATGTCAACCGCGCGCGGACGCCATCAGCGGGATGCTGTTGCCCGACGGACGACAAATCCGACACGATCCGTAGAAACACGTATGCCTGGGAAAAGCCGCAATAGTTCGGTCCGCGCGATTGATTGCCCCGCGCGGCCCCGCCTAGCATGCAACCGCAGTCGGTGCCCGGCCGCATCACGCGGGCAAGGCCGGCACCACGATCGCTCTCGCCCCGCCGGACCCGACGATGCCGAATTCCGCCCTGCTTTTCACCGCGAACGACGGCACCAGCGGAACCGAGCTCTGGGTGACCGATGGCACCAGCCCCGGCACCTTCCTGCTGAAGGACATCAACCCCGGTGCGGGCAACTCCAACCCCGGATTCTTCGTCCCGCTCAGCACGGGGTCCGCCTTGTTCTCCGCCAACAACGGCACCGACGGGCCGGAACTCTGGGTCTCCAACGGTACGCCCTCCGGCACCACCCAGATCGCCGACATCCGGCCCGGCAGCGCCGGCAGCAATCCCGCCGCCCTCACCGAATTCGCTCCCGGCCGCGCCCTGTTCAGCGCCGATGACGGCACCCATGGCAGCGAACTCTGGACCACCGACGGCACTGCTGCCGGCACGTCATTGATCATGGACATTACCCCCGGCGCGACCAGCGGCGGCCCGTCCGGATTCATGGTGCTCTCGCCGACGCAGGTGCTGTTCGGCGCCAATGATGGCATCCACGGCGGCGAACTCTGGACCACCGACGGCACCGCGGCCGGCACCTCGATGCTTGCCGAGCTTCGCACCGGGACATCCTATGGCAATCCTGCTGGCAGCTATCCCGGCGGGGGCGGCGTCTCCCTCGGTAACGGCAAGGCGGTCTTCACCGCCAATAATGGCGCGAATGGCCGCGAACTCTGGGTCAGCGACGGCACTGTCGGCGGAACCGCACTGCTCGCCGATATCATCCCAGGCGCCGTCAGCAGCTACCCCAACGCGCTGACTCCCATCGGCAATGGCCTCGCCCTCTTCACCGTCAACGACGGCACCCATGACACCGAACTTTGGGTGACCGACGGTACCGTCCCCGGCACCCATCTCCTCAAGGACATCAACACCCATCCGGTCGACAACGTCCACTACTTCAACACCTCCTCCTACCCACGCAGTATCACTGCCGTCGGCAACGGCCTCGCCCTCTTTCGCGCCAACGACGTCACCCACGGTTACGAGCTGTGGATCACCGACGGCACCGAGATCGGCACCACCATGGTCGCCGACATCAACGGCGGCGCGCTGGATTCCAAGCCCGGCAACTTCGTCGAAGCCTCCAACGGGGTCTACCTCATGCGGGCCGCCGGCCCCGCCTCCTATGGCTTCGAGCTCTGGCGCACCGACGGCACTGAGGCCGGCACCACCCAGGTGAAGGAATCTTCCCCGGCTCCGGCAGTTCGCTGGCCACCAATGCCCCGCTCGCCGCCCTCGGCAATGGCCAGGTCGTATTCCCCGCCGGCGACGGCGTGCACGGCACCGAGCTCTGGGTCACCGACGGTACCGGCGCCAATACCAGCCTGCTGAAGGACATCAAGCCCGGCACCAATACCGCCTCCTCCGCGCCCAGCAACTTCACCCTGGTGCTGCCATGCTTCCGCGCCGGCACCCGCATCCTCACCACCACCGGCGAACGGGCCGTCGAAACGCTGGCCCCCGGCATGGCGGTGCCCACCGCCAACGGCCGCCTGCGCCGGATCGTCTGGATCGGCCGCACCGAAATCGACCTCGACCGCCACCCCGCGCCCGAGCGCGTCGGCGCCATCCGCATCGCCCCCGGCGCTTTCGCCCCCGGTGCGCCGCACCGCGCGCTGTTCCTCTCGCCCGACCACGCGGTGGCGATCGATGGCGCCCTGGTGCCCATTCACCTCCTGGTCAACGGCACCACCATCACCCGCGAGGCCACCACCGGGCGCATCACCTGGCTGCATGTCGAACTCGATGCCCACGACATCCTCCTCGCCGAAGGCCTCGCCACCGAAAGCTACCTCGACACCGGAAACCGCAACGCCTTCGCCAACAACGCCGGCCCCACCATGCTGCATCCGGATTTCGGCCCGGGAGTCTGGCACACCAGCGCCTGCGCCCTCCTTCTGCAAGGCGGCCCCGCCGTCACCGCCGCGCGCGACGCACTCGCCGTTCGGGCCGCGGCCCGATCGCCGGCATCATCCACCACCGCCGCCTGCCGAACGGCTGCCACGCCACCTAAGTCAGCGCGGCGCGCCTGGTGACGGGGAAATAGCGGTTCGGGAGGCATGGCTTGCCCCTGGCATCGGGTGGGCGGATGCCTGGGTGAAGGAAGAGCCTTCTTTCTTTGAAAAGAAAGAAGCAAAGAAACTTCAATCTTTTTATTCTTATATCGGAACGAAATAAGCGTGCTTGGGCGATGCCTTGTGGCGGTCGCCACCGGGGCGGGGGGTGGGGCGGACGTGGCCGGCGATGTTCGCGCGGCGGCCTGGCGCACGCCCTCGGCTCGGGATGGGTGGCCGCGGCCGCCGGCATCTCCCGCACATCATCCCCCAAGCTGCCGGCATCACCGGCCGGCGAACGCTGCAAACGGGGAGCGTCGGTCCGCGGACCGCGGGCGCGCGGTGACGCAAGCGGGGTTTGCCGCGGCGCGTGCGCACCGGGTTGATCGCCGGGAGAGGCGTTCAGCAGCAAGTCCTCCAGGCGCTGAAGGGTGTCGTTGATATACTGGCGAAGCAGATCAGCCGCCGCCGCGCCCTCGGGATCAAACAACCGGCGCAGCCCGACCCACCCCGCGAAAAACGCGGCAAGCCAGCGCAAAAGCGCGGCGACGGCCAAAGCGGGATGGGGGGCGGGATTGCTCATGAACGTATATATAACTTCGATGCTCCTTCAGGTCAAGAGAAAAAAAGCTGTGACCGGTGTTTTTTTTCAACTTCCGGCAGCGAGCCAAGCAGTTGCGACGATGTGGCGGTGGTGGGATTGCGACCGAAGGCCATCGCCCCAGCCGCGAGCCGTAGGACGTTTTTTTGCTTCTTTTGGTTCACAAAAAGAAGTGCTTCCCCTTGCCTTCGAGAGGTTGTCGCCGCTCATGCGCGACAACTGTCTGTCCAACCGCGTCTTTCTCAACAGCGAAGACCTCGTCGGTCACGGCTGCGACGCATGGAACAAACTCGAAGCCCAGCAGTGGCGCATGATGTCGATCGGATTGCGAGACAGGGCACGCCGGTTTTGATCAATGAGCGTGGGTATACCGCCGCCAGGTCACCGCCGAGCTGACCGCATAATTCCACACCAGGCTCATTACCGCGCCGAGCACGCCGGCGACGTACCAGGCTGTGTGGGTCTCGCCCACCAGCAGTGCCGAGATGTTGACGTTCATGTAGGCGCCGACGCTGGAGATCAGCGAGAAGGTCAGCAGCCCGAGCAGGAAACGGCTGCCCTTCAGACGGCCCTCGCGGAAGGTGAAGGTGTTGTTGAGCGAGAAATTCCCGACAATCGCTACCGCGGTCGCCAGGGTCTGCGCCGCAGCGAAGGAGAGCCCGCCGAAACGCAGCCCGGTCCGCAGCACAACCAGATGCGCGGCGATGCCGATGGCACCGACGCCCGCGAACAGGATGAAGCGGACGGGCACGATATGGCCCACCAGCTTGTCGACGATCAGCAGGATGTAGTCCCTGAGCACTCCGGCATCCAGCTTGCTTTCGCCCGAGACGCGGGTGCGGAACTGGTAGGGCAGCTCCTTGATGCGCGGGGCCGCGGGCAGGGAGGCGATGATGTCGAGCAGGATCTTGAAGCCCATTGCCGAAAGCTTACGGGCTGCCTGGTCGAACACCTCGCGCTTCAGCATGAAGAAGCCGCTCATCGGGTCCGACACGCGGGTGCGCAGCACGATGCCGGCGAGCCGGGTGGCGAGGCTCGACATACCCGCCCTTGTCGCGTCCCACTCGCCGACGCCGCCGCCTTCGACATAGCGGCTGCCGATCGCGATATCGCATTCATCTGCACGAAGCGCTGCGAGCATCTTGGGCAGCACCGTCTCGTCGTGCTGCAAATCCCCGTCCATCGCGGCGACGAAGGGCGCGAAACTGGAGTGGGCGCCTTCGATGAAGGCCGAGGACAGGCCGCGGCGGCCGATGCGGTGGATCATCCGCACGCGTGGATCGTGCGCGGCGACCGCGGCAATGGCCGCGCGGGTGCCGTCACCGCTGTCGTCGTCGACGAAGACGATTTCCCAGGCGACGCCGGCGAGCGCCTTGCTCACGCAGTCGATGAGCGGGGCGATATTGCCTTCCTCGTTGAGCACGGGGATGACGAGACACAACTCGGCCCCAACCCCTGCGCGTGTCACTGTCGATGATGGCATTGGCGGGTTCATGCTCGATTGGCTTGCCGGGGCGGCGGTCTAGATGATCTTGTCGACGTGATACCGTGGACGCCGCTTGGTCTCAAGGTAGATCTTGCCGATATACTCCCCGAGGATGCCGATGCTGAGCAGTTGTACGCCACCGATAAAGTATATCGGAATGACCGAAGACGCCCAGCCGGGGATCACGCTGCCCAGGACCATCTTGCCCGCGACGATCCAGACGATCATCCCAATGCTGAATGCGCAGGCGAGCAGCCCGAGGCTCGAGATCATCCGCAACGGGGCGATCGAGAACGAGGTGACGCCGTGGATCGCCAAGCTGAGCATACGCCGGAGCGGGTATTTGGACTCCCCCGCGAGGCGGTCCTGGCGAGCATATTCGACTGTGGCGGTCCTGAAGCCAAGCAGCGGAATGATGCCGCGAAGGAAAATGTTCACCTCCCCGTAGCTGCCCAGGGCCTCCAGGGCGCGGCGGCTGAGCAGGCGATAGTCGGCGTGGTTGTAGACGATCTCGATCCCCATCAGTTCGAGGAGTCGGTAGTAGCCGGTCGCGGTTAGCCGCTTGAAGACGGTATCGGTGTCGCGCGAGGTGCGAACCCCGTAGACGATCTCGGCGCCGTCCAGATGCTTGCGCAGCATCTCCGCGACAACCTCGATGTCGTCCTGCAGGTCGGCGTCGATCGACACCAACACATCGCCTTCGACCGATAGCAGGCCCGCGAGCAAGGCGATCTGATGCCCGCGGTTGCGCGACATCTTGAGGCCGTGGACACGCGCATCCACCGCCGCGAACCGCTCGATCACGCCCCAGGTGGCATCCCGGCTGCCGTCATCGACAAAGAACACCTGACTGTCGGCGGCAATCATGTTTGCCGCCTGGAGCTGATCCAGCAATGCCAACAACCGTCGCGCGGTCTCGGGCAGGACAGCCTCCTCGTTGTAGCAGGGCACGACGATGGCGAGACGGACGGTCACAACTACCTCGTATCATAGTGGCGGATCGGATCGGGCCGCCGGAAAACGACCAACTTCTGCAGAGCAAAGGACAAGAGAACGATCATTGCCGTTGCTACGGCAGCACTCGCGTATGAACTCAAACCTACGGCCATGAGGGATCGAACGATGCCAAGGTTGACACCATAGATCAGTGCCCATGTCGCCAGAAAGCGAATGAAAGCGGCGGCTGACACATGTCGGAATACCAAGCGCCCTTGGGTCATGAAACTAAACACGATGCCCAACGCGAGTGCCAGGAAGCTCCCCAATTCCACGCTAAAACCATTGTAAAGAAAAAAGACAAAAACAGAATAGCTAAATGCCGTATTGCAGATCCCAATGACAATAAAACGGAATACTAAATTACGCGCAAAGAGCGTCCCGATAAAACAATATAATGTATGAAGCGGGCTCAAATCGTGATCCGAACCACGTAGCCGAAACTAAGGAGTGGAAATAACCGCTCGACCACACGGATTGCCCATTGCACGCCCCTCACGACCAACCGCTTCGTACCAGTGGACTGCAGAATCATCTCCGTAGCGTAAAATTTATAAGGGATGATCTCCCAATCGGCAAAACCAGACCGTATACACATTGTGTTCAGGGTTTTGAATGAGAACACGTGAATGTGGTCCCGGTGCTGCACCTCGCGTCCGATCATACCCAAAAGCGTGTTGGCAACCGAAACCCCATTGGGTGTCGAAATCACCAGCGTGCGTCCCGGAAACCGCTCTTTCATGTTTTTGAAGAACAGCAAGGGGGACTCGACATGTTCGATGAATTCACCTGCAACGATTGTTGTAATCGCTCGCTCGCCAAGACAGGCCTCGTCCGGATTTACGCCGTCACCTCGATAGATAGCGGAATTCGCCCCGGTTACCAGGCCGTCTGCTGGAATCAGATCGGAGCTGTCGATGCCCACGACATCGCGTGCCACTGAGCCTATGCGACCGTGGAGCCAATACAAGGTGTCGCGTTTGACAAGCGCCGTCTCATCAAAACACCCGATATCAAGGACGACCTTGTCCCGACACAACGACGAGATGTAATCGAGTCGGTCAACCGGAGGCGCAACCCTCAGTTTCTCCAGGGTCTCGTATGTCAGGTTTTGAGGCATCGCTTCAGTCCTGCTTTTCGTTTGCCGACCGGGAATGGGCGACCGGGAGTGGGGTGAAGCCCTGCACAGGGCAAGCTCGAGAACTCACTTCAGCACGAGCCGATAATAAATCAGCCGCAAAAAATTGTTCAACCGCGCCATGCCATGCGCCGCAATCCTGTCGAACCGACTTACGGTATACACTGGCAGAAGGGAAATATGCTTGACCAGACTCAAGAAATCCTTGCTTTGACCTTGCCCGATTACCACGCTCCATTGACCGCGTGATATCCGGAACGAGACCAATGGAGAATCAAGGTACCAACCGTCACCATGAAGGAGCAGACGGAACCAGTATTCCAGATCGACTACGTATGGGAAAGCCGCGTTGAACTGCCCTACCCGAATAGCGCGGTCTCGGCGCATCAAGACCGCGGCCGGCTCACCCATCAGGTTGGTACCGCGCCGCACGCAGTCGGCAATGATCGACCGGGACGATATGCGCCCTTCTGACCGCCCGGGATACCGCCGCACGATCTGCGGCCGGCCTGAGGCATTCACCATGGTGCGGGCGCAAAAGACCAGCGCAATTTCCCCTTCGACGTCGCTCTCCAGCACATCAACCTGCCGGCGAAGACATTCCGGGTGCAGCAGGTCATCGTGCGGCAACAGCTTGAAGTATGTGCCGCGCGCTTCGCCCAGGCAGCGGTTCCAGTTGCCCTCAGGGCCCAGATTCGTGGCGTTTCGCAACAGTCGGATGCGCGGATCGGCGAAGGCGGCGACGATCTCCGCGGTTCCGTCCGGTGAATTGTCGTCGATGACGACGAGCTCGAAATCGCCAAGCGTCTGCGCCAGAACCGACTTTATCGTCTCTGCGATGTGTTCCGCGCCGCGATAGGTAGGGATGCACACGGACACGAGGGGGGAGGAGGTCATCGGTCTGCCGCTTTGTGGTCTCGATTTCGCCGCACCTGCCGCTGTCCTGCGGCGCGTGTCAACGATTTTGAGCAGGTCGTCCAACGGCTGACGGAAGCCCACGCTCGGCGACGCGCCCACGCATGCCGGCCGTTAGGCGCTGGCTCCGCGGTCGGTTCAACTACATGATCGGTCAAAGCGATCGACCGATGATCTTGAGGTCGATCGGGGGTGCA
>JAPLOH010000008.1:9091-13839 GCA_026400845.1 Alphaproteobacteria bacterium
ACCCGGCCGCGCGGCACGTTGTCGAGCGCGCGGTAGATGTTGATCCGCGAAATGTCCGGGAACGGATAGTTGGACGCCATGGGGATGCTGCGGTCGAGGACAAAGCGGGCTGACCGCAGCGCGCTGGTCAACCTTTGGACGACCGGAAGCTCGCCCATGTAGCCCTCCTGGACTGCCACATATTGCACGTGCAGCATTCGCAGCTTCTCGACGATAGCGTCTTCGCTCCAGTCTACTTCGGTGAAGCCCAATGAATACGAAACCACCAAGTCACGCAGCAGCAATTTATCGAGCCGCACCACGCCGAGGTCCGGCCGCCCCGTGTAGGCCCTCATCGCGTAAACAAATGTGCCGTCGAGCTTCCCCCAGAACGCCACATTCGTCTCTTCGGGCGCCACGCCGGCGATCGCGACGGCCGCCTCGCGGAGCCCGGTGACATAGGGCGGCGGCCGCGATACGGCGGAGACGACGCAGACAGTAGCGGCCAGGGCGAGCGGGAGACTTTGCTGCGCGGCCGTTCCCGACAGCATTCGATCCAGCCAGATAACTGCGCAGAGCACGATCGGGTAGGTAATAAAGAGAATATGTCGAGGTTCTTTCGCCGAAATCATCGTATAAAAGATCAAGCCAACGAAAAACCATATGGACAGCAACAGCGCATCGCGCCCCTCCAGCCGCATCGCTGATCTCAGGACCGCATGTATGCAAAAGATGATAGCCCCGAACATTGTTGGCCAGCCGACGATGTCTGGCATGATACCTAAATAATATGTCAACCCGGCCCAACTCCACCTCGCCGCGGTGTCGTTTGAAACGATGTTGACGAGGTTCAGATTGAAATTGGCGAAGCGTAGGAATATGGCCCCGATCGGCACCATCATGGTCAACCCAACCGCGGCCGCAATCAGGGCCCGCCGGGAGGCCAGGCTTCGCCAACCTTCATGCAGGACATGAGAAAAAAAGATGACGACCAGGAAAAATCCCGCAGTGTATTTCGTGCTCACCGCCAGGACGGTCAAAACCACGGCACATAGCAGATCTTTCGTCGAGCGACTCGCCAGGCTCGCACGGCAGTAAACCGCCGCCCACATCAGCATTGCATAGGCCGGGACGTCCAGCATGATCTGACGACCCCAATACATTAGCTCAGGGCTACCGATCAGCAGCAACGCCGCGGCGCATGCACCGGGGGTGCTGAGCCAGGCGCGCGATAGACGGTAGGCCCCGAGGCCAAGCGCGACCAAAAATAGCGCTTCGACACCAAGGGCAGTCGCCTCCGACACTCCAAAAATCGAGTACCCGACGGCCAATGAAACCGAGAACAGCGGTGGGTAGAATAATATTGTCAGCGCTGGCCATTGCCGGTAATAATTTTCTGCATATTCGATAGGATTTCGAAAAGGTAACGCCTGCGCGAAATCCATCACGAATGCACCATTCAGCCCATGCCGTGACGCATCCATCCACCAGATATCCCCGGTGCGCCTCGTGGCCACAAAGATGAGTGTAACCGTGGCGACGATGGTAAGCCTGGCCGCGAGGTCAGGCAGGCGGGATCGCGGAATCATCGATGTCTCCATAGCACCGCGCCCATCGGGAACGCGTATCATCACAATGAGCCGCATCCGTGGCCGGGAGTGATCTTGGATGGCAAACGCCCACTTGCCAAGCGCGCTCGTTCAGGCTAGCGTCCCGTCTTGTTACTGATCTTCCGCGCCTTTCGGGGGGTGGCCTTAACGGGCCGCCTTTTTTTGTTTTGGATCGAATGACAGCCACTGGAGACATACCGCGCCATACCGGCCTCGAAGCGCGCATCGCGGAGGCGATCATGCCGACACTGATCGACATGGGGTACGAGTTGGTGCGCGTCGCCGTGCTTGGGCGTGAGCGGCCGACGGTGCAGATCATGGCCGACCGGGCCGATGGCGCAATGATCACCGTCGAGGATTGCGAGGCGATCAGCCGCGCCGTAGGCGCCGTGCTCGATGTCGCCGACCTGATTCCGGGGAACTGGACGCTCGAAGTCAGCTCCGCCGGCATCGACCGGCCGTTGACCCGCATCAAGGACTGGAACCGCTATATCGGCCATCGCGCCCGCGTAGAGATGGACATCCCCGTCGATGGCCGCAAGCGGATCAGCGGCGTGGTGCTCGGTGCCGACGCCGACCACGCGCGAATGATCCTCGACGAAGGTGGCGAGATTGCCATGCCGATGGGCGATATCCGCCGCGCCAAACTGATCCTCACCGACGAACTCATCGCGGCCACCGCCGCCTCCAAGCCGACGAACTGAAAGGGCACGACCCATGGATACCGCCATCGCCCGCCCCGAACTGTTGCTGGTCGCCGACGCGGTCGCGCGCGAAAAAGCGATCGAGCGGGATGACGTGCTGCAAGTGATCGAAAGCGCGATCCAGAAGGCCGGCCGCGCCAAGTACGGCCACGAGAAGGACATCCGCGCCACCATCGACCGCAAGACCGGCGATGTCCGCCTCTCCCGTTGGACCGAGATCGTCGAGACCATCGAGAACGAAGAGACGCAGATACCCGTGCATATCGCGCTGCGCTTCCGCCCTGGCTCCAAGATCGGCGATTTCATCATCGACCCGCTGCCGCCGATCGATTTCGGCCGCATCGCCGCCCAGGTCTCCAAGCAGGTGATCGTCCAGGGTGTGCGCGACCTTGAGCGCCGCCGCCAGTTCGAAGAATTCAAGGACCGCGTCGGCGAAATCATCAACGGCGTCGTCAAGCGCACCGAGTACGGCAACCTCATGGTGGAGATCGGCCGCGCCGAGGCGCTGCTGCGCCGCGACGAGCTGATCCCGCGCGAGAGTTTCCGCAACGGCGACCGCGTCCGCGCTTATATCTATGACGTCCGGGAAGAGCCCCGCGGGCCGCAGATCTTCCTGTCGCGCACGCACCCCGGCTTCCTGGCGAAACTGTTTGCGCAGGAAGTGCCGGAAATCTACGACGGCATCATCGAGATCAAGGCCGTCAGCCGCGACCCCGGCAGCCGCGCGAAAATGGCGGTGATCAGCCGCGATGCCTCGATCGACCCGGTCGGCGCCTGCGTCGGCATGCGCGGTTCGCGGGTGCAGGCCGTCGTGCAGGAGTTGCAGGGCGAGAAGATCGACATCATCCCGTGGTCACAGAACACCGCGACCTTCGTGGTCAACGCGTTGGCGCCGGCGGAAGTCTCCAAGGTGGTGATGGACGAGGAGGCCGGACGGGTCGAGGCGGTGGTGCCGGACGATCAGCTCTCGCTCGCCATCGGCCGGCGCGGCCAGAACGTGCGCCTCGCCAGCCAGCTCACCCGCTGGGACATCGATATCCTTACCGAAGCGGAGGAGAGCGAACGCCGGCAGGAGGAGTTCCGCCGCCGGACCGGGCTGTTCGTCGATGCGCTCGACGTGGACGACATGATCGCCGGGTTGCTCGTGCAGGAAGGCTTCAATACCATCGAGGAACTCGCCTTCGTGCCGATGGAGGAATTGGCGGACATCGAGGGCTTCGACGAGCAGGTGGCCGAGGAGTTGATCCGCCGCGCTGAGAACCATCTCGTCAAGCGGGACGGCGAACTCAACGAGAAGCGCATCACGCTCGGCGTGTCCGACGACATCGCCGCCTTCGAGGTGTTCACGCCGACGATGCTGGTGGCGCTGGGCGAAAAGGGCGTCAAGGCACTGGATGATCTCGCCGATCTCGCCTCCGATGAACTGGTGGAGATCGTCGGCGAGGCGGCGATGGACGAGGACACGGCGAACGCGGTGATCATGGCCGCGCGCGCCCATTGGTTCGAAGGGGAAGATGGAGCCGCCGAGCAAGCCTGATCCCGACGCTTCGGCCATCGACGTAGAGGATATCGAGGACGAGGCGGAGACCGGCCCGCTGCGCCGCTGCGTGGTCACGCGGGCGCGGCTGCCGAAAGAGCAGATGATCCGGTTCGTGATCGGGCCGGATCGGCAGGTGGTGCCCGACCTGGCCGCAAAGCTGCCCGGCCGGGGAATCTGGTTGAGCGCGATGGGGGATGTGATAGAAACCGCTCGCACCCGGGGCGCGTTTGCCAAAGCGGCCCGCGGTCAGGTGTCAGTGCCCCCCGATCTCCGCTCTGGTATCCAGGTGGCGCTGACGCGTCGGATCGGGGATACGCTTGGGTTGGCCCGTCGCGCCGGGCAGGCCGTGGCAGGGTTCGTGAAGGCGCGGGAGTGGCTGGATACCGGGCGGGCCGGCGTGGTGGTGCAGGCCAGCGACGGAAGTGTTGATGAGCGTGCGCGTTTTCTGGGAGGGCGGGCTGCGGGGCTGACAGTGGTGACACCGCTGGACGGCGCGCAGCTTGGAGCCATTTTCGGGCGCGAGCACGTGGTGCATGTGGTGGTGGCACCGGGCCGGTTGGCCGAGGCGGTGCGCGTGGAGGCAGGGCGGCTGGCAGGTCTGACGGCGTGATGCGGTCGGGCGATGGCAGGCGCGGATGAGTACAGAACGGACGGGTAGATGAGCGAAGGCAACGATCAGGACACGGGCAAGGGCAGGCTCTCGCTGCGCCCGGCGGGGCGGACGGAAGTCGGCCGGACCGTGGATGCTGGTTCCGTGCGACAGAGTTTCAGCCATGGCCGCACCAAGGTGGTGCAGGTGGAGGTGCGCAAGAAGCGCGCCCCTGGCATGCCGCCACCTGCCCCGATCGCGGCGCCGGCCTCGGCCGCGCCGAGTGCGCCGCGTCCGGGTCAACCGGTTTCCCGCCCGCCGGCGCG
>JAPLOH010000335.1 GCA_026400845.1 Alphaproteobacteria bacterium
GATCGCGCGCACGAGATCCATATGGATCTCGTAGCCGGTGGCGATGCCGCGGATGAGATCCTTGCCGGACTTCTCCATGGTCTGCGCGACGGCCAGGATTGGCGGGATGTTGTCGCCGGGATGCGAGTAGTCGGCGGCGAGGAAGGTGTCGTGCATGTCAAGCTCACGCACGGCGGTGCCGTTGGCCCAGGCGGCCCATTCGGGGCTCGCCGTCTTGGCGGAGGGCATGCCGAACACGGTGGCGGCGCCCTTCTTGGTATGGCCGCGCGCCATGTCCCGCGCCGAGACCACCGGGCGGCGGTTGATGGCGGCGATGGCGACCGAGGCGTTGTCGATGATCCGGTTGATGATCATCTCCGTGGTGTCCTTCGGCACCGCGACCTTGTCGGCGGCGACACCGGCGATCTTCCACGCCAGCTGGTCAGCGCGGGGGAGGTGGACTTTGGAAGGGTATACCTTCACGTCGTGCAGCTGCATGCGAATCTCCTCGAAGGTCCCGCAACGCGGGATTGGCGCGGCGCCGGTTGCCGTCTAGCGTTAAAACGATGACTTCCTAAGGTCGCGGGAGCATGACGGCAAGCGCGGCCTGTTGCACAGGATACATGTCAAAGTGTCAGATCCGTTCGATCGCGTCTTCATCGGCGACGTTGTTACCTCCCAGGAGATCATTCGGGGCGGCTATGTGGCCATCCGCGGCGAGACGATCGCCGCCATCGGCCAGGGCGCGCCGCCCCCCTCGCGCGACACGCAGGACCATTCGGGCCGCTACATCATGCCCGGCCTGGTGGATGGCCATATGCACACGGCCTCCGCGATCGGCTGGCCCGGCATCGAGGGCGCGACCCGTTCGGCGGCGGCCGGCGGCGTCACCACCTGCGTCGATATGCCGTACGACGTGCCACAAGCCGTCACCTCCGCCGACGTGCTGATGGAGAAGATCGACTGGGTGGAACGCACCGCCCATGTCGACGTCGCGCTGTATGGTACGATCAAGAAGACCGGCGGCGTTGACGCGATCGCCGATCTGGCGGCGGCCGGCATTTCGGCTTTCAAGCTCTCGACCTACGAGTATGACGCAATTCGGTTCCCGCGCATCGACCACCCCACCATGGTCGCCGCCTTCAAGGAGATCGCCAAGACCGGGTTGCCGGTGGCCGTCCACAACGAGGACCAGGAGCTGGTCGAGCGCCTGACCGCGGAGGCCAAGGCCGCCGGCAACACCTCGGCCATCTGGCACTGCCGCACCCGCCCGCCGCTCGCCGAGACGATGGCCGATCTCGAGATTTTCGAAATCGGGCTCGAAACCGGCGCCCATGTCCATATCGCGCATTCCTCGGTCGCCCGCGGTTTCGCGATCGCCGAGGCCTTCCGCGGCATGGGGGCGCAGGCGACCGGGGAGGCCTGCATCCAGTATCTCTGCATGACTGAGGAGGACATCATCCGCCTCGGCGGCCGCGGCAAGTGCAACCCGCCCTTCCGCACCAAGGAGGAGGTGGAGCGGATGTGGCAGGCGCTGATCGCCGGCAAAATCGCCTATGTCTCGACCGACCACGCCCCCTGGCCGGCCGATCGCAAGGGCTCGCCCGACATTTTCGCCAACGGCGCCGGCCTCACCGGGCTGCAAAGCTACGCGCCGCTGATGTTCACCCTGCTCGATGAACGCGGCCTCTCGCCCACGCTGATGGCCACCTACTGCGCGGAGCGCTCCGCGAAGCTGCACGGCATCTACCCGAAGAAGGGCACTATCCGCCTCGGCTCGGACGCTGACCTGCTGGTGATGGAACGCGCCGACTACGCGTTCGATGAAGCGACCATCCAGGATCGCCCGGAATTGCGCTGGTCCCCCTATCACGGCCGCCGCATGCGGGGCCGCGTGGTGGAGACGGTGCTGCGCGGGCAGACGATCTGGAACGGCACCAACGTGCTGGCCACGCCGGGTACCGGCAGCTTCGTCAAGCGGCAGAGCACCTAGATGCCGCGCGTCATCCGCGTCGCCGGCGCCCAGCTTGGCCCGATCCAGCGCGCCGATACACGTGCCCACACGATGGATCGCCTGATCGCGCTGCTGGAGCAGGCGGCGGGGCAGGGGGCGCAGCTCGTGGTGTTCCCCGAGCTGTGCTTCACCACCTTCTTCCCGCGCTGGTTCTTCGACACCACCCAGGAGCTTGACACCTATTTCGAGCGCAGCATGCCCGGGCCGCAGACGCAGGTGCTGTTCGATCGCGCCCGCGACCTCGGCGTCGGTATCTACATCGGTTATGCGGAGCTCACGCCCGCGGGCCAGCGCTTCAACACCTCCCTGCTGGTGGGGCCGGATGGCGTGGTGATCGGCAAGTACCGCAAGGTGCATCTCCCCGGCAGCGTCGAGCCACGCGAGGGGGCGCGGTTCCAACAGCTCGAAAAGCGCTACTTCGCATACGGCGATCTCGGCTTTCCCACCTTCCGCGCCCCATCGCTCGCCAATGGCGTGCTGGGGATGTTGATCTGCAATGATCGCCGCTGGCCCGAGGCCTGGCGCGTGCTCGCGCTCCGCGGCGCCGAACTCGTCTGCGTCGGCTACAATTCCGCCGCCTATGACCCCAATGGCGGCGCCACCGAGGATGCCGGGCTGCGCACCCTCCGGCCTCATCGGCGGCTCCTGCATCGTCGACCCCAACGGGGTCATCGTCGCGCAGGCGAAAACCATCGGCGATGAACTCATCCTCGCCGATGCCGACCTCGATGCCTGCGCCCAGGGCAAGGAGAAGATGTTCAACTTCGCCCAGCACCGTCGGCCGCAGTGGTATGGGCCGATTACCGGGCAGACCGGGGCAACGCCGCCGCAGTGAAGCGTGTTCTTTTTTGAAAAAAAGAACCAAAAAACTTTCCTCCGTTGGCGTTGGGCAAATATCGTGACTCCCTGCGCAAGCCGGTGTTAGTCTGAACGGGACAGAAACAAGGGGCGCACGATGAGCGGCACCACCTCTCACGAATCCCCTCATTTCAATTCAGCCTGATCTAGCCCCGATTCGCGGCTGTCCCGTAGAGGCTGCGTTTCATCGCGGGGCGGGTTGGAACAATGGTCAAGGCGGCGCGTTTCGGGGAGATTCGCGGCTTCATCGGC
>JAPLOH010000364.1 GCA_026400845.1 Alphaproteobacteria bacterium
CAGAGCCCTGGCCTTCCTTCCCGCCCTACTGCGCCGCCGCGATGGCGCGCAGTCGGGCGAGGATGCGCAGGCCGACGGCGCGGCTGCCGTGGGTCATGAGGGCTTCGGCCTGGCCGCGGCGGGCGAGTTGGGCGCCGCGTGTGGGGTCATTGAGGATGGGGCGGAGGAGTGTGTGGGCGTGTTCGACGTCGGCGTCGGCCCAGGACTGGCCGCGCCAGAAGGGGTATTCGTCGCGGCGGAGTTTGACGCGTTCGTGGTCGACCATGAGGGAGTTGTCCGGCGTCATGAAGTCGACGTTGCCGGACCAGCCGGTGCCGAGGGCGATGCGGCCGAGGCCCATGGCTTCGCCGAGTCCGCGGCCGAAGCCTTCGGAGCGGTGCAGCGAGACGAAGACGTCGCAGGCGTTGAGCAGGCTTTTGACGCCGATTGTGTCGAGCGGGGTGGCGATCACCTTGATCTGCGGGTCATCGGCGACGCCGGCTGCCCAGTCCTCGGCGGCTTGTTCGCCGTTTTTCACCTTGAGGACGAGTTGCACGTCACGGAACGGGTCTTCGGCGCGGATGCGGGCGAACAGGTCGAGCACGGCTTCGGGGTTCTTGCGCGAGGCGTAGGAGGAGAGGTCGAAGAAATGCAGCAGCACGAAGGCCGATTCGCGGATGCCGAAATGCCGGCGGGGCAGCATTGGCCCGGGAAGGAATTCGATGGCCTGGCCGACGAGGTGGGATTTGACCCCGGCGGTGGCCAGGCTGTCGCCGATGAAGCGGGAGAGCGCCCAGACCTCGTTGAATTTCTGTAGGTTGAGCGCCCAGGTTTTCGGGTAGGCCGGCAGTTCCCAGGCCGGGACGATGATGTTGTAGCCGTCGGCGAACACCCCGCCGCGGGCCTCGAAGGCGGCGATGACGCGTTCGACCTCGTCACCGTTGGCGTGGAAGATGCGGATGCCGCCGGGCGGCGTGGTGATTTCGAGTTCGCCGAGCAGTTGGGTATGGGCCTGGTCGGTGCGTTGGGCGTAGCGGAAGATGTCGAGCACCTGGTGGTGGAGGTGCACCGCGTTGCAGGCATGGACATGGCTGCGGAGTTGTTCCCCCATGCCGATCGGCGCCCAGGGGTGGCCGATGATGGTGACGGGAAGGTCGTCGAGCTCGGCCATCACGACCACCGTTTCGCGGTGACGGCGTCGCGCAGTGCCTCGAGCCAGCGGTGGCCGTAGCCGGCATCGGGTTCGAGGTGGGCGCCCTCGGCCCATTCGTTCCAGGCGTTGACGAACAGCAGCCGCTCGTCGCGCATGTGGAAGCTGCGGATTTCGTCGATCTTGGCCTCGGCATAGGCGCGGAAGACCTCGGGGCTCGCGTTGTCGAAGCTGGTGCCGCGGAGCGGCTGGCGAGGGGTGTTGTCCCAGGAGGGGAAGATCGTGGGGTAGCGCGGATAGGCCACCGTCTCGCGGGAAACGAAGGCGGCGACGGTTTCGGGATAGTCGTAGCGATAGCCGGTCCAGCCGTCCTTGGTGATTTCGGCGCTGTCCTCGCAGGGCACCGCGAGGCCGTGCGGCGGGAATTCGATGGCGGCATCGAAGCCGATATCGGCGGGGCGGAGCGCCTTGTTCACCGCCTCCATGCTTTCGACATAGGCGAGATGCACGCCGGGGAAGCCGGCCGCTTCGAAGGCGCGGCGGCAATCGGCGGCGAAGCCGGTGGGGTTGGGCAGCAGCAGCGGGCGGTAGACCAGGAACAGCGGCTTGCCGTCGACGCGGATGTAGCGGTCGTCGGTGGCCTGGTCCACGGCGTCGGCGATGATGCTGGCGAGCGTCGCCGTGTCATAGCTTTGTTCGAGCAGGATCGCTTTTTCGCCGCCGTCCCAGTGCCGCGTCCAGTTCTCGTTGGCCCAGCAGATGCACCAGTTGAAGGGGATGTCGGGGTTGGCGCGCACGGTATCGAGCGGCTTGGAGAGCACGCGTCGCGCGCCGAAATTATAGTAGTAGACGCAGAATCCCTCGATCCCGTAGCGCGCGGCGAGTGCGGCCTGGGCGCGCAGCGCGTCCGCGGCGCGCAGGTCATAGAAGCCGAGATCGGCGGGAAGATGCGGCTGGTAGTGGCCGAGGAAGCTCGGCTGGGCTTTGGCCACATTCGTCCATTCGGTGAAGCCCTTCCCCCACCACAAATCGTTCTCCGGCGTCGGGTGGAACTGCGGGATGTAGAACGCGAGCACGCGCACCCGGTCGAGCCCGCGGATCAGGGGGCCCCAGCGCTCCACTAGCTTGTGCTGGTTGGCGACGATGGTGCGCATTTTGCGGGCCACCGACTCGCGATTGGTCGAGACGCTGAGATGATGCAGCACCACGGCGTTGTGGACGTAGCGCACGCGGTAGCCGGCATCGATCAGCCGCAGGCAGAGATCGACATCCTCGCAATAGGCGGGGCGGAAGGCCTCGTCGAACAAGATGGGGCCAACCAAAGCGCGACGGACCAGCAGCGCCGCGCCGGAACTGTAGGCGATGTCGCGATCGTAGCAGTAGCCGGGCTCGGACGGGTCGGCGAACAGGCCGACCATGCCGCTTTCGCCGTTGGGGCGGACGTAGCAGCCGGCCTCCTGCAGGCGGCCGTTGGGGTAGATGATTTTCGGGCCGGCGGCCCCGATCATGCTGTCCGCATCCAGGGCGGCGACCATGGCGGCGAGTGCGCCAGGCATCACCTGCGCGTCGTTGTTGAGCAGCAGCACATACTCGCCGCGGCAGCGAGCGAAGGCGGCGTTGCAGTTGCGGATGAAGCCCTGGTTGGTGGGCTGGCGGATGACGACGAGGTTCTCGACGCCGTCGAACAGCAGCGCGTCGGGATCGGTCGAGCAGTCATCGGCGAGGATCACCTCATAGGCGAGGGTGCCGCCGGTGTTGAGCACCGAGTGCAGACAATCGATGGTGACGTCGATCTCGTTATACATCGGCACCAGGATCGACAGCCGGGGCGCCGTAACTGCGGGAAAGCGCAGGCGGGCGATGTCGGCCGCCGGGCTGGTCGCGGGCGTGATCGCGGGGGCGGTGACGACTGCGCTGTCCTGCCGCGCCTGGCGCGCGCGTTGCAGCGTGGCGGTGATGGCGCCATGGGCGCGCAGCACGTCCTGCGGGGTGGCGGGCACCGCCGCGCCAGTGGCAATGGGGCGCCGCGGTGGAGCGCTTTCGCCGTAGAGTGTGTCCGCCGGAACCTGGCGGCCCTCGACGCGGCCGTGGGTGAGGAAATGCCACAGCGGCGGCACGCCGGCGACGGCGACATCGGGGTAGCGGGCGCGATAGAGGGCGCCGTTGAAGCGCGGGCTGGCGGCGCGGCCTTCGAGATCACCCAGAACGATGAAATGCCGCAGTGCCTCGTAGGGATCGGGCCGCACGTCGTCGTAGCGGGTGGCGTACCAGGCGTGGTCCATCAGCGGGTTGGCGGAAAGGCCGGACGCGAGGCCGAGGTTGAGGAAATGCAGCAGCATCCCGTGCGGCGGCGCCGCCTCGCCAAGGCGCGCGCGATATTCCTGCGGATCGAAATAGGGGCTCGGTGCGGCGAGGTCCCAGTCCAGCAGGTCGAACAAGGCGCGGGCGGCGGGCGGCGTGCCGAGCACCAGGGGGTCCGACAGCGTGATGAAGCGCAGGTCGATCAGCGGATGCGGCGCGCGCAGTTCGGCCAACCCGGTCTCGATGAAATGCAGCAGCGGGTCCGCGTCGGCGTCGGCGATGTCGGGGTTGGTGGCACGATAGAAGGCGCGATCGAAGAACGGCGAAATGGCGGGCCGTTCCGCCACGGGCTGCATCAGGTAGCGCCCGATAGTCGTCAGGTCGGCGCGGCTGCCGCCGAGGGCGGCGCGGAACTCCTCGTCGCTGATGAAGGGCGAACACAGCAGGCGATGCGCCCGCATGATCGCGCCGGGGGCCAGCGTTTGTCCCGACATGGCGCGGCCCTGCCTAGCCCGCGCGCACCGGCACGCGGTGCCGGGGGCGCTGGGTTGCGCGGTGCGGTCGCGCGATCATCTGATGGTCTCGTCGCGCAGGGCCGCAACCCAGCTCTCGATGGCGGGCTTGATGTGCGGGCTCGGAATCCGCGCTTCGGCTGCTCCTGAACGCGTGTAGTGCTCGGCGCCGGAACTCACGTCGCCGCGGCGCACCGCTTCGGCGACGTCGGGATAGGCAGTGATGTAGTATTCCTCATCCACCGGCGGAACACTGCCGGCGCGGCCCTCGAAATAGCCCTGCTCGATAAAATGGGATCGCAGATCGGCGATCTGCCCTTTGGCGTGCGCCTCGGCGACATCTGGGTTCTGCTCCAGATAGAACGCCTCCGAGAAGGGGGCAGCCGCGGCCAGGCTTTGCAGCAATTGGCGAAGAATCTTGGCGTCAACCGCGACCTTGGACTTGCTGGACAGCCGCTCGCGATTGATCCGCAAGGCACGCAAAAACATGCTGATGTGCGGGAGATAGTCCATAAGCGAGATATCGACCTCTCACGAGTATGTGTCAGCAACACGGGAATGCCTAATTGGAGCAGTGCGCTGGCGACCGCAAGGGGTTCGGTGAGTGGGGACGTGCGGAAAACGTAAACCTTCCGTTAGTCGTCACATTGACGCCGGGCCGTCCAGCCCGATGCTGCGGCGCTCGTCCTGGGTCATGCCATTGCCGCTGCGGCCCCAGCTCGCGCCGTGCCGCTGCACCCGTGCCGGCGTGCCGACGGCGACGCAGTGTGGAGGGATGACGCCCTTCACCAGGGATCGCGCACCGATGATGCTACCCATGCCAATGGACTCGCAATTCAGCAGCAACGCATCCTGCCCCAGCCAGACGTGGCGCTCGAGCACGGTATCGCAGGCCGGGCGGTTGATCTGGGCACCGGATGCCAGGTCGTGGATCGCGTGCATGTCGTAGTTGCGGATCCACACGTCGTTGGAGATCAGGGCGTCGTCGCCGATGATGCAGCTCCGCTCGTCGCCATCCATCTCGATCGACATCCCGACCGCGGTCGCACCGGCGCCCCAGAACAGCACCTGGTTGTCCGAGCGCAGCAGTACGTCATGCAACTGCACGTAGCCGTCGGCGATGTCGTTCATCACGATCAGGCTGTCGGCGCCAAGCAGGCGCAGGGATGCGGTGCATGAGCCGCGCCAGTCCAGGTTGTCGAACACGATCACATTATTGTGGCCAGGGGAGGCCAAGCGGATCCGGCCCAGCGGCCGATCGGGATCGGTGACCAGCACCAGCGGGTCTCCGGCGAGCACCTCGATGCCGATTCGCCGGAGTTGCAGATCATCGGCGGGGAGAATGGTGTAGGCGCGTTCGCTGATCTCATTGCGGCTGAAATCGGTGATTTCTGGCCGCAACCAGCCACTCAGCAGTGCCTCCGCGGTTGGTACCAGTGATTCCAGCATGTTCCTCTCCCCGGGTCTGTCCCTGTGGCCGATGCTCGGCCGTCCATGCATACGCCGTGGTGCGGCGCCAGGCCACGTCCGCACGGCGGCGTGGTGGTAACAACGGCATGATACGCAAAATGAGATATTGAGACGTAAATGAGCAATGCGTCATATTCTGCGGGATTGCCCTGCCTCTGCCGCGCTGCCATTTTGCCGGACGAACCAAACGATCAGGATCGAGGCTGACATGCGAATATTGCTGACCGGCGGCTGCGGCTTCATCGGCTCCGCCGTCATTCGCCACGCCATGCGGGCGAGCGACCACACCATCGTCAATGTCGACCTGATGACCTACGCCGCCTCCGAGGATGCGCTGGAGGCAGCGCGCAGCAGCCCGCGCCACACGCTGGTGAAGGCCGACATCGCCGATCATGCCGCCATGCGCGCGGTGTTCGCGACGCATCAGCCGGACGTGGTGATGCATCTCGCCGCCGAGAGCCATGTCGACCGCTCGATCGACGGGCCGGGCGCCTTCATCCACACCAATATCGTCGGCACCTACACGCTGCTCGATGCCGCGAAGGAGTACTGGAACACCCTGCCGGCCGATCGCAAGGCTGCCTTCCGGTTCCATCACATCTCGACCGACGAGGTGTTCGGCGCGCTGCATGTCGGCGATCCGCCCTTCACCGAGGACACCCCCTACGATCCGCGCAGCCCGTATTCCGCCAGCAAGGCGGCGTCGGATCATCTCGTGCGGGCCTGGAACCACACCTATGGGCTGCCCACCCTGGTCTCCAACACCGTCAACAACTACGGGCTGTGGCAGTTCCCGGAGAAGCTGATCCCGCTGGTCACGCTGAACGCGCTGGAGGGCAAGCCTTTGCCGGTCTATGGCGACGGCTCCAACATGCGCGACTGGCTCTATGTCGACGACCACGCCGCGGCACTGCTTAAGGTAGTGGAGCAGGGCCAGGTTGGCGCCACCTACGCCATCGGCGCCCGCCAGCCGCGCACCAATCTCCAGGTGGTCAAGGCGATCTGCGCCGCGCTCGACGCCCGCATCCCCGACCCCGCCGGCCCGCGCGAGCGGCTGATCACCTTCGTGACCGACCGGCCGGGCCATGATTTCCGCTATGAGATCGACCCCTCGCGCGCTGAGCAGGCGCTGGCCTGGACCGCGCCCAATGACTTCGAGACCGGGCTCGGCAAGACGGTCGACTGGTATATCGCCAACCGGGCCTGGTGGGAGGGCATCCGTGCCGCCCGCTATTCCGGCCAACGGCTTGGCACGACGAAGGCGGCATAAGAGTATGAAGGGCATTCTCCTCGCCGGCGGCTCCGGCACCCGACTGCATCCGATGACCATCGCGAGCTCCAAGCAGCTCCTGCCGGTCTACGACAAGCCGATGGTCTACTACCCGCTCACCGTGCTGATGCTGGCCGGCATCCGCGACATCATGGTGATCTCGACGCCGACCGATCTGCCGCAGTTCAAGCGCCTGCTGGGTGACGGCTCGCGGCTTGGCTGCAAGATCACCTATGCCGAGCAGCCGAGCCCGGACGGGCTGGCCCAGGCCTTCCACATCGGCGCCGAGTGGATCAACGGCGAGCCCTGCGCCCTCGTGCTGGGCGATAATTTGATTTTCGGCGACCACCTTTCCCGCGTTTTCCAGGCCGCCGCCAAGCGCACCGCGGGGGCAACGGTGTTCGCCTACCACGTGCGGGACCCCGAGCGGTACGGGGTGGTGAGCATGGACGCGGACGGCAAGGCGCTCGAAATCGTCGAGAAGCCGACCCATCCGAAGTCCAACTGGGCGGTGATCGGCCTCTATTTCTACGATGCGCGGGTGACCGAAATGGCCCGCCAGGTGAAGCCCTCGGCGCGCGGGGAACTGGAGATCACCGATCTCAACCGCATGTACATGGAAAGGGGCGAGCTCAACGTGGAGCGGCTCGGCCGCGGCTGCGCCTGGCTCGATGCCGGCACGCCGGACAGCCTGATCCAGGCCGGCACCTTCGTGCAGACCATCCAGTCCCGCCAGGGCATGCTGGTGGGCTGCCCCGAGGAGGTCGCCTTCCGCATGGGCTGGATCGACGCCGGCCAGTTGCGCACCCAGGCGGCGGCGTTGGGCAAAACCGAGCTTGGCCGCGTGCTGACAATGCTGTCCAACGGCGAACACGAATAGGCTGATGATATGAAGGTCGAACCGCTCGCGATCCCCGAGGTCCTGCTCGTCACCCCCCAGCGCTTCGGTGACAAGCGCGGCTTTTTCTCCGAGACCTGGAACCAGACGCGTTTCGCCGCCGCCGGTATTCCCGGCCCGTTCATCCAGGACAACCACGCGCTGTCCGAAAAGCGCGGCACTTTGCGCGGCCTGCACTGCCAGGTCGCGCCATCCGTGCAGGGCAAGCTGGTGCGGGTGCTGAAAGGGGCGATCTGGGATGTCGCGGTCGATGCGCGCCGCGCCTCGGCCACCTACGGCCAGCATGTTTCCGCGGTGCTTTCGGCGGAGAACTGGTCGCAGCTCTGGGTCCCCGGCGGCTTCCTGCACGGCTTCGTGACCCTCGAGCCGGATACCGAGGTGCAGTACAAGGTGACCGGCGGCTACTATGACACCAAGGCCGAGCGCGGCGTGATCTGGAACGACCCCGATCTCGCGCTGCCCTGGCCAGTCGATCCGGCCGAGGTTCTGGTCTCCGACAAGGACGCCAGGCTGCCCCGCCTCGCGGAGTGCGACCCGTGGTACTGAACCCCATCCTGGTCACCGGCGGCTCCGGCCAGCTCGCCACCGCGCTGATGGCCCGCGCGGGATCGCGCAATCTGGTCCTCGCCGGGCGGCCCGCTTTCGACTTTGACCGGCTGGAGGCGATCCCCGCCTTCCTGCGTGCGACCGCGCCGTCGCTGATCATCAACGCCGCCGCCTATACCGCAGTCGACAAATCTGAAACCGATGCCGAGGCAGCCTATCGCGTGAACTGCGACGGGCCGCGGATTTTGGCGGAATACTGCGCCGAGGCCGGCATTCCGCTGATCCATGTCTCGACCGACTACGTCTATGACGGCGACAAGGGCGAACCCTACGTCGAGACCGACGCCACCCACCCGACCGGCGTCTACGGCGCGAGCAAGCTGGCCGGCGAGGCGGCGGTGCTGGCCACCGGCGCCCGCGCGGTGATCTTGCGGACATCCTGGGTCTACAGCGCGACGGGCAAGAATTTCGTGCTGACCATGCTGAACGCGGCAACAAAAACCAGCACGCTGCGCGTGGTGGCCGACCAGCGCGGCTGCCCCACGGCCGCCGGCGATCTCGCGGCGGCGATCCTGCGCATCGCCAACCGCTTCATCGCCAGCGGCTGGCAGGACTATTACCGTGGCGTCTACCACGCCGCCGGCAGTGGCGCGACGACCTGGCACGGGCTCGCCAGCGCGGTGTTCGCCGAGGCGGCCAGGCACGGGCACAAGCTGCCCACGGTCGAGCCGATCGCCACCGCCGATTGGCCAACGCCGGCGCGCCGCCCGCCCGACAGCCGGCTCGACTGCATGAAGCTCGGTCGCGTTTTCGGCGTGGCCTTGCCGGATTGGCGGGTCTCGGTGGCGCGGACGATCACGGACATATTCGTTACACGCAAATAGGGCGACGGCGCGGGGGAATCGCTGTAGGCTGCCGCCCCATGCTGCAGCTGCTCCCCGAAAACCGTGTGGCGATCCTGCTCTCGACGTTCAACGGCGAACGGTTCCTGCCGGCTCAGCTGGAAAGCCTGCTCGCGCAGAGCTTCGAGGAGTGGACGCTCTACTGGCGCGACGACGGCTCATCCGACGGCAGTATCGCGATCGTCGAGGAATTCAGCCGCACCGCCGGGCAGGGCCGCTGCATCCGGCTGCAACGACCTGGTGGCCTTCGTCGACCAGGACGATGTCTGGCTGCCGGAAAAGCTGCGCCGTGGTGTCGACGGGCTGCGGGCCCATGCGAATGCCATTCCCGCCATGTACTGCGCCCGGCAGATGCTGGTCGATGAGGAACTCCGGCCGATCGGCGTCTCCCAGCCGGTGCTGTGTTCCACGGAATTTCCCGCCGCGCTGACCCAGAACATCACCACCGGTTGCACGATTCTGCTCAATAAACGCGCCGTTGCGCTGATCGCGGCGAGCAGCCCGCCGCCAGGCAGCGTGCATGACTGGTGGTGCTACCTCGTGGTCACCGCCGCCGGGGGCGTGCTGGTCGCCGATGACACACCGACGGTGTTGTATCGCCAGCACGGCACCAACATGATCGGCGCCCACCACACCATGCAGCGCCGCGCGGTCGCCGCCTTCAAGCGGGGCCGCTCGATCTACATGTCGATGATGCGCGAGCACGTCGCCGCGCTTCTCGCGCAGCCGCATCTGCTGAGCGATGCCGCGCGGACGCAGGTGCAGACGATCCAGCGCGCGCTCGACGGCAGCGTGTTGCATCGCCTCGCCGTGCTGTTCACCCCCGGCCTGCGCCGGCAGACATTGCCGGAGCGCGTGGGGTTCTGGGCCTGGTTCCTGGCCGGCTGAACCCGGGTCAGCCCGATTTCGCGAAGACGCTGAGCGCCTCCAGCATCTGGGCCGGCGTCGGCGGGCAGCCGCGGATCGCGAGATCGACCGGCACCACGCTGCCGGCGCCGCCCGATACCGCGTAGCTGCCCTTGAACACCCCGCCATCCACCGCGCAATCGCCCAGTGCGACCACGCGCCGCGGGTCCGGCATGGCATCCCAGGCAGCGCCGAGTGCCGCCTCGGTGTTGCGGCTCACCGGGCCGGTGACGAGCAGCGCGTCGGCATGCTGCGGCGAGGCGACGAAGACCAGCCCGTGCGCTGCCGCATCGTACGCCGCGGCGAGCAAGCGGAGTTCGATTTCGCAGCCGTTGCAGCTTCCGCAGTCCCGGTGCAGCAGCGCGAGGCGCCGGGGCTGTGCCGGCGCGTTGGGGGGCGAGCGCAGCAGGTTGCGCCACAGGGTGCGCCACAACGCGCTCACAGTTCCATCCCCGCGGCGGCGGTGCCGAGCGCGGCGGCGATGAGGGCGCGATCCGCAGGTGCGGCACGCGCCATCGCGGCCTCGGCGGCCGGCCGGCGTAGCCAGCCGGGATCGCACAGGAAGGCTCCGGCGATCTGCCCGTCCTCCAGGCGCAGCCAGTGGCGGATGGCGCCGTCGGGTCCCTCCGCGGTGCCGAGCGCCTCGCCGGTCGCCGGGTCGAGCGCGAATTGGGTGGGGCCGGGCATCAGTACGTCGAGCCGTGGCACGATCATCTCCGCCTGGGTGAGGATCTCGGATAGCGCGGCATCGCACGCCGCCGCGACGTCGGGCAGTGCCGCGAGCCGGGTGGCGAGGCTGGCGTAAGCGAGGTCGGCGAGATCGCGCCGCGGCAGATCGCGCGCGAGACGGATCAGCGCGTCGGGGCCGGGGACCTCGATATCGGCGGCCACCCCGCCGGGCACCACCGCGTCCATCATCAGCCGATGCCCGAAGGCGACGCCGGCCGCACGGGCCACTGCCTCGCGGTGCCGGGCGCAGGCTGCTGCGAGCAGTCCTGCCTCTGCCGCAGTGGCGATGGCGGCGAGGCGGGCGAGCCCGCCGGCGAGGTGTTCGAGCCCCGCCATCAAGTCCCGCAACCCCTCGGCGCGCGAGGGGATGATGCCGCCGCTCGCGGCCTCGGCGGCGCGGGCGAAGGCGATCGCCTGCGCCACCGTCGCCTCGCCGGCGGCCCGGGCGGCGAAGCGGGCGGCGGCGCGGGGGGATTTTCCGCGCAGCAGGGCCAGAATGCCTCGGTGGGCACGCCCGGAGTCCGGCGGTTCCTGCGTCCCGAATGGCGCGGCAGGGCGGCCGAGCGGCGCGGTGACTGGCCAATGCCCGAAATCCAGCAGCGGCCGCGGATCAGTGCCGCCGACCGCGACATAGCCCCAGAGGTCCCGCACCATGCGTTCGAACGGCGCGGCGGTGGGGTGGAACGGCGACAACGCGGGGTAGAAACCCTGCTCGACCGCGACGCTGCACAGGATCGGCGCAGCCCCCCGGAGCAGGGCGACGACGTTGCCGCCATCGGCCCACAGCGCGAGCGGAACCAGCTCCGCTGCCGCCGCGACGTCGCGCCACAGGACCGGGTCCAGATGGTACCGGGCGGTGGGCGGGCAGGCGATGAACGGGGCAGCGCGCAGCCGGGCCAGGATGGTCATCATCGTGTCTCCCGGGCCCAAGATGGGCGCGCCCGCCCGGCGCCGGCGAGCGGCAGCAGCCCAAGTGCCAAGGGCAGCAGCAGCCATGGCGAGCGGGAAGCCAGGACGGCGGCCACTGGCAGCAGGCAGGGCAGCGCCAGCGCGGCGGCGGCAAGGCGCGCCGTCGCCGCATGCCGGCTGGCTACGATACCGGAGAGGCCGACCAGCATGGCGGCGGCGAGGCCAGGATATTCCAGCCCGGTCCCGCCAGCGATCGCGGCGATACCGAGCGCGGATGTCACCCGCCAGCCAGGCCCATCGTCTCCGACCACCCAGGCGGCGAGCAGCGCGGCGAGGCCAAGCGGCAGCGCGGTCGGCGTGGTTGCCAGGGCATAGGCCGCCAAGGGCAGCGCGAGCCCGGTT
>JAPLOH010000236.1:0-18544 GCA_026400845.1 Alphaproteobacteria bacterium
CCGCCGGGCGGCGGCACCGACGTGGCGCGCCACGCGTCGGTGCGCGCGAGCGGCACGGCGCGCGACGTTGTGCTTCCCCCCCTGCGGGCCGGGCAGCACCTCTTCCCGCGCTTCGCGCTGCACCAGCATCCGCCCGATGCCGATTGGCGCGAGACCGCTTATCGCGCGGCGACGCCCTGGGTCGTCACCTTTGATGAGGTGACCGTGTTCGGCGATGCCGGGCTGATCCTGGCTGGCAATGAAATCGTCGCCGATACCGCCGGGCGGGCGGACCCGGCGCGCGACCGCTTCCACCGCGACGGCGCGGGCATCACCCTGTATCCCGCGGGCCCGGTGCGGCGGATCGAGGGCAGTTGCCTCAGCCTGCTCGGCGTCGGCGCCGAGAGTATCTACCACTGGACCATCGACGGCATCGGCCGCCTCGCCGCCGCCGCTCCCGCCGATCTGGCGGAGGTGACCGACCTGCTGCTGCCCGCCGGGCTCGGCCCGGTGCAGCAGGACCTGCTCGCCCGCGCCGGCCTCCCCGGCAATTGGCGCCGCCATTGGGTCGGCCCCGGCGAGGCCATCGCGGTGGCACGGCTGGTGCTGCCCTGGAGCATCGAGAGCGATTTCTCGGTCGGCGGCAATCATCGCCCGCATCCCTGCATCGCGCCCTATTTCGCCCGCTTCGCCACCGGCACCCCGGCCGGGCCGCGCCGCATCTATATCGACCGCCGCGCCAGCCCCAATCGCCGCCTGCAGAACGAGGACGAGGTGGTGGCGGCCCTGGCCGGCTTCGGCTGCGTTCCGGTGCGCCTGGAGGATCTAAGCGGCGCGGAGCAGATCGGCCTGTTCGCCAATGCCGAGGTGGTCGTCGCTCCGCATGGCGCCGGCCTCGCCCATCTCGTGCACGCCCGCCCCGGAGCCGCGCTGCTCGAACTCCACGCCACCCATTGGGTCAACTGGTGCTACCGCCGCCACGCCGCCGTGCTCGGCCTGATCTACGATGCGATCCCCGGCCCGCCGATGGGCGGGCGGGACGGCGATCACGTCAACACCCGGCCATGGTCGGTACCCGTGCTGCATTTGCGCGCGGCACTGGACGGTTTGCTGACGGCCTGATCGCGCGGGAGGTCGGTCTGGCCGAGCACCCAGCCTTCCCAGCGCCGCATCCACGGATCGGCGGGGATGCCGTCCGGGCGGTTGGCCGCGAGCACGTTGATCACGCCGAGCACGCCGATGGTGGCATCGAAGCGGTCTTCGCCTTGGGCGTCGGCGCCGAAGCCTTCGGCAATCGCGGCGGCGAGGTCGGGGGACGGCTGGGCTGCGAGCCGTGCCATTGCCGCGCACAGGGCGGCTGCGAGCGCCGTACGGTCGGATTGGCGGCGTTTGCTGCCGCCCATCGCGAGGCCGAGATGGCGCATCACCTCCGCAGGATATGTTTCGGCGATGACCACGTGATGGCGGGCGAGCAGTGCGGCGAGATCGCCCATGAACGGCCACAGCGCCGGCGGATCGGCGGTGGCGCGGGCGGGGATCAGCCAGTCACGCCAGGCGGTGATCGCCGCCTTTCCGGTCTGGTTGGCGCCGAGGGTCCAGAACAGCGGTGCGCCGGCGGGGCGGCTCGCCGTGGCTCGGTCGCACAGGCGCGAAATCGAGGCGGGCCCGGCGAGGCCGAGCGCTGCGGCATGGGCGGCGCGGGTCATGCCCTTGATGCCGCGCGCCGGATAGAAGGGCCGCCCCGGCGCCACATCATCGAGTCCGGCACCGACGGCGAAAAACTCAGGCCGCGATGCCAGCGCGGCGAGGAAGCCGGGGAAATCGGCCTCCGCCACATGCGCCCGCACATAGTCGCGCGGCAGGCCGAGCGGGAAGGCCACCCCGATCGCCACCGGCGGCGGCGCCATCGCGCACAGCCGCGGGATGAAGGTCGAGAGGTCGCCGACCAAGGCGGGGACGCCGAGCTGCCACTGTGCGCCGTTGCGCCGTGCCGCGACGAACCAGCGCTTGCGCGGATCGACGCTCCAGTCGGCATGCACGGCGAGCATGGCTCAGAACGGCTTCTGCGCCTTCTCGAGCAGGCGGGCGAAAAACCCGGGTTTCTTCGGCGGCGGCGGCGGTTTGGCCGCCTCCTCGCGGGCGCGCTCTTCCTGTTTCCGGTCGCGCTCCTTCTGGGCCATCCATTTGTCCAGCGACACCCCGGCCTTGGCCGCCCGCTTGGCCTCGTAGGCGCGCTGCCCTTCGCTCATCTGCTTGGTCATACTATCCTCTCGGGGTGGCCTGATGGATTGGCCACATGGGCTGGAGCAGCGTTTTGGCAGTGACGCGACATGGCTTCAAGCCGTCATTCGGTCCATAAAGCGGGTCGCTAGGTTTCGCAGGCGGGAGAACGGGGGGACGATGGGCAATCTTGACGTGATGACGGTGGCGCTGATCCGGCTGCTCGGCATCGATGCGCTCAATGTTCCGGCGCCGGTGATGCTGCTCGGCTTCACCATGACGGCGCTGTGGGCGACGCTGCTGGTTTGGATCGGCTGGACCATCCTGCGGGCCGGCCTCGCCACCGTGTCCGAAATGCTGGAAGTCCGGCAGGTCAAGCACACGCTCGCCATCGCGCGCGGCCTCACCAAGCATGATTTCGAGCAGATCCGCCGCGGCATCAAGGCGTGGCGGCTGCTGCTGGTGCGCTACGGCACCGACGAGTATCTCCGCGGCATGGCCAGCGACGCCGACCGCCAGCTCGGGCGGACACGCTACGAGGTGATCAACATGAAGCTCGCGCTGTCCAATATCGGCGAGGTGACGCTGACCTGGAGCCTGCCGGTGCATAGCCGCCTCGGCAGCCAGTTTCGCTGCTATATCGACATGCGCGAGGGCGGCGTCGGCAGCGATGTGCTGACCGGGATGCTCAGCCATTACGACGAGATCATGGTGCAGCCGACCGAGGCGGCGCACCCGCAGCGGATGTATTTTCTGCTCAAGCGCTTCCGTGTCGTCACCAGCACCGAGGGCGTGAAACAGAACATGGTCCTGCCGGGATAATCCCCGATGGGCGGGACCGCGATCATCAATGGGTTCGGCCGCACCCTCGGCGACAGCATCATCGGCCTGCAAGCCCTGTCGGTCGCCCTGGCGCGCGGCGCCATCGCCCCACGCCCGACGCTGTTCCGCCTGCCCGGCCTGTCGCCGATCATCGAACAGGCCTATGCCGCCGCCGATTGCGCCGATGTCGAAACCTTGCCGTGGGATGACGCGACCCGCGCGCGGCCCTTCGGCCCTATGGTGGCGTTCGATCAGGCGATCGACATGCGGGATTTCGCCTTCGATCCGGCGTTTCGCGAGGTGGCGATGATCGACTATTTCCTGCGCTGCCTCGGCGTCGACCCGGCGGACGTGCCGGCGGCCGAGCGGCGCAATACCTGGCTTGCGCCCCGGATCGCGACTGCGGGCAGGCGCGACTACGCGCTGGTCTGCCCACGCACCGCCTCGGCGATGCGCGACATGCCCGATGCGGTCCATACCCATATCCTCGGCTGGCTCGCCCGCCATACCGGTGCCGAGGTGCTGACCCAGGCCACCCTCCCACCTTGCGCCAGCCTCGCCGAACTGTGCGGCCTCGTTGCGGGGGCGCGGCTGATGGTGAGCGCAGACACCGCGATGGTGCATCTCGCCGATGCCTGCAGGACGCCGTGCCTGGCGTTCTTCACCACCCATCGTCCGCAATGGCGGGTGCGCGATTACCCGTATTGTCATGCGGAGTATCTCCGCCCGGACGGGCTGCCCGAGGCGATCGAATTCGTGCGCGACGACGCCGATATCGCGGCCTGCTGCGCCGCGTGGTTCGCCCGGGGCGCCAATCTCGCTTGGCTCGACCCTCTGCTCGCCACCGCCTGGGAAGGATCTGCCGCATGACGGCGCGTGTAAAAGCCGGCATCTGGGTCTCGATGGCCTACGGCGCCGTGCTGCGCAAGGGCGACGCGGATGCCGGCGGCGTGTTGGTGGTGCTGAGCGCGCGGAGCGGCCTCTGCGTGCTCAACCAGGTCAGCACCGCCGAGGGCGAGGCGGCCTGGATGCGCGCCACCGGGGCGGATCCAGTGGATCAGGAAACCGTCGACGCCTATGTCGCGCGCCGCGTGAAGGCGGACCCCGATTTGTGGGTGATCGAGTTCGAGAGCCCCGATCTGCTGCCGCCCTTCGAGGCGAAGATCATCTGAGATTTTCCGCAAGGAGCGCCTCCCACTCCGCCTCGAACGACCCGGTCGGCATCGCCCGTCCGGCGCGGCGGTACCAGTGGGCGGCGTTGGCGAGGTCGGGCTCTTTGCGGTGCAGATAGGCGTGCAACGCGTTGCCATGCGTATCGGCCTGGGTCTGGGCGCATTCATGGGATTTGGCCCAGTCGCCCTTGGCGTCCCACCACAGGCCGGCGAGGGCCTGGCTGATGCCCGCGGGCGGGGCGGCGTCGGCAAGGCTGGCGCGGAATTCGGCTTCGGTCATGGTCAGGCTCCCAGCAGCCGGCGCAATTTGCGCACGGCGCTATCAGGGGTGGTGAGCACCGGCTTGCCGGTGGCAGCGGCGATCATCGGCGCGGCGCGGGCAAGGCTGAACTGGGCGAGGGCTATCACGTCACATTCTCCTATGGTCGCGGCGGCGGCGGCGGCTTCGCGGTCATGGCCTTCGGGATCGCCGCGGTCGAGCGCGGCCAACGCCGCGGCCGCGAGGCAGGGAACGAGGCGCAGGTGGGGGGCGGCGAGGGTGAATTCCGGCGGCATGGAGGCCAGCGGCGGCGCGAAGCTCGCCATCAGGCCAACGGTTGCGCTGGCCCCGGCGGTGGCGAGAACCTCCTCGATCATCGCCTCGTTGGGTTTGAGCACCGGGATCGGCGCCAGTTCCCGCGCGCACGCCTCGATGCACGGCCCGAATGCGGAACAGGTGAACAGGATACCGTCGGCACCGGCGCGGACGGCGTAGCGGGCCAGTGTGAGGAAGCGCTCGGTCATCGCCTCGGTCAGCGCGCCGTCACGCGCGAGGTCAGCGGAGAGGCTGTCATCGAGCAGATTGGCCAGTCGCGCCTCCGGCCACAGCGCGGCGAAGGCGGCCTCGATCGGCGCGACGGAGTGTTTCAAGGCGTGGATGAGGGCGATGCGCATTGGGGCTCTTGGCTCTTGACGTGGGGTGAACACTACCGGTCTACCTGCATCGGCGAAACCCGCTTTCCCGGACGGCCCGCTTTACTCAAAGGAACACCGATGCTGCAGAAGATGTACCAGGGCGTCCTCGCGCTGGCCGCGCGGCCGCGGGCCGCCTGGTGGCTGGCCGCGATCAGCTTCGCCGAAAGCAGCTTCTTCCCCATCCCGCCGGACGCGCTGCTGGTGCCGATGGCGCTCGCCCGGCCGGATCGGGCCTGGCGCTATGCCTTCATCTGCACGGTGGCCTCGGTGCTCGGCGGCATCCTCGGCTACTACATCGGCTACGCGCTGTTCGACGTGCTGGCGACCCCGCTGCTGCGCGCCTACCACTACGAGGCCGCCTTCGCCCGCTTCAAGGACACCTATGCCGAGTGGGGCCTGTGGGTGATCCTGGTGAAGGGGCTGACCCCGATCCCCTACAAGATCGTCACCATCGCCTCCGGCGCCGCCTCCTTCAACTTCGCGGTCTTCGTCGCCGCGAGCGTGGTGACCCGCGGCGCCCGCTTCTTCTTGGTGGCGACGCTGCTGCATTTCTACGGCGAGCAGGTGCGCGACTTCATCGAGCGCCGCCTGACCCTGGTGACCACTATGGTCGCGGCCGGCATCGTGTTCGGCTTCGTGGTGCTGAAGCTGCTCTAGGCGTCGGCCCGGGAATTTTCTATGCGACGCGGCGGTCGATTTGTTTCACTTCTGAGTAAGAGCAAGAGTTTTCCGTAACTGGGGCAAAAACCCGGACGGTGTGAGTTGAAATTAGTTTCCCCCGCCGCGCCGGGGGAAACTAATTTCAACTCACACCCCCGGGCTTTTTCCCCGGTTGCGGAATCCGTGCGTCTATCAGCACGGATTCCGCTCTAGGTCAGGCGGCGCGGGTGAAGGCGACCGGCAGAGCGGGCGCGTCGAGCGGGGCGTCGGCGACTTCGACGACGCGGGCGCGGTCGAAGCCGTTGAAGCCGGTGCGCAGGCAGGCGCCATAGGCACCGAGCTGGCCGATCTCGATCCAGTCGCCCTCGGCGATGTCCGCGGGCAGGAAGAACGGCCCCTGCATCACGTCGGCGCTGTCGCAGGTCGGGCCGAAGAAGCCGAAGCCGCGTGACGTCGCGGAGGGCTCGCCGGACGGACGGATGCAGCGCGCGGGATAGCGGAATGCAAGCGCGCCGGCATCGGCGAGGCTGCCGTAGACTCCGTCGTTGATGAACAGCATGTCACCGCGCCGGGCCTGGACCTGGACCACCACGGAGCCGCCGCCGGCCACCAGCGCGCGGCCGGGCTCGGCCCACAGGCGGGCATTGGGCAGGCCGAGCCGGTCGAACCCGTCCTCGATTTCGGCCATGATGGCCCCGAGCACGGGGATCTCGACGTCGGGGTAGACGACCGGGAAGCCGCCGCCGACATCGATGATGTCGACCCGCACGCGCGCGGCCTGGATGACCTCGCCGGCGAGGTCCATGGCGCGGCGCCAGGCGAGCGGCTCGAGGCACTGCGAGCCGACATGGAAGGCGATGCCGAGGCGGGCGACATGGGGGCGGGCGGCGCAGAGCAGGGCGGCGGCCTCCTTCGGCGCGGCGCCGAACTTGCCGGACAGGTCCAGCACTGCTTCGCCCTTCGGCAGCGCGAGACGCACCACCAGGCCGAGTTCACCGTCGACGCCGGTGGCCGCGACTTCCTCGACGATCTTGGCCAGCTCGGCCGGGCTGTCGAGCACGAAATCGCGCACGCCATGGCGCACCCATGCCTCGCGGATTGCGCCGCGCGCCTTGATCGGGTGCATGAAGTGGATCGCCGCATCGGGGAACATCTGGCGCACCAGCGCGATTTCGGCCGGCGAGGCGCAGTCGAAATGCCGCACGCCGCCGTTCCACAGCGCGCGCAGCACGGCGGGATCGGGGTTGCACTTCACGGCATAGAGCGTGTCACCGGGGAAAGCGGCAACGAACTCGGCCGCGGTGGCGGCGAACACCGCGGGGCGCAGGCAGTGCAGCGGCTCTTCCGGGCGCAGCGCGGCAACCAGGGCATCGACCTGCGGCAGGGCCTCGGGCTGCACCTCGGGGAGGCGGCGGCGGAGGGTGGAGACGGCGTTACGCACACGAAACTGGGACATCGCAGGATTCCTCGCGACAGCGACCCGCATCGCCTGGAAGGGCGGCACGGCGAAGGATGGGAGAAAACAAACCTGGAGCGCGCGGCGCGGGTGCGCCGGCGGTGGGTTCAGGCGATGCGCGGACTTCGCGTCGCCGCAATCATGCAAGCAAACATAGGCTGTTCCTCAACGACCCCGCCCCACTAGGACGGACCGACCGAAAAGAACGCTTACGTCGTTGCTGTGCCCCCGTGGGGGCTCGCGGCACGTGCGAGGCGTCGGCGAAAACCGCTTGCGGCACGGGGCCGAAGCGGAGGCGCGGTGTAGAAGATCGATGCCCCCGGGTGTATTGCGAAATGCGGACCCGAGGCAGACCCTCAGCGCATGGTTACGCCGGCGGCGCGTGCAGCAGCGCGAGATACTCCCAAACCACCGTCGCCGCGGCCAAGGCGGTGATCTCGGCGCTGTCATAGGCGGGCGCGACCTCGACGATATCCATGCCCACGAAACCGATCCCGCCGAGCCGCCGCAGGATCGCCTGTGCCTGCCAACTGGCGAGGCCACCAATCTCGGGCGTGCCGGTTCCCGGCGCGAATGCGGGGTCGAGCGCGTCGATATCGAAGCTGAGATAGGTGGAATCGGTGCCGACGACATCGCGGATCTGCGCGGCGACGCGCTCGGGGCCGGCCGCGTGAACGTCAAGCGCGGAGAGGATGGTCACGCCGTGCCCCACCGTCCAATCCCACACCTCGCGCTGCACCGGCGAGCGGATGCCGATCTGGATGGTGCGGCGCGGGTCGATCAGGCCTTCGTTGATGGCGTGAAAGAAAACCGAACCATGGCCAAAGACCTGGCCGAAATTATCCGGCCAGGTGTCGACATGGGCGTCGAAATGCACCAGCGCGAGCGGCCGGTGGTGGCGTGCCCTGAGCGCGCGCAGCAAGGCGAGCGTGATGCCGTGCTCACCGCCTAGGCAGATGAGGTGCGTCTCGGCCGCGGCCTGTTGCTCGATCAGCCGGAGCGAATCGGCGATGTCGCCAAGTGCAATGGCGAAGTCACCACGGTCAGCGAGGTCGATCGTCGCGGGATCGACCCAGAAGCCGGGATGGGCACCGTCGAGCAGCATCCGGCTGGCGCGGCGGATGGCGGCCGGGCCTTCGCGGGTGCCGGCCCGGTTGGTGGTGCCGATATCGAGGGGCACTCCGGCGACCGCAAAGGCGGCGGGTCGGCGGGAGATGGGCAAGCCGAAGAAGCCGGGCGCCGTCGCGAAGGTTGGAATACCGGCCATTGATCGCTCCTGCTGGCTGCGCGGGTGACGCAGCGCGCGATTTAGGGGCCGCCGGTCGCGCATGGCAAATACAGCGGGATGAAGATTCGTCTTGCCAGCGGGCGCGGGATGGCCTTGGTCGCGATGCGTCCCAGGCTGCATGGAGGAGCGACAATGTCCCAGCCTATCGAGGTGCCCGCCACCGAGCCGATCGTGGCAAGCGGTCAGATCGTGGCTCTGCGGTTGTTCGACGTCGCCTACGCGATCGACCTCGCCGCCGCCGAAGCGCTGTGGACCCGCCACACCGCCGGCGGCGCAAGCCGTGCCCGCCTCGCGGTCACCCCGCCCAAGGCGATGGAATTCGGGGTACCGCCGCTGAGCATCGTGCTCGATCCGCTCACTCTCACGATTGACGGCATCGACATGCCGGCCGCCATCACCGCGCGGCTCTATGATTTCGGCGCCGTCACACTGGCATTGCGGGTGCGGTCGGATGCGCTGCCATGGCGCGAATTCGCCGACCGGGTGAACGCCACCGAGCGCTGCCTTGCCGGCCCCGATGGTGCGGCGGTGTGGGACAGGGCGCTGGGTACGGTGCGTGGCATTGTCGCCGCGGCGCTGGAGCGTCCGTCGGTTTCGGACCTCGCGGAGGATTATCTGATCGCCGTCGTGCATGGCTTCGACACGCCACTGACGGCGGCGGAGGTGCTGGCACGCGCCGATCTCGTCCCGCTGCTGTCCGGCGAGACGCGGCAGCTGTCGGACGCCGCGCGCAATGACCTGCTGCGGCGGCAATTCTCCTATTACGAGGACGATCTCGTCGTGCTGACCTGGGACCGCGCCTTCATCTACGAACCGCGCGGTGATTCCGACGTGGCGGATGTCCTCGAGGTGGCGAACGTTCAGCTGCTGGAAATGCGCTACTATGACGAACTGCTCGACGACGAGCTGCCACGGATGAACGACCTGGTGGAGACCGCGCGCGGCGGGCTCAACGTGCTGGCATCGCGGCGCTATGCCGGGCTGGCCCGCAAGCTCTACACGCTGGTCGCCGACGTCACCGAGCTGACCGAGAAGGTCGACAACGCCTTGCAGGTCACCGAGGACGTCTACCTCGCCCGGGTCTATGGCGCGGCACTCGACCTGTTCCGCGTCGGGCTGGTCAGCGCCGCGGTGCATCGCAAGCTCGCCATCATCCGCGATACCTATACCGCCCTCTACGACGAGGCATCGAGCGCGCGCACGGAGTTGATGGAAGCCGCGATCCTGCTGCTCATATTCGTCGAACTGGTGATCGCCGTCACCCGCTGACCGTGTGCCACCACTCGACACTTGTTCATCAAACTGTCTCGATTGACGCGCTGCCCGCGTTCGGGGGGCGAGATATACATCGCGCCACCAGACCGGAGATGACGAAATGCTGTTTCGAGTGGCCCTGACCGCCGCGCTGCTGGCTTCCCCCGTGGCGATGGCGCAAACGATCTACCCGCTCACCCGCGCCGAGATCCTCGCCGGCGCGAAGTTCGACCTCAAGGTGGAATTCCCCGGCGCGCCCTCCGCCAGCAAGGTGACCATCAACGGGCGGGATGCCGCCGAGGTAGTCGGCACCGCCGCCAAGATCATCCCCAACGAGGACGGCCTTGGCCATACCGCCTATTGGATCCGCGACGCGAGCCTCAAGGCCGGCCGCTACACCGTCGAGGCGACCGCCGAGGGCAAGAGCGCCAAGGTGACCTGGGAAGTGTTCGCAACGCGCCCGCGGGTTGCCCGCAATGTGATCCTTTTCATCGGCGATGGCCTGTCGATTGCCCACCGCACCGCGGCGCGCATCGTCAGCAAAGGCATCTCCGAGGGCCGCTACGGCGGTGAGCTGGCGATCGACACCATGCCGAACATGGCGCTGATCTCGACGGCCGGCACCGACAGCATCGTCACCGACAGCGCCAACTCGATGAGCGCCTACACGACCGGCCACAAATCCTGCGTCAACGCGCTGGGCGTCTATTGCGCGAAGAACAAGGGGTCGCTCGATCACCCCAAGGTCGAGACGATCGCCGAGCTGGTGAAGCGCCGCCTCGGGATGGCGGTCGGCGTGATCACCAACACCGAAATCGAGGACGCGACGCCGGCCGGCATGGTCGCGCACACCCGTCGCCGCGCCGATTACGGCGATATCGTCGAGATGTTCTACAAGGTGAAGCCCGAAGTGATCATGGGCGGCGGCTCGCCGTGGTTCCTGGCCAAATCCACCAACGGTTCGCGCCGCACCGATGAGGTCGACTATCTCAAGAAGTTCGAGGAGGCGGGTTATGCCGTCACCGAGACCGACACGGCGATGAAGGCGGCGGCCGCCAAGCCGCAGACCCGCCGCATGCTCGGCTTGTTCAATACCTCCAACATCGATGGCGCACTCGATCGCATGTTCCTCAAGAAGGGCACCGTGGCCCGTTTCCCCGACCAGCCCGATCTGGTCGACCAGGTGAAGGTGTCGCTCGATCTGCTGTCGCGGAGCGACAAGGGCTTCCTGCTCATGGTGGAAAGCGGCCGCATCGACAAGTATACGCATTCGATGGACCCGGAGCGCGCGATCTACGACACCATCATGCTCGACAACGCGGTCAAGCTCGCCAAGACCTTCGCCGCCGTCCGCAATGACACGCTCATCATCGTGGTGCCTGACCATGCTCACCCGATCTCGGTCATCGGCACCTACGACGACAGCCGCCCGGGCAGTGCGCCGCGCGACAAGCTCGGGGTCTATGCCGAAGCGGTGCCGCCGAACTATCCTCCGGCCAATGCGCAGGGCTACCCGCCAAGCATAGACGTCTCACGCCGCATCGCCCTTGGTTTCGCCGCCTTCCCCGACAACTGCTTCAACGCCAAGCCCCACCTCGATGGCGAGAACGTTCCGGCAGTTGCGGGTACCGAGAAGGGGACTTTCGTGGCCAACGAGAAAAACTGCAGCCGCCCCGGCGCTGTGCGCATCGAGGGCAACCTGCCCAAGGATGCATCGAGCGAGACCCATTCGGGCGACGACGTGCTGCTGACCGCGATGGGCCCGGGGTCCGACGCGTTCCATGGCCGTCTGGACAACACAAGGGTGTTCCGCGTCATGGTCAATGCCCTGGGTTTGGGCACACGTTGAGGCGCCGGGCGCTTCTCGGCGGATTGCTGGCGAGCGCCCCCGCGCGGGCGGAGGGGCCGCAGCAACTCCGCTTCGAGGCGCTCTACAAGAGCTTCGGCATTCGTGGCCTGGTTTTTGCCGACGAGGTGATGAGCCGATCCGGCAAGCCGGTAGCAATAACCGGCTACATGGCCCCGCCGCTGAAAGCCGAGAGCAGTTTCTTTGTGCTCACCCGCGAACCTCTGGCGCTCTGTCCCTTCTGCCAAAGCGACGCCGACTGGCCGCTCGATATCGTCGTGGTCTATCTGCGGCGGATCGCGCCGCTGGTTAACGCGGGAGTCCGCATCAACGTTACCGGCCGGCTCGAAACCGGCTCTTGGGCAGACCCCGAGAGCGGGTTCGTCAGCCAACTGCGGATCGTCGACGCGACGTTGCGGACTGGGTGACCCGATGCTGGCGCTGCACGACGTATCGGTCCGTGTCGGTGAGTTGACGGTCCTCGATGCCATCACCCTTGCCGTGCCACCCGGCCGCTGCGTCGGCATCGCCGGTCCATCAGGTTCGGGGAAGACGACACTGCTGCATGTTGCCGGCATGCTGTTGGAGCCCAGCCTTGGTTCGGTGACATGGCAAGGCACTAGATCGCGTGATCCAGCGGGTTGGCGACGCAAGACTGTGGGCTTCGTATTCCAGGATTTCTGCCTGGTGCCGGAACTGTCGGCACTCGCCAATGTGTTGCTTCCCATGCGTTTCGCGGCCTTCTGCAGTGGCGATGCGGCCGGGCGTGGAATTGCGATGCTGGCGGAGATGGGGATCGCACATCCGCATCGCCGCGCCGGCATATTGTCGCGCGGCGAGCAGCAGCGCGTCGCCATCGCGCGTGCGGTGCTGAACACCCCACCGCTGATCCTCGCCGATGAACCAACGGCGAGCCTCGACGCGGGGACCGGCGGACAGATCGCAAAATTGCTGATCGCTGCGGCCCGTCAGGCTGGCGCGGCATTGCTCGTGGTCAGTCACGATCCGGCGCTGCTGGCCGAAATGGACGAGGTACGCACGTTGCGTGGCGGGCGGCTGGCATGAACCCATTCCCGATGGTACTGGCCGATTGGCGGGCGATGCGCGGCACGGCCGTATGGTGCATTGTACTGGTCGCGTTGGCGGTCGCGATCGGTGTCGCCGTGGGCGCCCAGGAGCGTGCTCTGCGCCAGGCGAGCGCCCGCGCGTCGGACGACTTTGCCTTGCTGATTGGCGCGCCGGGCAGCCAGACCAGCCTGGTGCTGGCCAGCGTCTATTTGCAGGTCGAGGCCCTGCCGCTGATAGATGGCGCCAATTTGAATAGGCTCGCGGCAGACAAGCGGGTTGCTGCCGTAGCGCCGATCGCTTTCGGCGACGTGGTGAACGGCTACCCCGTGATCGGCACGACGGCCAACTTCGTCACCCGCTGGGGGCGGCTCGCACCATCGGAGGGCCGTGTGTTCGAGGCCGAGGACGAGGCGGTGCTGGGAAGCGATGTTCGCCTTCCCATCGGCGCCGGCATCACGCCGGCCCATGGCGCCGCCGGGGCCCCCGGCAAGGCTGACCCCGATGAGGCCAGGCACAGACACGAAGGGGTGGTCTACAAGGTCGTCGGCCGTTTGCCGCCCACGGGCACGCCGTGGGACCGGGCAATCCTGGTTCCGGTGGAGACCGTGTGGGAGACCCATGGGCTCGGCAACGGCCACGCCCGCGATCCGGCGCCGCTCGGGCTGCCGTTCGACGCCGAGTCGATACCGGGAGTGCCGGCAATCGTAGTGAAGCCGGTGGGAGTCGCGGATGCCTATGCGCTGCGCGGGCAATACCGCCAGGGTGGCACGATGGCGCTGTTTCCAGCGGAAGTGCTGGTCTCGCTGTATCGGAATCTCGGCGATGTTCGTGCCGTGCTGGTCCTCGCCTCCGCGTTGAATGACGGGTTGCTGTTTCTCTCGGTACTGCTCCTGGTCGTTGTGTTGATCGGGTTGCGCCGGCGACGCTACGCTGTTCTGAGGGCGCTGGGCGCACCAGCAGTCTATGTGCTGTTGGTGGTCTGGCTCGGTACTACGGCGTTGCTGGCGGCGGGCTGCCTGGTCGGCTTGGCCTTGGGGTGGGCCGGCTCGGCCGCGGCCGGTGCCCTGGTGGCGGCACGCACCGGCCTCGCCGTGGCAGCCGCGCCAGGCGCCGATGAGGCGCTTCTCGTTGGGGTGCTGGTTTTGGTCGGCGGGGCGATGGCGCTGGTGCCGGCCTGGCTGGCGACCCGTGCACCAATATCCGAGAGCTTGAGGTCCTAACCCAAAGTGAGCACGCCGGCAGGCGGGCATGTCGGCAACCCGCTGATCCGACGCAGGATTTGGGTGTCGATGCCAATCCCATCCGCCCGCCGGCCGTCCAGCATCGCCTCGACGACATCCGGCGCCAGCCGCAGGATTGGCGAGTCGTAGGGCGCGTTGATCTTCGCCGCCGTGGCCAGTTCGGTGATCGTCGCGAACCGCCTGGTCTCCGGTGGAACCCAACTTCACCACGATGCAGGATTTCATCATCGGCGGGTTCCAGTTCAAAGTGCAAATTTTCGCGGAAATCCGATAATATATCGATAACGGAACAATATCGACGCGCGTTCATGCCACCATAGAGCCGCCCCAATCGAGAGCATCTGGCGGGCGGGAGCAGCGCCACAGCCAACGGGCGAGCCCGTAGACCGGCCGCGCCACGGCACGGCGGAACCGCGTGAAGCGCAGCGACCACGGCGCCGGGACCATCACGTAGACGCACTCCGGGTCTTCATCATCCGAGACCGCACCAGCCACCGCCGGCGCGCCACGCCGCGCTTGGGCCGGGGCCGGGGCCGCGAAGGGAAAAGGCGGCCATGCGGTATCGCCAGCCGCGCGGGCGGCGAGCAGGCCGAACAACCAGGCAAGCATCCGCAACGCCTCCCGCACCGCTCGGGGTGCCAGGGCCTCCAGGCCAGCAGGGAGGGTCACGCTCTTCATGCCCCATATCTAGGACAGCGCGCCGTGAAGTTCAAGAACAAAAATAGAACTTCGAGAAATTTTTCTGATGCCCCGCCGTCCCCGTCACATCCGACAGCACCCCGGCAAAAATACGGGGCTTCACATTTGACTGGTTCGACCCCGCCATGATGGCACGCCCACGGCCCCGGCACGCGCTTCCACGCGTCGATGATCATGGCGCGCACCCTCTGATTTGCCGGGGCGCGCGGCCAGCATGGCGGCATCTCTCCAGCGCGGGGGTGATGAGCGGGACGCTGCGCTGAATCAACTTCGTCAATTGACCGTATTGACGAATATTACATGGAAGTTCGGCTTGACGGTTAAGTAATGGCGCAGTTTGGTGCAATCATTACCGAATATCGGATTGCCTGCCATGCGCACGCCTCCCCTCGGTCCCGCTGTTCTTCTGGCGTTGCTGAGCGCGATGCCTTGCCGCGCGACCCCAATTGCCGCCCTTTCAAGCGAATCCTATCTGGTCACCACCGGCGGTACGCTGATGCTGACCGGCAGCACCAGTGAGAGGGACGGCATCTATGGCGAGGCCAAGCCGATCCCCGGTCAGCCCCCTCCGGATGACGGGCTGTACGAGGCGGTTGATGCCGAGCCCGCGGGGCAGGGCTCCTCGCTGATCTCGCTCGGCTACACCGAGGATCCCGAGCGCTCTTACGCCGTGCTGATCCGTAGCGCCTACCGCACCAGTGCTGCGGCGGCGATGGCCAACAGCGTGACTGCAGCGAGCATCGCTGTCCCCGAGCCTGCATCGCTGCTGCTGTTCGGGTCCGGCCTCTGCCTGCTCGGCCTCGCCGCCGCGCGCCGCCGCGCGCCTCCCGCGCCGACGGCAGGTGACTAGCTTCCACTCATAGCATCGCCGCAGCAAGGTCCTGCCTTGCCAGCCTGCCGGCGGCGAGGTTCCGGCAATTCACGATGGCGATGCGGAAGCCGCCGGGGGGCATGGCGTGCAGGCGGTTGGCGCGGCCGGGGTGGAAGGTGATTTGCAGGCTGGAGATGCCGGGCCTCGCGCGGATGTCGGCTTGCAGGGCGGCGGAGGGTGGGCGGTAGCGGCCCTCATGGGAGGCGAACAGGATAACCGAGTAACCGGTTTTACGGTTTGCGTCCGCGAAATTCCAGCCGCGCCCGGCATAGAGCCCGATGAGGGCCTGAACCCAGCCCGCCCCGTAGAGATCGGGCCACTGGTCGGCAAAGCGCAGATGCGCCTCGATGATGCGCCCGCCGATGGTCTCGAAGTTCATCATGCCGGAGTAGTCGGCCATGTTGGCGGCGATCCAGGCGGCGCAATAGGCTTCGAGGCCGGGGCGAGGTTCGGCATGGATGATCCAGCGGTCGAAAGTGCCGCCAGGGCGAGGAATGCCGGTGGCGTGGCGCCACCAGACCGCGCGTCCGTTCAGCACGGCGACGTCGGTGCTGACGTGCTCGCCGCGCAGCAGTTCCATCCAGAAATGGCCGGGGGTGAGGGCGGATTTATACTGCGCGGCGGACCGGATCACCTGGCTGCCGGTGCCCATTCCGCGGAGATTAGTGATGGGCTTGGAGAAGACGGAGAAGCCGGGCGGCAGCACCCCGTGCGGGGCGGCCGCGATGCCCTGGGACATCGCGACGCGCAGCTTGTCGTAGACCCACCGATGCGCGGGGAACCATTCCCAGGCATCGGCATCCTCGGTCGGGATGTCCACGCCGTCGGGGCATGGGTCATCCGCGAAATACTGCATCCGCCAGGGATCGGCCTCGCGGATCGGCATGGTCAGGCGATGGTATCGAGCGGCCAGATCGGCCGGCGGACGTTCTTGTAGGGCATGGTGCGCAGGATCATCGAGCCGAGACCGCCGCCATCGACCGTGATGACCTCGCGGGCGATGGGTTCGAAGGCGGCGCGGAAGTGGTGGTTGGATTTCACCGCGATGGTGTCCTTGCTGGTGGGCTCGCAGCCCAGCGAGGTGAGCTGCGCGAGGTCGGTCGCCTGGCCGTTATTGGTGATCAGCGCGATGTCGATGCCGCCGACGCGGATCAGCGCCGACGGGCCGTAGTCGCGCCAGACGCCGCCGCCCATGGGGCCGAAGGTTTGGATATAGCCGTCGGCGAGGGTGACGACCCGCGCCTCGACGGTGAGCGGGAAGCCGCCGGCGCTAGGGTCGTGCTTGCCGCCGAGGGTCAGGCTGCCGGTCCGACCAACCCCGAGCGCGATGGCGTCCTGCACCGCTGCGGGGTCGAAAATCGCGTAGAAGGCAGCGTTCTGCACGTCCGCGGCGATCATCGCCCGCAGCAGATTGATGGCATCGCCGTAGTGGCCGCTGCCGGGATTATCGGTCACGTCCGCCATCACCAGCGGTCGCTTATGCTTGCCCTCGCCTTCGCGTGCATGGGCCAGCGCCTTGTCGATCGCCCAGTTGGTGACGCTGAGGTAGTCCCGCGTTTTCCACGCGTAATCCATGAACTCCTCGGCGATGGCCTGGCCGGCCGGGTCCGCGCCGTCGGTGGTGACGGTGACGGAGGGGCCGATATCCTGGATATCGGCGGCGGTGAAGCCGGAGCAGACCGAGACCACCAAGGCGCGCCCCTCGGTCTCCAGCGTCTCGCCGCGCTCGATCAGTTCACGCATCGGGCCGATCTGGGTGCGCCCGCCATTGAGGCCGCGCAGCATCGGCCGCTTGGCGATCACCGTGCGCGGCTTGATCTTGCCCTCCATGGCGCGCTGCAGCAGGTCCGCCCCCTGCCAGGCGCGCTCGTAGTAGTCGACATGCGGGTAGGTGCGCACGGCGATCAGCGCATTGGCGCAGTCGGCCATTTGCTGGGTGATGTTGCCGTGCAGGTCGAGCGTGACGACGATCGGCACATCCGGCCCCACCATTGCGCGCAGGCGGCGCAGGATTTCGCCCTCGCCGTCCGCAAACCCCTCGGCGACCATGGCGCCGTGCAGATGCAGCAGCGCGCCGTCGATGCCCCCCTCGGCACCGGCCAGCAGCATGCCGGTGATGGTCTCGAAGGTGTCGCGGGTGATGGTGCCGGAGGGGTTGGCGGAGGCGGCGACGGGGTGGATCAGCGACCAGCCGAACTTGTCGGCGGCCTCGAACGTGGCCCCGAACTCGGAGCGGGTGCCGCGGCGACTGGCGGGGATTTCGTTGGCGGTGAGGAAGACGCGGCGGCGGAAGTGGTCCATCGTGGTCGGCACCACGCTGAAGGTATTGGTCTCGTGGGCGAACTCACCCGTCAGCACGCGGTATCCCATTGTCGTCTCCTGCACGATGCTCGGTCCAGGCGCGCAGCGCGTCATGGCCGGCCGAGGTGAGACCGTAGACTCCGCGCGCCGTTCGTTCAAACCAACCGTAGACGTTCCTGGAAAGGATCGAAAGCGCGTCGGGGTGGTCGGGCCGCAAGTCGCGAGGGCGCAGCGGCGCCGGGGCAAGCGCGCGGGCAATGGAAAGCGCCTGCTGGCGATAGGCGGTCATGATGCCCGTCCGCGTCGAGCCGCCAGTGCTGGGGTCACCGCGCCGTCGCGTGAACTCCTTGACGATCAGGCGCCGCGCCAGTGCATTGCGGCGCGGCGCAGAGGGCGTCGGCTCCGCCAGCACCTCGACATGGCCGGTCCGCGGCGTCACCGCCAGCAGGCCGATTCCGAGCAGGCGGCACAGCCGGTGCGCCCGGCGATCGCGATCGCGCCCCTTCTTCGTGGCCGGTACGGCGAGCCACACCTCATCGGCGACGGTCATTCGATCGACGGCTTGCAACACCAGGTCGAAACTCAGCCCGAGCTTGAGTTCGGCGATCACCAGCAAAGGCGGTTCGCCGTCGCGCATCGCCACCACATCCGCCCCGCGAATTTCCCCCTTCACGGTGAAGCCGTTGGCTTCGAGGAAGCGCTTCACCGGCGCG
>JAPLOH010000236.1:18551-36778 GCA_026400845.1 Alphaproteobacteria bacterium
CATCGGTTGAGCATCCAAGCCGCGCAAGGTAGCGTCAACTCCATCCAAGATCGTGAGCGCCATGCCCGCCAAACCCGTTTTCCGCCCCAAACCCAACGCCATCGAGGCCATTTTCGGCCGTCGCAAAGCGGTGATCGGGGTGATCCATTCCCTGCCGCTGCCGGGTTCGCCCGCCTATGACGGCATGGCGATGGAGGAGGTGATCGGCTTCGCCCTCGCCGAGGCCCAGCGCTACCGTGCCGGCGGGGTGGACGGGCTGATCGTCGAGAACCACGGCGACATCCCCTTCGCCAAGCCCGAGGCGCTAGGCCCGGAAACCGCCGCCGCCATGGCGGTGATGACGCGCGCGGTGCGTCTCGAAAGCGGCCTCCCGGTGGGGGTGAACGTGCTCGCCAACGGCGCGATCCAGGCACTCGCGGTCGCCAAGGCCGCCGGCGCCGCTTTCGTGCGGGTCAACCAATGGGCCAACGCCTACGTCGCCAATGAGGGCTTCATGGAAGGCCCGGCCGGCGCTGCCGCCCGTTACCGCGCCTGGCTGCACGCGCGCCACGTGAAAATCTTCGCCGATGTGCACGTCAAGCACGGCGCCCACGCCATCGTCGCCGACCGCTCGATCCCCGAAATGGCGCGCGACGCCGAGTTCTTCGACGCCGACGTGGCCATCGCCACCGGCCAACGCACCGGCGACGCCGCCTCGCTCGACGAACTTGCCGAAATCGCCAACGGCACCTCCCTCCCCGTCGCGGTCGGCAGCGGCGTCACCCCCGCCAATGTCGGCGACATCCTGACCATCGCCGACGCGGTCATCGTCGCCTCCTACCTCAAACGCGACGGCGTGTGGTGGAACGAAGTCGACCCCGCCCGCCTCGCGACGTTCATGGCCGAGGTGGCGCGGGCGCGGGGGTAGGAAGCAAGGCCAGGGGGCGCTGCCCCCTTGACCCCCGCAAGGGGCCGAGCCCCTTGACCTCATGCATTTGAAGGAAAGGTGAGACTTGAGAGAGGGGGCCTACTCCGTGGTTGCATCCACCGAGTAGGCCCCCTCTCTCAAGTCTCACCCTACTTAAACGGATGGGGTCTGGGGGATCATCCCCCAGCGGGGTCCAGGGGCAGCGCCCCTGGCCTTGCTTTCCACTCCCGCCTCAGCGCATCCCGCCCTCGACCGGCTCGCGCGGGGCCGGGGGTTCGACCATGGCTTCGCAGGCTTTCATCACTTCCTGGCCGGTCATGTTCCAGGTGTTGATGCCGCCGACCATGATGACCTGAACAAGCCCTTCGGCGAGTTGCGGCAGCGTGAGGCCGAGTTTCATCGCGTTGCCGGCGTGGGAGAGGGCGCCTTTGAGGTCCCCGCGCAGCACGTCGAGCAGGACGTAGATGAATTCCTTGGTCTTGAGGTCGAGCCCGCCCTCGGCGCTGCTGTCCTTCATCAGGGCGCTGCGGATGAGGCCGTAGCCGGCGAAAGCGGCCGGGGCGTGCTTGGCGAGCAGTTGGAAGCTGTCGGGCACGCGGCCGGAGGTGGCGGTGAAGTTGGCGATGCCGGCTTCGGTCGCCTGCTGAATAAGGTTGGGCATCAGGACATCCATGGGGGGGTGGGGAGGCCCTTCGAGCGCAGGAACTCCGGGTTGAAGAGCTTGGACTGGTAGCGTGCGCCGCCGTCGCACAGGATGGTCACAATCGTGTGACCAGGCCCCATTTCGCGGGCGACCCGGATGGCGGCGGCGACGTTGATGCCGGCGGAGCCGCCGATCGAGATGCCCTCGTGGATCAGCAGGTCGTACACCTGCTCCAGCGCCTCGGCGTCGGGGATGCGCACGGCGTCATCGATCGACACGCCTTCGAGGTTGCCCGGCACGCGGGACTGGCCGATGCCTTCGGTGATCGAGTTGCCGGTGACGGTGAGGTCACCCGATTTCACCCAGCCGTAGAGGCCGGAGCCCTCGGGGTCGGCAAGCACGATACGCACGTCGGGGTTGCGCGCCTTCAGTGCGAGGGCCACGCCGGCCAGCGTGCCGCCGGTGCCGCAGGAGCAGGTGAAGGCATCGACACTGCCGGCGGTCTGGTGCCAGATTTCCGGCCCGGTCGTTTCGCGGTGGCCCTCGCGATTGGCGAGGTTGTCGAACTGGTTGGCCCACACTGCCTGCATCTCCTCGGCGAGGCGGCGGGAGACGTGGACGTAGTTGCCGGGGTCCTTGAGCGGCTTGGCCGGCACCAGACGAAGGTCGGCGCCGATCATGCGCAGGAAGTCGATCTTTTCGCGGCTTTGCGTCTCGGGCATGACGATCACCGAGCGGTAGCCGCGGGAGTTGCCGACCAGGGTGATCCCGATGCCGGTATTCCCCGCGGTGCCTTCGACGATGGTGCCGCCCGGCTTGAGGCGGCCGGAGGCTTCGGCATCGAGGATGATGGCGAGGCCCGCGCGATCCTTCACCGAGCCGCCGGGGTTCATGAACTCGGCCTTGCCCAGAATGGTGCAGCCGGTGGCCTCGGAGGCCCGGCGCAGGCGGATCAGCGGGGTGTTGCCGATCGAGGCGGCGAGGTCGCCGGCGATCGGGGGGGGAACGCTCACGCGGGTGATGCCTGACATGTCGGTTGCGCCTCCGGTCGCGCCATGGTCTCAATCGGGTTGAATGCGCGCCCGTGGCGTGCGATCTCACAGTGCTATCATGGGGGCGTCCGGCATGGTCGACAACATCCACACGACTGACGTCTGGGCCGCGTTGGCGGACAACCCGCTGGCCGCGCTCGTCGATGTCCGTACCGACGCGGAATGGGCCTATGTCGGGCTCGCCGACGTGTCGGCGGCCGGCAAGCAGCCGGCGCTGATCCCGTGGCAGATTTTTCCGACGATGGCGGTGAACACGGCCTTCGTTGACCAGTTGCGCGCCGCCGGGCTCACCGCGGAGCACCACATCTACTTCATCTGCCGCAGCGGCGTGCGCAGCCTCGCGGCCGCCGCGGCGGCGATCGCGGCGGGATTTCCGCATTGCTACAACGTGGCCGACGGCTTCGAGGGCCCGCCCGACGCGGCGGGGCATCGCGGGCAGATCGCCGGCTGGAAGGCCGAGGGGCTGCCGTGGCGCCAGCGCTGAAACGCCGGCTTGTGGCTCGCTAGAATGGCGATGCTGTTCCCGATTTTCGGCACGGTCGGCGAGGGGTTGAAGGCGGCCGGTGGGTTTGTGGCCGCGCGGCCGGGCATGTTCGCCGGCGTGATCGGCGGATACGGTATCGCGGCGGCGTTTGGCGCCTCGGGGATTCTGCATCTGCCGCTGCCGTTCTGGCTCTCCGGGCTGCTGATGACGTGGTTGATCGCGTTGCTGCTGATGCTTGGCCTCGCGCCGATCTGGACGGCGCTGTATCGCTTCGCCGTGCTCGGCGATCGCGACCGGCGCTATCTGCAATGGGACGTGCGGACGCGCCGCGTCGCGTTGATGCTGGCGGTGCTGGCCTTCATCAGCCTGCTCGGCGCGGTTCCCTTCGCACTCGGGCTCGACATCATCCCCCGCGTCGGCCTGCAACGCTTCGCTGTGCTCGGCGCGGTGAGCTTCGCTGCCCTGGTGAAGGCGGGCTCGTTCTGGCTGCTCGGGCGGCTGGCGATCAGCGGCCCGATGGCGGCGACCGGCAGCAAGCCGGAGGCGATGGACACCTCCTTCGCCTATACGCGCTGGGCGGCGGTGCCGGTGTTGGCGACGATGTTGCTGGTTTATCTGCCGAACCTGGTGATCTCCGGCGGGTTCATCTCCAGCTTCCGCCTGCTTGAACTGCGCGCGGGTTCGGGGGCGGCGTTGGCGCTCGATATCATCAGCACCTCCGTCGCGACCCTTGTCAGCGCGCTGACCGATTTCGTCTGGGTCGCGGTGAGCGGCAAGATGGCGCTTCGGCTCGTGAAGGCGCAGCGGGTCCGCGCGGCCGAGGAGGCGAAGCGGGCGCGCGAGGAAAAGGACGGGCGTCGCCGCGATGATGACTAGCGGCGGGAGGCGACCGCACGGTTCTCCAGCCGGCTGAGCAGGCGCACCAGCGGCCACAGCAGCAGGAAATACACCGCCGCCGCGGCGACGATGGGTGTCGGGTTGTAGGTCAGGCTTTGCGCCTGGCGGGCCTGGAACAGCAGTTCCGGCAGCGCCACCACCGAGGCGAGCGAGGTCAGCTTCACCACCTCCAGCGTGTTGGACAGCAGATCGGGCAGCACGGCGCGCACGGCCTGGGGCAGGACGATCCATACCAGCGCCTGCAACCGGGTGAGCCCGGTGGAGCGCGCCGCCTCGATCTGCCCGGGGGCCACGCTCTCGATGCCGGCCCGCAGCACTTCGCCGTAATAGGCGCCGGTGTTGAGGAAGAAGGCGATGCCGACGCAGGCGAAACCGCCCAACTCCAGCCCGGCGAAGGGCAACCCGGCATAGAGGAAGATCAGCAGCACCAGCGGCGGGAAGGCGCGGAAGAAATCCACCCAGGCCATCAAGGGCCAGCGCACCCAGGGTGAACGCAGGGTGGAGAGCAGCGCAAGGGCCATGCCGCCGGCAAGCCCGAGCGGGACCACCATCAGGGAGAGCGCCAGCGTATTGCCGAGCCCGGCCAAGATGATCGGCCAAGCCTGCGCCATGATTGCGGCGTTGAAAAACGTCTCAATCATCGGAACTTTCGCTCCACCCATCGGCCGAACACCACCACGGGGATGAACAGCACCAGGTATGCCGCGGCACCCAGGGTGAGCGGTGAGGGGTTGTAGCTGTTGGACACCGCCGAGGAGGCCTGGCCAAGGATCTCCGTCACCGCCACCACCGAGCCCAAGGCGGTGCCCTTGGTGATCGCGATGGTGCGGTTGGTCAGCGGCGGGATGGTGATGCGCAGCGCTTGTGGGAGGATGACGTGGGCAAGTGTTTGGGTGAAGCCAAGGCCGGTGGAGCGCGCCGCCTCCCACTGGCCGCGTGGGATGGCGGTGATGCCGGCCCAGAAAATCTCTTCCGAGAAGGCCATCAGCACCAGCGCCAGGCTGAGCCAGGTGGAGACGAAGCCCGAAGGCACGACGTCGATGCTCGGCAGGCCGAAGTAGATCAGCACGATGATCACCAGCGGCGGCAAGGCGCGAAACAGGTCGACCACGAAGATGATGCCCCAGTTCACCACGCGGATGCCAAAACTGCGCAGCACCGCCAAAGCCAGCCCGGCCGCCAGCCCGCTCACCACGATCAGCGCGGCGAGTTCGATGGTGGTGCCGAGGCCGGAAACGATGTCCGGCCAGTAGCGCGCCATCACCTTCGCGTTGAGGAAGGTCTCGGTGAAGCGCTCCCAGCCCCCCATCACAGAATGGCCATTAATGGCGCTGGATCTGGCTGATGAAGCCGCGGGTGCGGGCGTGGAGGGGTGCTTCGAAAATCTGCGCCGGCGGTCCCTGCTCGACGATCAGCCCGTCATCCATGAACATCACGCGGTCCGCGGCGGCGCGGGCGAAGCCCATTTCGTGGCTCACCACCACCATCGTCATGCCGCTTTCACGCAACGCGCGCATCACGCCGAGCACGCTGCCGACCAGTTCGGGGTCGAGCGCCGAGGTCGGCTCGTCGAACAGCATCACGCGCGGTTCGAGTGCAATGGCCCGCGCGATCGCCACGCGCTGCTGCTGGCCGCCCGAGAGTTGGCCCGGCCGATGGTCGGCGCGCTCGGCGAGGCCGACGCGGGCGAGGGCGGCATGGCCGATCTCGTCCGCCTCGGCGCGGGACTTGCCGGCCACCTTGCGCAGCGCCAGCGTCACGTTCCCCAGCGCTGTCATATGCGGGTAGAGGTTGAAGGACTGGAACACCATGCCGATGCGCTGGCGGGCGTGGTTGAGGTCGGTGCGGGGATCCAGCAGGTCGATCCCGTCCACCACCACGCTGCCCGAAGTCGGCACTTCCAGCCGGTTGAGACAGCGCAGCATGGTGGATTTGCCGGAGCCGGAGGGGCCGATGATGAACACCAGCTCCCGCTCCGCCACGTCGAGATCGACGCCCTTCAAGACGTGAAGGGCGCCGAACTGCTTATGGATCCCCTTAGCCTGGATCATCACCCGCAGGTCAGAGCATGCGGGGTCGGATCATAGCCGGGCATGCCGGGCACGCCGTAGCCGGGGGTGATGGTGTTTTCCAGGTCATCCGCGGCCGGGGCCGCACCGAACCACTTCTCGGACAGCTTCGAGATGGTGCCGTCCTTCTTCATGCAGTCCAGCGCGTCCTGCATCTGGTTGCGCAGGGCCACGCTGTCCTTGCGGAAGGGGGCGGCCCAGTGCGCCTTGCTCTCGTTCAGCACGAGGTCGGCGACGAATTGCGGGTTCTTCGAGGCGGTGTACTTGATCACCGTGTTGCCGCCGAGCGTCGCATAGGCACGGCCCGACAGCACCGCCTGGGTGGCGTCCGGCTGGGTGTCATAGACCTGCACGGTGAAGCCGATCTTCTCGCCCATCTGCTTTGACAGCGTCTCGTAGGGCGTGCCCTTGTTGACCGAGACGGCCTTGCCCTTGAGATCCTCCCAGGAGGTGATCGCCGCCGCGCCCTTCTTGATGCCGAACTGGAAGGCGGTCCAGAGATAGCCCGACGTGAACAACATGTTCTCCGCCCGCTCCTTCGTCACCGTGGTCGGCGCGGCGATGAAGTCGTAGCGGCCGGACATCAGGCCGGGGATGAGGCCGGAGAAGCTGGTGCTCTCGATGGTGATCTCGCGCTTCATGCGCTTGGCGGCCTCGGTGAAGAGGTCGATCTGGAAGCCCTCGACGCCGCCGCCGCCGAGCTTGGGCATGGCGTGCGGCGCGAAGGTGCCATCCACCCCGGTACGGAGCGGCTGGGCCTGGGCTGCGAGCGGAAAAGCGAGCGCGACCGCGAGCGCGATGCGGCGAAGGATCATTGTGAAGCTCCCGGGGGTAAGTCGTGGCGGGACGATGCCGCGCGCGGCCGGCCGGGGCAAGGGCGATGCCGCAATTTCGTTTGGCGCGCCGGCCGCTGGCGGTTAAGGTTCGATTCAATCAAAGATCGGAGGAACTCGATGTCCAGCCACAAGCCCCTCGTGCTCGACCGCCCGCTGCGCGGCCGCATCTACGACAGCATCGCCGAGACCATCGGCAACACGCCGCTGGTGCGCATCCCGCAGATTTGCGCCGACGAGGGGGTGACGGCGGATATCTGCCTCAAGCTTGAATTCTTCAACCCGATCGCCTCGGTGAAGGACCGCATCGGCGTCAACATGATCGTGGCGTTGGAAGAACGCGGCGCCATCGGGCCGGGCGCGGTGATCGTGGAGCCGACCTCGGGCAATACCGGCATCGGCCTCGCCTTCGTCTGCGCTGCCCGCGGCTACAAGCTGATCCTGACCATGCCGGAGAGCGTGTCGATCGAGCGGCGCAAGATGCTGGCCTATCTCGGCGCGGAACTCGTGCTCACGCCGCGCGAGAAGGGCATGAACGGCGCCATCGCCAAGGCCAACGAGATCCTCGCCGCCACCCCCGGCGCGGTGAAGCCGGACCAGTTCGGCAACCCCGACAACCCCGCCATCCATCGCCGCACCACTGCCGAGGAGATCTGGTACGACACCGCCGGCGAGGTGGACGCGGTGGTGAGCGGCATCGGCACCGGCGGCACGCTGACCGGCATTGGCCAGGTGCTGAAGCCGCGCCGGCCCGGCTTCAAGATGTTCGCCGTCGAACCGGCGGCGAGCCCGGTGCTCTCCGGCGGCAGCCCGGCGCCCCACCCGATTCAGGGTATCGGCGCCGGGTTTGTCCCGGAGGTGCTCGATCGCAGCCAGATCGACGAGGTGATCCAGGTCACCAACGAGGAGACCTTCCACTGGGCGCGCCGGCTCGCCATGCGCGAGGGTATCCCGGGCGGCATCTCCTCGGGCGCGGCACTGGCGGCAACGCTGAAAGTGGCGAAGCGGCCGGAAATGGCCGGCAAGCGCATCGTCACCATCATCCCCTCCTTCGCCGAACGCTACATCACCACGGCGCTGTTCGAGGGGTTGTGAGAAAGCAAGGAAGCACTGCTTTTTGAAAAAGGCAGCAAAAACTTTTTATCCACTGGCTTCGCCTTCTCCGCGGCGAAGGCGAAGCCAAAGGAATGAAAGTTTTTTGGTTCTTTTTTTCAAAAAAGAACCGCTTTCTGCCCCTTGTCTTGCCTTATTGAAGCAAAGCATCACGCAAGGCCGCGCGGCGCCCGGCATCGAGGCCGACGCGGGCGTGGAGGTAGCTATCGAGGCTGCCATGCTCCGCGGTCATCGCGGCAAAGGCGGCATCGAGGAACATCGGCTCGACGCTGGTGAGCACTTCGGCGGCGATGGGGGTGAGGCTGGTGCTGACGCCGGCCTGGCCGCGCCACAGGCGGCTTGTGGCGAGGTAGTCGGCCTGGATGGTGGCGCGATCGACGCCGAGTGCTGCGAGGATCAGGGCAGCGCCGAAGCCGGTGCGGTCCTTGCCGGCGGTGCAGTGGAACAGCAAAGCCGGGGCGTCTTGTTCCAGCAGCAGGTCGAACAGGCGCGCGTAGCGATGGTTCCAGGTCAGCGCATAGGTGGCATAGGCCTCGGCCATCAGCTGCTGGATCGGGCCGCGCGCGGTGTCGCCTTGTTCGGAGAGGGCTCGGAGTGCGTTGCCGAGCGAGGGGTCGATGGAGAGGTCGTGGATTTGCACGCCCTCCAGCCGGGTGGGTGCTGCCGCCTGCTCGCCGGGGCCACGCAGATCGGCGACGCGGCCAATGCCGGCGGCGCGGATGCGCGCGGCGTCCGTCTCGGTGATCTCGGAGAGCCGGGCGGAGCGGAAGACGCGACCGAAGCGGACCACCGCGCCATCCTTGGTGCGGTAGCCGCCGAGATCGCGCAGGTTGGAGGCGCCTTCGAGCTCGATCGAGCGCGGGAGACCGGTCACGCGCCCTCCCCGTGGTCGAACTCGAAGCGGTAGCCGCTGCCTTTGCGCTTCACCCGGCCGATATGCGGCGCGCCGAAATGGGCGGGAAAGACGCGGGCGTTGCAGTCGGCGCAGTGATCGAGCACGCGGCGGCGCGAGGCTTCGGCCATGCGCGGATCGGTATCGAAGCCGCTCGACCATTCCGGCCGGTAGACCTGGATGGGGTGGTGCATCACGTCGCCGATGAACACGCCCTCGTCGCCGCCATCGAGCAGGCGGAAGATGACGTGCCCGGGCGCGTGGCCGGGGGCGGGCTCGATCAGCAAACTGTCGCCGATCTGGTCGGTCATGTTGACGGTCTGGGCGAGACCGGCATCGAGCACCGGGGCCAGGCTGTCCTCGAAGATGCGCTTGGCGCTGTCATTGAGGTTCGGGTTGCGCGAGGGGTCCCAGAAATCGCGCTCCACCTGGGAGAACACGTATTTGGCGTTGGGAAAGGTGGGCTGCCACTTGCCGTCCACCAGATGGGTGTTCCAGCCGACATGGTCGACGTGCAGATGGGTGCACATCACGAAATCCACCTCCTCGCGCGCCACCCCGGCGGCCTTCAGGCGGTCGAGATAGGGGGTGTCGCGCATGTGGAAGCGCGGGAAATCCGGGCGGTTCTTCTGGTTGCCGCAGCAGGTGTCGATCAGGATATTGTGGCTGCCGGTGCGGATGAGCCAGGAGTGGATGGAGGAGACCATCTTGCCCTCCGCCTCATTGTAGTAGTTCGGCACCAGCCAGTCCCGGTGTTCGTCGAGCACCGCGGGGTCCCAGTCCGGCAGGAGGAAATTGGGCGGGAAGCCTGTCCCGTGGCTTTCCTCGATGCGTGTCACTTCCATCGACCCGATCCGCCGTGTGGTCATCGTCGTTCCCCCTCCTGGATTCGCTCCGTTTGAACAGCAGAACCCGTTGCCGTGCAACGGTCAGCGCGGCGGCAGGATGCCACGATGCGCCGCGATGCCGAGCATCAGGCTGTCACCGATCCGCTGTGCCCGCTCCATCAACAGCGCGGCGGCGGCTGGCGGACAAATCTCGCGCGCGGTGTCGCCGAACAGCGCCATCCATTGCGCGAAATGGGAGGGTTCAAGCCCGAGCGCCAGATGCGCGCGCATCGGCTGGCCCGAATAACGCCCGGTGCGCAGCGCCACCGAGGACCAGAAGGCGCAGATGCGGGCAATGTGGTGCTCCCAATCCGTCACGCGGGCGAAGACCGGGCCGAGCTGGGCATCCTCCCGCGCACGACCGTAAAAGCGGCGCACCAGTGCCTCGATCAAAGCCTCGTCAAGCCCAGCCACCATGCCGTCGGACGGGGGTTGGGGCGGGCGGTTTGGCGGCGTGGGGTCGGGCATGGCAGCATCATAGCACGGCCTGCCATCCCGTCCCGGCAAGGCACCTATGTTGGCCGGTTGCGCAGCGCGAGGAAGCCGCCATCGATCGGAAGCAGCACGCCGGTGATCCAGCGCGACTCGTCGCTGGCGAGGAAGACGGCGGCGTGCGCCACGTCCCACCCGGTGCCCTCGGTTTGCAGCGGCACCGCTAGGCGGCGGCGCTCCATCGCCTCGGGGCCGAGATTGGCCACCAGCGGGGTGTTGACGGTACCGACGATCAGCGCGTTGCAGCGGATGCCGGCGGTGGCGTAGTCGGCGGCAATCGCCAGCGTGAGGCCCTGCAGCGCGGCCTTGGTGGTGGTGTAGGCCATCATGCCGGGCATGCCGTGCATGCCGGCGACCGAGGAGACGTTGAGGATGGAGCCGCCGCCGCCCGCCTTCATGTGCGGGATGCACGCCTTGCAGGCGAGCAGGGCGGAGGTAACGTTGGTGCCGTAGAGCCGGTTCCAGGAATCGAGGCTGATGGTCTCGGCATTGCCCGCCGCACCGACGCCGACATTGTTGTGCAGGATGTCGATCCGGCCGAAGTGCTGCATGGCGAATTCCGCCATCGCCTCGGTCGCCTCCGGCTTCGTCACGTCGGCGGCGAAGGCCAGCGCCTCGCCGCCCTCGGAGCGGATGGTTTCGGCCAGCGCCTGGGCGCGGTCGATCTTGCGGTTGACCACCAGCACCCGCGCGCCCTCGCGGGCGAACAGCATGGCCGAGGCCGAGCCGTTGCCGACCCCCTCGCCGCGCGCCGCCGCCCCAGTCACGATCGCCACTTTCCCTGCCAGCCGCGTGCCCATCGCCGTTTCCTTCCCATCTTGCCGCACGCAAGGTATCGGCGGCGGTGGACAGGACGCAACCGGGGCGTGCTGGCCCTGCGCCGCCCCTGCGGTGTATGCGGGCTTATGCGCTTCCTAACCGATTTCGCCGACCAGGCCGTGATTCTGCCGCTCGTGGTGACGACGGCGCTCGGCCTGTGGTTCGGCGGCTGGCAGCGGGCGACGCTGGCGTGGCTCATGGTCACTGCCGTGACGCTGGGGGCGGTGGGGCTCGGCAAGGTCGCGGTGTTCGTCTGGGGGGCGCCGGCGTCGCTGCCGCTGCTGCTGAGCCCGAGCGGACATACCGCCTCGGCGCCGCTGATTTATGGCGGGCTCGCGATGCTCCTGCTGCCGCGCCGCTGGAGCCGCGCGCTCGGCTTGCCGCTGGCGGTGCTGTTCTGCGCCGCAATTGGGGTGACACGGGTGGGGCTCGGCGAGCACAGCGTGCCCGATGTCTGGGCGGGTGCTGCGATCGGGCTCGCCGGGAGCCTGGCGCTGCACGCTGCGATCGGGGCCAAGCCGTATGATTTCCGGCCCTGGGCGTTGATCGGCCTCGGGGTGGCGGCGATCGCCGGGTTCCACGGGCTGCGCATGCCGGCCGAGACCTGGCTGCGCGCCCTCGCTGACATTTTGCGGCCGGATTAGGCGATCCGCGCGCGCCAGTCCGCCAGTATGTCGCTGAGCGTGGTTTCCCAGGAGATCGATGGCGCCCAGCCGAGCATCGCCCGAGCGGCGGCGGCGTTGCCGGCGGCGAGCGGGATGTCCGACGGGCGCAGCCGGGCGGGGTCCAGCACGATCTCCGCTTCGACGCCGGCGATCGCCAGCAGGTCGGTCAGCACATCCCCGATTCGGCGCGGGGTGCCCGAGGCGATGTTGAGGATGGTGCCGGGTGCGATGACGTCGGCGCGGGCAACACAGGCCGAGTAGGCGGCGCAGACGTCCCGCACGTCGAGGAAATCGCGAAACGCATCGAGATTGCCGACCTTGAGCACAGGCTCCTGACGCCCGGAGGCGATGGCGGCGACCTGGGCGGCGAAGGCCGGCACCACGAAGCCGGCGGTCTGTCCGGTGCCGGTATGGTTGAACGGACGCAGGCGGATCACCCGCAGCCCATCGGCGGCCATGGCGCCGAGCGCAAGGTCGGCGGCGGCTTTGGTGGCCGCATAGGTGTTCATCGGCGCCGCCGCGGCGGTCTCGTCGAGCTTGGTGCCGGCAGTGAAGGAGCGGCCGTAGATTTCGGCCGAGGAGGCGAACACCAGCGTGCAGCCGGGCGCGTCGGCGCGTATCGCCTCGGCCAGCGCCAGAGTACCGAGGACGTTGACTTGCCATGCCCGCGCCGGATTGCCGCGGGCCTCGGCGATTGCCGAGATGGCGGCGAGGTGGATGCAGACATCTGGCCGTGTCTCGCGCACCAGGGCCTGCACGGAAGAGGTCTCGGTGATGTCGAGTTTGACATGCGCCTCACCGCACAGGATGAATTCGGCGGCGGGGAAATCCGTCCGCAACCGCGGGACGAGGTGTCCGGCGACGAAGCCGGAGGCGCCGGTCAGCAGGATGCGGGTGGGTGCCACCTCAGCCTCCGGCGAGCGAGGCTTCCGTCGGTGGCCTGGTGGCGAGGCGGGAGCGATGGCGGGCAAGGTCGGCCTCCACCATCTCCGCGACCATCTCCTCCAGCGTGCAACTCGGCGCCCAGCCGAGTGTAGTGCGCGCCTTTCCGGCGTCGCCCAGCAACACGTCCACCTCGGCGGGGCGCAACAGATCGGAACTCGTGCGCACGAACTCCCGCCAGTCGAGCCCGGCGTGGCCGAAGGCCATCGCGCAGAGGTCGCGGATCGAGGTGGTCCGCCCGGTCGCCACCACGTAGTCGTCGGGGGTGTCCTGCTGCACCATCAGCCACATCGCGTGCACATAATCCCGCGCATGGCCCCAGTCGCGGGTCGCATCGAGATTGCCGAGCTTGAGTTCGCTGGCGAGCCCGAGCTTGATCCGCGCCACCCCGTCGGTAACCTTGCGGGTGACGAACTCGATGCCGCGCAGCGGGCTCTCATGGTTGAACAGGATGCCGGAGGAGCAGTGTAGGCCGAAGCTTTCGCGGTAGTTCACCGTCATCCAGTGCGCGTAGAGCTTGGCCGCGGCATAGGGGCTGCGCGGGTAGAAGGGGGTGGTCTCGTTTTGCACCTGCGCCTGGATCTTGCCGAACATTTCGGACGATGAGGCCTGATAGAACCGCGCCGCGGGATGCACCAGGCGGACCGCCTCCAGGACATTCACCGCGCCGATGCCGGTGATGTTGCCGGTTAGCAGCGGCTGCTGCCAGCTGGCGTGCACGAAGCTCTGGGCGGCGAGGTTGTAGACCTCGTCCGGCTTCACCTCGGCCATGATGCGCAGCACGGAGGAGAGATCGGAAAGATCGCCGTCGATCAGCCGCACGCCGTCGATCACGCCGAGCCAGCGCAGCCGCTCGCCGATCACCTCCGCCGAGGCGGAGCGGCGCAGCAGGCCATAGACCTCATAGCCCTCCCGCAGCAGAAGCTGGGCAAGGTAGGCGCCGTCCTGGCCGGTGATGCCGGTGATGAGGGCTGTGCGCATGACGGCTTGCGTGGCCTCCGGGAATTACATTCAACGCGGGGGCGGTGTAGACCGGTCACGCTGCTTCGTCCATCGGGCGGGCTGGTCGGCGACGAAGAAGGAGGGCCGCATGGGCATCGTGTCCTACGCGCAGAATTTCGAGGATGTGATGCTGTGGCGGGCGCTCGGGGCCGAGGGGCCGGGCTTCTGGATCGATGTCGGGGCGGCCGATCCGGTGCGCGGCTCGGTGACGCGCGCCTTCCATGAGCGCGGCTGGCGCGGCATCAATATCGAGCCGGGCGTGCAGGAATTCACCGCCCTGGCCGCCAACCGGGCGAACGACATCAACCTCAACATCGCGTTGTCCGACCGGCCGGGCACGATGACCTTCTATGACTGCGCCGATGCCGAGTTCTCCACCCTCGACCCCGCCGTCGCCGCCCGGCACCGCATGGATGGGCGGGGCATCACCGAGCGGCCGGTCACGGTGTCCACCCTCTCGGCGATCTGCCGAGAGCATGTGCGCGAACCGATCCATTTCCTCAAGATCGACGTCGAGGGCGCCGAGAAGTCGGTGCTCACCGGGGCCGACTTCAAGGCCTTCCGGCCCTGGATCATCGTCATCGAGGTGACGGTGTTGCAGCACAAGAGCGACCCAGCCGGGGATTGCGGCCCGCTGCTGCTGGAGGCCGGATATCGCGAGGCCTGGTTCGACGGGTTGAACCGCTTCTACATCGCAGCCGAGTGGTGGGAACGGTTATCGCGGCACTTCACGGTGCCGCCCAACGTGTTCGACGGGTTCACCTTGGCGAGCAGCGAGCGCAGCCTGCAAGAGATCGAGATCGCCAAGCTGCGGGCCGAGAACGCCCTGCTGCGGCTCGGCGCACCGACCGCCCAGCGAACCGGGGGCACGGTGGCACGCCTGGCGCGGCGGCTGCGCGGCTTCCTTTCGGCGGAACTGCGGCACGAGCTGACGGTGATGCGGCAGGACATCTATCGTCTCGCGCTCGAGGTCGCCGCCCTGCGCCGCGAGCGCCAGAAAGGCGAATGAGATAGGGAGACGCGCCAGACCGGCGGTTTATTCGCCACAATCGTCGGTCTAGCCGCCTGCGCATACAGCATGAGCAATTTCGCAACGCCAGCGCGCGAATTCCTTGCCGGGTCTCCAATTGTGCTCCATCGTCGTGCGCAAATCCGTTGGCCAATCGTGCCGAAGCGACCGAGGGGAACCACATCATGATTGCACTTAACATCAACGGCCGTTCACACCAGGTGGACGCCGATCCCGATACCCCCCTGCTGTGGGTGCTGCGCGAGTGGCTCGGGCTGACCGGCACCAAGTACGGCTGCGGCGTGGCGCAGTGCGGCGCCTGTTCGGTGCATGTCGATGGTGCGGTGATGCGCTCCTGCCAGATGCCGGTCGGCTCGATCGGCAAGGCCAAGATCGTCACCATCGAGGCGCTGTCGCCCGATGGGCTCAGCCATCGCATCCAGAAGGCCTGGCTCGACCATGAGGTGCCGCAGTGCGGCTACTGCCAGTCCGGCCAGATCATGGCCGCGGCCGCGCTGCTGAAGGCCAAGCCCAACCCCACCGACGCCGACATCGACGAAGCGATCACCAATATCTGCCGCTGCGGCACCTATCCGCGCATCCGCGCCGCCATCCATGCCGCCGCGCGCGGCGTCAAGGTCTGAGGGGGCACGCATCATGGGCAAGATCGAAAACCTGGGCCGTCGCGCCTTCCTCGCCACCGCTACCGCCACCGCCGGCGGCATGTCGCTCGGCTGGACCTTTCCCGCCGATGCCGCCGCTGGTGGCGTCGAGGTCGGCATCTGGGCGGTGATCCATCCGGACGACGCGGTCATCATTCGCATCGCCCGCTCCGAAATGGGCCAGGGCACGCTCACCGGCCTCGCGCAGCTGGTCGCCGAGGAGCTGGACTGCAAATGGTCCAAGGTGAAGGCGGAATACATCTCCCCCGAGGCCAATTTCGCCAAAGGCCGCGCCTGGGGCGATATGTCGACCGGCGGCAGCCGCGGCATCCGCGCCTCGGTGCCCTATGTGCAGAAGGGTGGCGCTGCCGCCAAGGCGATGCTGATCGCCGCCGCCGCGGCCAAATGGAACGTGCCGGTGGCCGAGTGCAGCAGCGCCGATAGCGTCGTCACCCACAAGCCGTCCGGCCGCCGGCTGCGCTATGGCGAGGTCGCCGAGGCGGCCTCGAAACTGCCGGTGCCGGCCGATCCGGCGCTGAAGCCGCAGGCCGAGTGGAAGATTGCCGGCAAGGGCGTGAAGCGTCTCGACACCGTCGAGAAATTGTCGGGCAAGCTGGTCTACGCGATCGACGTAAAGCTGCCGGACATGCTGAACGCCGCCATCGCGCAGTGCCCGGTGTTCGGCGGCAAGCTCAAGAGCTTCAACGCCGACAAGATCAAGGCGATGCCCGGCGTGCGCCACGTGCTGAAGGTGGATGACGTCTCGGTCGCCGTGGTCGCCGACAAGTGGTGGCAGGCCAAGACGGCGCTGGCGGCCATGCCGATCGAGTGGGACGAGGGGCCGAACGCCAAGGTCTCCTCGGCCAGCATCGCCGCCTTCATCAAGGAGGGGCTCGACGCCCCGCAGGCCGGCGTCGGCCATAAATATGGTGATGCCGCTGGGGCGATCGCCGGGGCGGTGAAGAAGGTCGAGGCGGTCTACGCCACCCCCTTCCTCAACCACGCCACGCTGGAGCCGCAGAACTGCACCGCCAAGGTGACGGAAGACGGCGTCGAGATCTGGGTCGGCTCGCAGAACGGCGATGCCTCGCTGGCCGCGGCCGCCGAGGCGGGTGGGGTTAAGCTTTCGCAGGTGAAGGTGCACAAGCACCATCTCGGCGGCGGCTTCGGCCGGCGCGGCCAGCAGGACTATGTCCGCCAGGCAGTGCTGATCGCCAAGCAGGTGCCGGGCAAGCCGATCAAGCTGATCTGGTCGCGCGAAGAGGACATGGAGCACGGGTTCTATCGCCCGATCACCCAGGCGAAAATGTCCGCCGGGCTCGACGCGCAGGGTAACGTGACCGGGCTGCACATGCGCATCTCCGGCCAGTCGATCCTGGCCCATCTGCTGCCGTCGCGCATGGAGAACGGGGTCGACATGATCCAGTTCCAGGGGCTGATCCCCAGCGAGTTCGGGTATCTGGCGATCCCGAACCTGCTGGTCGATCACGCGATGCGCAACACCCATGTGCCGGTGGGCTTCTGGCGCGGGGTGAACGTCAACCAGAACGCGGTTTATCTCGAGTGCTTCATCGACGAACTGGCCCATGCCGCCGGGAAGGACCCGCTGGCCTTCCGGCGCACGCTGATGGCCAAGAACCCCAAGCCGCTCGCCGTGCTCAACGCCGCCTGCGCCAAGGCCGGCTACGACAAGCCGCTGCCCAAGGGCGTGTTCCGCGGCATCTGCCAGTACACCGGCTTCGGCAGCTACACCGCCGCGGTGGCCGAGGTGTCGGTGTCGCCGAAGGGGGAACTCAAGATCCACCGGATCGTCGCTGCCACCGATTGCGGCATTGCGGTCAACCCCGACCAGATCGCCGCCCAGGTCGAAGGGTCCTTCGCCTACGGGCTCTCGGCGGCACTCTATAGTGAGTGCACGATCGAGAACGGGCGGGTCATGCAATCCAACTTCGACAGCTACGAGGTGGCGCGGATGGCCGACATGCCCAAGGTCGAGACGGTGATCGTGCCTTCCGGCGGGTTCTGGGGTGGGGTCGGCGAGCCCACCATCGCTGTGGCGGCGCCGGCGGTGCTGAACGCGATTTTCGCGGCGACCGGCAAGCGGGTCCGCTCGCTGCCGCTGAAGCACCACGACCTCAAGAAGGCATGAGGGTAGCTGCCGCCCTTCTCCTGCTCGCTGCCCCGCTGCTCGTCGCGGCGGGGCCGCCTCCCGGTGCCAGTGCCTGTTCTGGCTGCCATGGCGCGGCGGTGGCGGGCGGGATTCCGCCCATCGCCGGCCGTCCGGCGGCCGATCTCGCGGCGATCCTGCATGCGTTTCGGGACGGAAGCCGCAAGGCGACGCTGATGGACCGGCTGATGAAGGGGTTTTCGGACGCCGAGATCAACGCCATCGCGGCGTACTGGGCCAGTCCGTCGTGATCGCAACCCGGCGCGGCCTGCTGGCGGCGGCGCTCGCCTTGCCCGCCATCGCGCATGCCCAGGGCGCGGCGCGGGTGGTGGTGATCGGCGGCGGCTTCGGCGGTGCTTCGGCCGCGCGCCGGCTGCGCCAGATCTCGCCGGAGGTGGAGGTCACGCTGATCGAGCGTTCCGCCACCTACCATGCCTGCCCCTTCAGCAACGCGGTGATCGCCGGACTGCGCGACATGGCGGCGCAGGAATTCACCTACGGCGCCCTTGCCGGCGATGGCGTGAAGGTGATCGCCCAGGCCGCCACCCATATCGACACCACGGCACGCCGCGTCATCCTCGCCGATGGCGGCATGGTGAACTACGACCGACTGATCCTCTCGCCGGGTATCGAAATCCGCTTCAAGGACATCGCCGGCTATTCCGACGTCGCGGCCGGGGTGATGCCGCATG
>JAPLOH010000349.1 GCA_026400845.1 Alphaproteobacteria bacterium
GAGCCTCGAAGCGGCGGTGGATCGCCATCAGGGAGATCTTGCGGCGATCCTGGTCTCCGCCTTCAAGCACGACGCCGGGTTCGACCAGGAAATGCCGACCAACGCCTTCGCCCGCCGCGCCCGCGAATTGTGCGACGCGACGGGGGCCGCGCTGATCATCGATGATGTGCGGGCCGGGTTCCGCCTGCATATCGGCGGCTCCTGGGAGACGCTCGGCGTGCGGCCGGATTTGGCGGCGTGGAGCAAGTCGATCGCCAACGGGCATCCGCTGGCGGCGATCACCGGCAATGACCGTTTCCGCGCACCGGTGAGCAAGACGTTCTCCACCGGCTCGTTCTGGACAGCCGCCGTGCCGATGGCCGCCGGCGTCGCCACCGTCACCGCGCTGCGCCGCGATGACGGCATCGGTCACATGCGCGCAATGGGCGAGCGCTTCCGCGCCGGGTTCGCCGCGTTGTCGGACAAGTACGGGGTGCCGATCCGCCAGACCGGGCCGGTTCAAATGCCGCTGGTGCTGTTCGAGGACGACGCCGACCACGCCAAGGCGGATAATTTCTGCTCAACCGCGCTGCGCGCGGGCGCCTACTTCCATCCCCGGCACAACATGTTCATCTCCGTCGCCCATACCGCCGCCGATATCGACGCGGCGCTGGTCGCCGCCGAGGCGGGCTTCGCCGCGGTCGCGCGGGGCTAGACGGGTTGCGCCACCGCCTCGGCAACCACCCGATCGAGCGTGGCAAGCTGGGCCGGCCAGGTGTAGTCGCGCTCAACGGCGCGGCGCCCGGCGGCCCCCATGCGGGCGCGGTAGGCGTCGTCACGCAGCAGGGCGATGACATGGGCGGCGAATCCGGCCGCGTCATCCGCCGCCTCGATTCCCTCGCCGCGGGGGATGGCGGCGCCGCGCCAGACCTGCTCGCTGGCGACCACCGGGAGGCCCATGGCCATCGCCTCCAGCACCTTGTTCTGGATGCCGCGGGCGATGCGGAGCGGGCCGACGAAGACCTCGGAGGAATCGAGGAAGGGCCGCACATCCGGCACCCGGCCGGTGACGGTGACACCGGGGAGGGCGGCGAGCGCCTGCACCGCCTGCGAGGGCTTGCTGCCGCAGATGACGAAATGCGCGGCCGGGATTTCGCGCTGCACCAGGGGCAGGATGTCCCGGGCGAACCAGCTCACCGCATCGACATTGGGCAGGTAGTCCATCACCCCCGTGAAAATCAGCCGGCCCGCTGTTTTCTCCGCCCCCTCGGAGCGGAAATACTCGAGATCCACCCCGTTGCCGGCGGTGCTGACGGTGGCGCCGGGGATGAGGCGCTCGAAATCGCGCCGCTCATTATCGGTGCAAACCAGGGAATGCTGGTAGGCGTGAGCGACGTCGTGCTCCAGCCGCCGGGTGCGGCGCGCCTCGATCGCGTAGATCCAGCGCATCGGCGGCCGCGTCTCGGCGGCGTAGCGTTCCCATTTGATAGAATCGAGATCGGCGAACTGCATCACCCGCGGCGTGCCGGCGAATATCTCGGCGTATTGCGCGGTATTGGAGCTGTAGACGAACACCAGATCGGGCGGCATCTCCGCCTTGGCCTTGCGCAGGGCGGCGTGGAGCGCCGGTTCGTCGATCATCGCCTCGGAGATCGCCCGGCCGGTCACCAGCGCCATCAGGGCACGCGGCTTGCCCATGCGGGAATTCACCGGAACCGCCGTTACCGATGCCGCAATCTCGCGCAGACCGGCGACATTTGCCATGTCCTCGGCCCCGTCGGCGGTGCAGAACACATGCACGTCATGGTTCCGCGCGAGATGCTTGACCTCATTGCACGTCGTGATCTTGTCGCCGCGGTCGGGCGGGAACGGCACCCGTTGGGCAATGAAAAATATTCGCAAACGGCGCGTGCGCCCGGTCGACTGCTGCATCATCCATCCCTCATTGCGCCGGGGCAGGTGGATATTGAAAGGAAGCGGTTCTTTTTTGAAAAAAAGAACCAAAAAACTTTTATCCGTGGCTGCGCCCTCTCCGCGGAGAGGGCGCAGCAAACAGATGAAAAGTTTTTGCTTCTTTTTTCAAAAAGAAGTGCTTCCTTCCTTCTTCCCATCGATCAGCTTCTGATAAACGCCCACATAGTCCTGCGCCATGCGACGGCTGGTGAAACGTTCGTCGAAGCGCGCTCGAATTTTCGTGCGGTCGAGCTCCCCCAACCGGCCACACGCGGCGATGGCCTCCTCGACATTATCGACGATGAAGCCGGTCAGGCCATCGTCCATCACCTCGGGCACCGAGCCCCGGCGCATCGCGATCACCGGCGTGCCGCATGCCATGCTTTCGATCATCACCAGGCCAAAGGGCTCCGGCCAATCGATCGCGAACAGGGTCGCCTTGGCGCGCCCGAGGAATTCGGGCTTCTGCGCGTCGTTGATTTCGCCGATGAACTCGACATGGGCGTTGGCGAGCAGCGGCTCCACCGACTCCTTGAAGTATTCAGCATCGGCCTTGTCGACCTTGGCCGCCACCTTGAGCCGCACGCCGCAAGCACCGGCGATGCGAATGGCGCGCTCGATGCCCTTCTCCGGCGAAATACGGCCGAGAAACGCGAAATACTCGCCCTTCTCGTCCCCCTGGCCACTAGCCTCGGGCACGTAGAGCAGGTTCTGCGGCATCCCGTGCAGCACGGTGGCCGCCCAACCAAGGTCCGGCAGCGGCTTGCGCTGGCTGTTGGAGATGGAAACCAGCGGCACGTGCGGGAAGGAACGGTAGACCGCCGCGAACTCCGGCAAGTCGAGCCGCCCGTGCAGGGTTGTCACAAACGGGATGTTCATGCGGGTGAACACCGAATTCGGCCAGTAGTCGATATGGAAGTGCAGCACGTCGAACTCATGCGCCCTCTGGGCGACATGCTCGATGAGGATCGCGTAGGTGGCCACCCAGTCCCGGATGTCCGGGTCGAGACGCAGCGCGCGCGGCCAGGGGGCGTCGAGCTTGGCCGAGGTCTCCGAGTCGCCCGAGGCAAACAGCGTGACGTCATGCCCCAACTCGACCAGCGCCTCGGTGAGGGAATACACGACGCGCTCCGTACCGCCGTAGAGCTTCGGTGGAACCGCCTCGAACAAGGGCGCTATCTGGGCAATACGCATGGCGAGGCTGGCCTCCAGGCATGAAAATGAAGTTACGGGCGGCCGATCGTGGCGCACGCATGATATAGCACTGTGAACTTGGCGAAAACGCGGCGTGTTGCGCCACATTTGGCCTGGCCGACACTCTGATCTCCAGTGCCGCTGACTACGAACCTTATATGGTGAGCCATATACGGTTTGCACTCCAGGTTGGGGGGGGAGGAAAGGAGCCCGGGGGACGCGCCCCCTCGTCCTGCATCGTGCAAGGACATTTTCCCCGCAACTAACCCCTTGGCGGGGATCCGTGGCAGCGTCCTCGGCGTTTCCTTCACACCTCAACGCACCCGCTTGAAGTCCTCCGTCGCCTGGAGCATCCGGAGCATGTTCCCCGCTTCCATCCCGCCATGCCCTGCATCGGGCACGATATGCAGCCCCGCCTCAGGCCAGGCGCGATGGAGGTCCCAGGCGTTGCGGATAGGGCAGACCATGTCGTAGCGGCCGTGGATGATCACGCCAGGGATATGGCGGATGCGATGGACGTTTTCGATCAGCCAGTTATCGGTGGCGAAGAAGCTGTTGTTCTGGAAGTAATGGCACTCGATGCGCGCCAGCGGCAGCGCGCGCTCGGGCTTGGTGCTCTCCTCGATCGATTGTTCCTGCGGGATGAGGAAGGAGGTGGCGCCCTCCCACTTGCTCCAGGCGGCGGCGGCACGCAAGCGGGTCGCTGGATCGTTGGCGGTGAGGCGGCGGTAATAGGCGGCCACCATGTCGTGGCGCTCTTCCGGGGGAATAGGGTCGAGATATTCCTCCCAGGCGTCCGGGTAGATGAAGCTGGAGCCCTCCTGGTAGAGCCACCGCACATCCATCGGCCGGGCGAGGAAGATGCCGCGCAGGATCAGGCCGCTGACTCGCTCGGGATGGGTCTCGGCATAGGCGAGACCGAGCGTGCTGCCCCAGGAGCCGCCGAAGACGATCCAGCGCTCGATGCCGAGCGCCGTGCGGATCACCTCCATATCGGCGACGAGGTGCCAGGTGGTGTTGTCGGTGAGGTCAGCGAAGGGCGTGCTTTTGCCGGCGCCGCGCTGGTCGAACAGCACGATGCGGTAATGCGCGGGGTCGTACATCCGGCGCGAGCGGGGCGAGATGCCGCCGCCAGGCCCCCCGTGGACGAAGACGATCGGCTGCCCCATGGGGTTGCCGCACTCCTCCACGTAGAGCGTGTGGCCGGAGCCCACCGGCAGCATATGCGTGCGGTAGGGCTCGATCTCCGGGAAGAGCGCGGGCGCGCTCACAGGGTGAGCCCGCCATCCACGATCAGGGTCTGGCCGGTGACCATCGAGGCGCCGAAGCCGAGGAAAACGATGACTTCGGCGAGGTCCTCCGGGGTGCAGCGACGCTTGAGGGCGGCAGCCTCGACGGAGGACTGGACCATTTCATTGGTCCAGCGGATCTGCCAGGAACTGTCGACGGCGCCTGGAGCAACGGCGTTGACGCGGATTTCGGGGCCGAGACCGCGGGCGAGGTTCTGGGTGACATTGATGACGGCGGCCTTCGATGCGCCGTACGGCAGCGAGGAACCGGCGCGGTTGATGCCGGCGATGGAGGCGACCGAGACGATGGCGCCGTGGCACGCCTTCAGCGCCGGCGCCGCTGCCTTGGAGAGCCGGAACAGGCCGACCAGGTTCGTCTGCAGGATGGTCTCCCACAATTCGTCGGTCACCAGGTCGATCCGCCCGGGCGGCACCACCTCGGTCACCCCCGGCGTGCCGGCGTTGTTGACCAGCAGATCGAGCCGTCCGAGGCGGCTGATGGCGGCGGCGATCATCTCCGGGCCACCCTTGGGATCACCAACCGAGCCCGGTGCCTCGATCACGCTGAGGCCCTCCTGGCACAATTTGGCGACCGCCTCCGGGCCGCGCGCGTCGCCTTCGAGGAAGTTGATCGCCACCATGCAGCCGTTGCGGGCGAGCATGGTGGCGGTGGCGAGCCCGATGCCCGAGGCGCCGCCGGTGACGATGGCGGCCTTGCCCGAGAGGTCGTAGCGCAGCTTATTGGCGGCGGAAAGATTGGTCATGGCGGAGCCCTCAGAACAACCCGTTGCCATCCGCGAGGACGGCGAGATGATGGTCGGTGGAGCCGAACATCTGCTCGATCATGGTCATCCGCTTGAAGTAGTGGCCGACCTTGTATTCCATCGTCATCGCGATGCCGCCATGCAACTGCACCGCCTCCTCGCCGATCGACTTGCCGGATTTGCCGATCTGCACCTTGGCCGCCGAGAGCGCCTGGCGGCGTTCGGCGGGGTTGTCGGAGGCGGCCATCATGGTGGCGTACATCGCCATCGACTTGGCCTGTTCGAGGTTGGCGAACATGTCGACCGCGCGATGCTGCAGCACCTGGAACTCGCCGATGGCGCGGCCGAACTGCTTGCGCTGCTTCATGTAGTCGACGGTGATGGCCAGCATCTCGGCCATGCCGCCCACCGCCTCGGAGCAAATGGCGGCGATGGCCTCGTCCACCACGCGCTCCACCACGCCAAGCCCGTCGCCGGGGTCGCCGACCGCCACGCCGCGCGCATTGGCGAAGGAGATTTCGGCCGCGCGCAGCCCGTCTTGCGTCGGGTAGCCCTTGCGTGACACCCCTGCATCATTGGCGTCCACCAGGAACACGCCGATGCCGCCACGGTCGCGCTGGCTGCCGCCGGTGCGGGCGGTGACCAGAAGCTTGTCGGCGCAATCCCCGTGAATCACCACGGATTTTTCGCCGTTCAGCACCCAGCCAGAGCCGTCCTTTACCGCGGTCACCGCGACGTCGTTGAGCGTCCAGCGCGAATGCCGCTCGATATGCGCCAGCGCCAGCTTCAGCTCGCCGCCGATGATCTGCGGGATCAGTTCCGCCTGTTGCTCCTCGCTGCCGGCATGGCGGAGCAACCCGCCGCCGAGCACGACGGTGGCGAGGTAGGGCTCAAGCACCTGGCCGCGCCCGAACGCCTCCATCACCTGCGCCGTCTCGATCTGGCCGCCGCCGAAGCCGCCCTGCTCCTCGGTGAAGGGCAGGCCAAGCAGGCCGAGCTCGGCATATTGCGCCCACATCTCGGCCGACCAGCCGGTCGGCTCCTTCATGTACTGCTTGCGGCTCTCGAAGGCGTAACGGTCGGCGATGAGGCGGTCGACGCTGTCCTTGAGCAGGCGCTGGTCTTCGCTGAAATCGAAATCCATTTTCGTATATCCTATCGACTAGAAACCGAGGATCGCCTTGGCGACGATGTTGCGCTGGATTTCGTTCGACCCACCGTAGATCGAGATCTTGCGCCAGTTGAAATAGGTCGGCCCGGTGCCGGCGGCGTATTCGGGGCCGTAGCCGGTCTCGTTGCGCCCGTCCCCTTCGTCGGACGCCGCGAAGGGCATCACGTAGGGGCCGACGAGTTCCATCATCAGCTCCGTGGTGGTCTGCTGGATGGTGGAGCCCTTGAGCTTCAGGATCGAGGAAGCCGGGTTCGGCTTGCCCTTGGCCTGGTTCTTCTCGTCGGCGACGATGCGCAGCTGCGTCATCTCGAGCGCCTTCAGCTCGACTTCGCAGGCCGCCAGCTTCTCGCGGAATTTGCGGTCGTTGATGAGGGCCTCGCCGCCGGAGAACTCCAGCGATGCCAGCTCGCGGATTCGCTTGAGGCGCGCCTTGGAGGTGCCGACGCGGGCGATGCCGGTGCGCTCATTGCCGAGCAGGAACTTCGCGCAATCCCAGCCGCGATGCAGCTCGCCGACCAGGTTCTCGGCCGGCACCACCACGTTGTCGAAGAAGATCTCGTTGACCTCGTGGCCGCCATCGATGGTCTGGATCGGCCGCCGCGTGATGCCGGGGGTCTTCATGTCGGCGAGGATGAAGGAGATGCCCTCCTGCTTCTTCGCCGTCGGGTCGGTGCGGCAGAGCACGAAGATCCAGTCGGCATGCTGGGCCA
>JAPLOH010000074.1 GCA_026400845.1 Alphaproteobacteria bacterium
CTCGGCCAGTGCGCGCATGATCGGGTAGAGGTCGCTCTTTGCTTCGAAGCCGATGCCGGGGAGGTCGGGAATGGTGACGTAGCCGTCGATCACCTTGGTTCCATCGGGGAAGCCGCCGAAGGGTTGGAAGACGTCGGGGTAGCTTTCATTGCCGCCGAGGCCGAGGCCGGCGGCGATGGCGAGGGAGAGTTGGTGGCCGCCGTGGGGGATGCAGCGACGCCAGGACCATCCGGCATCGCGCACCACGTCGAGGGTGCGGAGGTATTCGCACAGGCCGTAGGAGAGCGCGCAGTCGAACTGCAGCCAGTCGCGATCCGGCCTCATGCCGCCGTAGCGGAGGAGGTTGCGGGCGTCCTGGTGGGAAAACAGGTTTTCGCCGGTGGCCATCGCGCCGGGGTAGAATTCGGCCAGCGCGGATTGCAGGTGGAAGTCGAGTGGGTCGCCGGCTTCCTCGTACCAGAAGAGGTCGTAGGGGCGCAGCGCCTTGGCGTAGGCGATGGCGGTTTCGAGGTCGAAGCGGCCATTGGCGTCGACGGCGAGGCGGGCCTGGCCGTTGAGCAGGCGGAGCACGGCCTCGATGCGGCGCTGGTCGGCGGCCAGCGATTCGCCGCCGATCTTCATTTTTAGCACGTTGTAGCCGCGATCGAGATAGGACTGCATTTCGGTGCAGAGGGCGGCGTCATCCTTGCCCGGATAGTAGTAGCCCCCGGCGGCGTAGACGAAGATGCGCGGGTCGGCGGTGGTGCCGTGGCGTTCGGCGAGCAGGCGGAAGAGCGGTTTGTCGGCGATTTTCGCCACCGCGTCCCACACCGCCATGTCGATGGTGCCGACCGCGACGGAGCGTTCGCCATGGCCGCCGGGCTTTTCGTTGGTCATCATGGCGGCCCAGATCTTATCGGGGTCGAGGTTCTCGCCGGTGGGATCGAGCAGGGAGACGGGGTCGGCGCCGGTGATGCGGGCGGCGAAGCGCTCGCGGATCAGGCCGCCCTGGCCGTAGCGGCCGTTGGAATTGAAGCCATAGCCGATGACCGGCTTGCCCTCGCGGACCACGTTGGTGACCACGGCGACGACGGAGGTCGTCATTTTCGAGAAGTCGATATAGGCGTTGCGGATCGGCGAGGCGATCATGTGGGTCGCTTCGCGGACTTCGAGAATGCGGATGGGCATGGGTGCGTCCCCCTGTGGCGTCGCCGGCTTATGGCGCCAGGCGGGCGGTCAGGGCAATGTGCCGGCTCACCTTCGGCCCGCGGGGAGCGGCATGCTGTATCGCGTTGCGCCGTTCCTGTTCGTGCTGCTCTGGAGTTCGTCGTTCATCGCGGTGAAGGCCGGGCTGCGGTTCCTCTCGCCGTTGCTGTTTGTCGCCGTGCGGTTGGCCCTGTGCGCCCTGGTGCTGACCGGGCTGATGCTGGTGCTCAGGCGCTCCTGGCGGCCGATTGCGGGGTGGCGGGGGGTGCATTGCGCAATTGCGGGGATCCTGATGAACGGGGTTGGCCTGATGGCGCCGCATGTCGGCATTCAGGTGCTGCCGGCCGCGCATGTGGCGTTGCTGCAGGCACTGACGCCGCTGCTGACGGCGGGGATCGGCACGTTTCTGCTGCGCGAGCATTTGCGGGGTTTGCAGGTGCTGGGGCTAGTGTTTGGTTTGGTGGGCGTCGGGCTGGTCGTGGGCGAGGCGGCGCTGGTGAGCGCGACGCGGTTCGAGGGCTTGATGCTGGCCGGGCTCGGCGTGGCGTCCTTCGTTGCCGGCACGCTGTATTTCGGCCGGTTCTGCCGCGGCGTGCCGTTGCTGGAGGGGGCGACCGCGCAGTTCCTTGGCGCCGCGCCGGTGGGGGCGGTGTGTGCCTGGCTGCTCGAAACATCGCGGCATGATTGGACCGCGGTGGCGATGGCCGCGGTGGGATGGAACACCGTGATGGTCTCGCTCGGTGGCATGGGGCTCTATTCGGCGATGCTGGCGCGCGGCACGGCGGCACGCACCTCGGCGAATTTCTACATGGTGCCGGGCACGGCAGCTTTGCTGGCCTGGCTGATCCTCGGTGAGCGGCTCGATCCGCTGGCTTTGGCCGGCCTGGCGCTGGCCTCGGCCGGGTGCTTTCTGGTCAACACGGGAGTGGCGAAACGGACCTCCTGACCCATCGTGCGGAAATCCTTGACTTTGCTGCACTGCACACTTATACGATGCCTTGCGCGCCTTGATAGGTTTCTGTGCGCTGCCACCCCGTGCTGACTTTTTGCGGCCGTTTACCGGCCGCACAAGCGGGGGCACGCTTCCCGGTAGCTCCTTTCACCCAGCAATTCTGCGCCGGCCTGCGGTCCTGTCGACCGCATGGCCCCCGACGCATGCCCGAGCGGGCGCGCGCGGTGGGCCCAACGCGAAAGATACCTGATCTCCATGAAGTCCTTTGAACAACTCGGCCTGGCTCCCGCGCTCCTGAAGGCGCTCGAGGCCGAGGGCTACACCTCCCCGACCCCGATCCAGCAGCAGGCGATCGAGCCGGCCCTGGCCGGGCGTGACGTCCAGGGCATCGCCCAGACCGGCACCGGCAAGACGGCGGCCTTTGCCCTGCCGATCCTCCAGCGCCTCGCCGCAATCCGCAAGCCGACCGTGCGTGGCGGTTGCCGCGTGCTGGTGCTGGCCCCCACCCGTGAGCTTGCCAGCCAGATCGCCGAGAGCTTCCGCGTCTACGGCAAGTTCATCGGCGTGCGCGTCATCACCATGTTCGGCGGCGTGCCCAAGGGCAAGCAGGCCCGCGGCATGGCGTCCGGCGTTGACGTGCTGGTGGCCACCCCCGGCCGCCTGATCGACCATATGCAGGACCGTACCGTGCGCCTCGACCAAACCGAGGTGCTGGTGCTCGACGAGGCCGATCACACCGAGACCATGCTGCGGGACCCGGTGCACGTCGCCGTGGCCCCGGCCGCAACCACCGTCGAGCGCGTCGACCAGCACGTGATCTTCACCGACAACGCGGCCAAGCGCGCTGTGCTGTTCGACCTGCTGCGTGATGTCACCACCGGGCGTACCCTCGTTTTCACCCGCACCAAGCACGGGGCGGACAAGGTGGTGAAATACCTTGAAGAGAACGGCATGCCGGCGGCCGCCATCCACGGCAACAAAAGCCAGCCGCAGCGCGAGAAGGCGCTCGCCTCCTTCCGCAGCGGCCAGATGCGCGTGCTGATCGCCACCGACATCGCCGCCCGCGGCATCGATGTGGACGGCGTCTCCCATGTCGTGAACTTCGACTTGCCGAACGTGCCGGAAAGCTACGTCCACCGCATCGGCCGCACCGCGCGCGCCGGCGCCACCGGCGTTGCCATCAGCCTGTGCGCCAATGACGAACGGGCCTTCCTCAAGAGCATCGAGAAGCTGACCCGTCAGCGCGTGCCGGTGATGAACCTGCCGAGCCGCATGTCCAAGGCGGCCTGACGGCTTCCCTGCCGCTTGAGCCTAGCCGCGGCCATCGGGCTGCGGCTATGCTTGGGCGGTGACGGGGGATTGCCGATGTTGAAGCGTTTGGCTGGCGTGGGGGTGGCACTGCTGCTCGGTACAACTGTGGCCGTGGCGCAATCGGTCACCATGGCGATGTCCTCGTCGCCGACGAGCGTCGATCCGCATTACCATACCTTCGCGCCCAACGAGACGCTTGGCATCCACATGTATGATCGCCTCATCGAGCGCGATCCCCTCAACAACCTCATCCCCGGCCTCGCGCTGTCCTGGAAGCTGATCGATGACAGCACCTGGGAGCTGAAGCTGCGCCAGGGGGTCAAGTTTCACGACGGCTCGGCGTTCACGGCGGCCGACGTCGCCTACACCTTCGCCCGCGTGCCGACGGTGGTGAATTCGCCGGGCAGTTTCTCCATCTACACCAAGACCGTGGTGGCGATGGAAACGCCCGACCCGTACACGGTGCGGATGAAGACCAACGGCATCTACCCGCTGCTGCCGGTCGATCTCACCAACGTCTTCATCATCCCGAAGAACCTCGGCCCCAACCCGGCCACCGAGGAATTCAACTCCGGCCGCAACGCCGCCGGCACCGGCGCCTTCCGCATGGTGTCCTACAAGCAGGGCGAGCGCGTCGAGCTCGAACGCAACGATGCCTGGTGGGGGAGCAAGCCGCATTGGCAGCACCTCACCATCCGGATGATCCCCAATGACGGCGCCCGCACCGCGGCACTGCTGGCCGGCGACGTGCAGCTGATCGAGTTCGTGCCCACCGCCGACGCCACACGGCTGCGTGCCGACAAGCGGGTCACCCTCGCCGAGATCGCCTCGCAACGCATCGTTTATTTGTGGCTCGACCGTTCGCGCGGCGGCCCGACGCCGTTCATCACCGGCCCCAATGGCGAGGCGCTCACCGTCAACCCCCTGAACGACAAACGCGTCCGCCAGGCGCTCACCATCGCGATCAATCGTCCGGCGATCGTCGAGCGGGTGATGGAAGGGGCCGCCTATGCCGCCGGCCAGTTCGTCGCGCCAGGCACCTGGGGCCACGCGCCCGGCCTCAACCCACCGACCTCCGATGTCGCCCGCGCCAAGGCGCTGCTCGCCGAGGCGGGCTACCCCAACGGCCTGCGCATCACCCTGCACGGGCCGAATGACCGCTACGTCAATGACGGCAAGATCATCCAGGCGATCGGCCAGATGTGGTCGCGCATCGGGGTGCAGACCACGGTCGATGCCATCACCTGGCCCAACTACATCGCGCGGGCCAACAAGCAGGATTTCTCGGCCTACCTGCTCGCCTGGGGTTTCGGCGAGGCCACCAACCCGCTGCGCGCCCTGGTCTATACCTTCTCGCCGGCCAAGGGCTGGGGCGCGGTCAACCGCGGGCGCTACAGCAACCCCGAATTCGATGGGCTGGTCGACCGCCTGATGGTCACCGCCGATGAAGCCCAGCGCGAGAAACTCGTCATCGAGGCGACGCGCATCGCGATGGAGGATGTCGCGCTGATCCCGCTGCACCTCCAGCAAAACATCTGGGCGATGCGCGCCGGCCTCGCCTTCGTCCCCCGTGCCGATGAGGACACGCGGGTGATGGACCTGCGACCGGCGCCATGAGGAAGCGGGCATGACCACCTGGATCTTCCGCCGCCTGATCCAGGCGATCTTCGTCGTGCTGGCGATGACGGTGATCGTCTTCATCGGCGTCAACGTCATTGGCGATCCTGTGGAGATCCTGATCTCGCCCCAGGCCGACCAGGCCGAGCGGGCGCGCGCGGTGATCGCGCTCGGACTCGACCGGCCGCTGTGGGAGCAGTACGGCCGCTTCCTGTGGAACGCCGTGCAGGGCGATCTCGGCAAGAGCTTTGTGTTCAACGAGCCGGCGCTGCGGCTGATCGCCCAGCGCATGCCGGCGACGATGGAACTCGCCGTCACCGCGGTGCTGCTCTCCATCGTGCTTGGCATTCCGCTCGGCCTCTATGCCGGGCTGCGGCCGAACAGCTTTGCCGGGCGCTCCATCATGGCCGGCTCGATTTTCGGCTTCTCGCTGCCCTCCTTCTGGGTCGGGCTGATGCTCATCATGGTGTTCGCGGTGCAACTGGGCTGGCTACCCTCCACCGGGCGCGGCCAGACCGCCACGCTGTTCGGCGTGCAATGGTCCTTCCTCACGCGCGACGGGCTCGCCCATATGCTGATGCCCGCGCTCAATCTCTCGCTCGGCAACATCGCCCTCGTGCTGCGCCTCACCCGCGCCGGGGCGCGCGAGAACATGCCGATGGACTACGTGAAATTCGCCCGCGCCAAGGGGCTCTCGCCGGTGCGGGTGGTGTTCGTGCATGTGATGAAGAACATCACCATCCCCATCGTCACCGTGATCGGCCTCGAATTCGGCAGCACGGTCGCCTTCGCGGTGGTGACCGAGAGCGTGTTCGCCTGGCCCGGCATGGGCAAGCTGATCATCGACAGCATCAACGTGCTCGATCGCCCGGTGATCGTCGCCTATCTGATGATGATCGTCTTCCTGTTCATCACCATCAACCTGCTGGTCGACCTGCTCTACACCGTGCTTGACCCGCGCGTCCGCCTGGAGAGCCGCGAATGAGCACGACCGCCGGCATCGCCCGCGAGGAAACCCCGTTTCGCCGCTTCACCAGCGAGTTCGCGGAAAGCCCGCTCGCCGTGCTCGGCCTGGTGATCGTGGTGATCGTCGCGGTGCTGGCGCTGGCTGCACCCTTCATCACGCCGCAGAACCCCTACGACCTCGCGCAGCTCGACATCATGGATGGCCGCCTGGCGCCCGGTTCCAAATCGATGGACGGGCTGGTGTTCTGGCTCGGCACCGATGACCAGGGGCGGGACATGCTGTCCGGCATCATCTACGGGCTCCGCATTTCGCTCGGCGTCGGCGTCGGCTCGGCGATCATCGCCGGGGTGATCGGCTCGGCCCTTGGGCTCGCCGCCGCCTATTTCGGCGGGAAGGTGGAGACGGCGATCATGCGGCTGGTCGATCTCCAGCTCTCGTTTCCGGCGATCCTGGTGGCGCTGATGATCCTTGCCGTGCTGGGCAAGGGGGTGCTGAACGTGATGCTGGCGCTGGTTCTGGTGGAATGGGCGCGCTACGCCCGCACCGCCCGCGGCGCGGCGCTGGTGGAGCGCCGGCGGGAATATATCGAGGCCGCCGAGTGCCTCGCGCTGCCGCGCTGGCGGCTGCTGGCCTTTCATCTACTGCCCAATTGCATGCCGCCGCTGATCGTCATCGGCACCATCCAGATCGCGCGGGCCATCACGCTGGAGGCCACCTTGTCCTTCCTCGGCCTTGGCGTGCCGATCACCGAGCCCTCGCTCGGGCTGCTGATCGCCAATGGCTACCAGTACATGCTCTCCGGCAAATACTGGATCAGCTTCTATCCCGGCATCGCCCTGCTGGTGACCATCATTGCCATCAATCTCGTCGGCGACCAGTTGCGCGACGTGCTGAACCCGAGGCTGAAGCGATGAGCCATACCCTGACAGTCGAAGGTCTGGCGACCCATTTCCACACCCGCGCGGGGGTGGTGAAGGCGGTGGATGGCGTGTCCTTCCACGTCGATCGCGGTGAGGTGCTGGGCCTCGTCGGCGAATCCGGTTCGGGCAAGACGGTCACCGGCTTCTCGCTGATCGGACTGGTGGAACCGCCGGGCCGCATCGCCGCCGGGCGCATCCTGTTCCATGGCCAGGACATCACCGCGTTGCCGGAGGAGGAACTGCGCCAGCTGCGCGGCAACCGCATCGCGATGATTTTCCAGGACCCGATGATGACGCTCAATCCGGTCCTGCGCATCGACACCCAGATGATGGAGACCGTGCATGCCCACGCCAAAGTCTCCAACGCCGAGGCGCGGGCCCGTTCGCGGGACGCTTTGGGCATGGTCGGCATCCCCTCGCCGGAAGAGCGGCTCTCGGCCTATCCGCACCAGTTCTCCGGCGGCATGCGCCAGCGCGTGGCGATCGCCATCGCCCTGCTGCACCGGCCGGAGCTGATCATCGCCGACGAGCCGACCACCGCGCTCGACGTGACGATCCAGGCGCAGATCCTCGCCGAGGTGCAGAAACTCGCCCGCGAGCACGGCACCGCGCTGATCTGGATCACTCATGACCTCTCCGTCGTCGCCGGCCTCGCCGACCGTATCGCGGTGATGTATGCCGGCCGCATCGTGGAAACCGGCGCGGTGGTGGATGTGCTGGACGCGCCGCTGCATCCCTATACCGCCGGGCTGATCGGCTCCGTCCCGTCGCGCAACAAGCGCGGCACGCGGCTGCGGCAGATCCCGGGGATGACGCCGCAGCTCATCAACCTGCCGGCCGGCTGCGCCTTCCGCACCCGCTGCGCCAGCGCGACGGCGGAATGCGAGGCCGATCCGCCGGAGACCTTCCCCGCCTTTGGCCGCGCAGTGCGCTGCTTCCACCAGCAGGCCGAGGCGTCATGAACGAACCCGTCATCGAACCTGTCATCGAACTTCGGGGCGTCTCCAAGCGGTTCGGCAAACATCTCGACGCCGCAGCCCGCCTCACCCGCGGCCTGCGCCGCAGCCTTGGCGCCACCGTGCCGGACCAGGTGGTCCGCGCGGTGGACAGCGTCGATCTCACCATCGCCAAGGGCGAGGTGGTCGGACTGGTCGGCGAAAGCGGCTGTGGCAAATCGACGATCGGGCGCATGGTCGCCGGCATCATGCCGCCGTCCGACGGCCAGGTGGTCTGGAAAGGCCGCGACATCACCGCCATGCCTCTGGACGCGATGCGCAAAGCGACCCTCGCGGTGCAGATGATTTTCCAGGACCCCTACGCCAGCCTCAATCCGCGCATGCGGGTGGAGGACATCATCGGCGAGGCGCCGCGCGTGCATGGCATGATCCCCAAGGGCGGCGGCGATGACTACATCGACGCCCAGATGCGCCGCGCCGGGCTCGATCCGGCCTATAAGCGCCGCTACCCGCACCAGTTCTCCGGCGGCCAGCGCCAGCGTATCGGCATCGCCCGAGCGCTCGCCGTGCAGCCGGAATTCCTGGTCTGCGACGAGGCGGTGGCCGCGCTCGACGTGTCGATCCAGGCTCAAATTCTTAATCTTTTCATGGATTTGCGCGAGCAACTCGACCTCACCTATCTGTTCATCAGCCATGATCTCGGGGTGGTCGAACACCTCTCCGACCGCGTCGTGATCATGTATCTCGGCCGCATCGTCGAGGAGGCGCCGGCGGAGGAGATTTTCGCCCGGCCGAACCACCCCTATACCCAGGCGCTGCTGAGCGAGGTGCCGCGGATCGACACCCGCAAGCGGCAGTTCACCGCCATCAAAGGCGAAATCCCCTCGCCGCTGAACCCGCCATCGGGCTGCCACTTCCATCCGCGCTGCCCCGCCGCCATGGCCGCCTGCCGCGAGCAGGCGCCGGTGTTGCGCGAGGTGGCGCCGGGCCATCGCAGCGCCTGCCACCTCAACGCCGCTTAGCGAAGCCTGGAATACCGTGCCGGGACGCATCGCCCCCCTTGCCCATCGCCGCGTGCCCGGTCAAGTTCCCGGAAAATGACCGGCCCCGCCAAACCGACCGCGCTGTCCCCGCTGCATCGTCTCTGGCGCCTTCTGCCCGCCGAGCCGCGACGCCGCCTGTTCACCGCCTTTACCACCGTGCTCGCCCCGCGCCCGGACCGGCCGCCACCGCCGCCCACCGGCGGCATCGCCATCATCGGCGAATTTTCGCGCGCCTCCGGCCTCGGCGAATCCGCCCGTCTGATCCGCCAGGCCCTCATGGCGCTCGGCGTGCCGACCTGGACCATCGACATCGACCGGCCCGAAATGCCCGACATTCCCGCCGGCGTTCCGCTGCTGATCCATGTCAACCCGCCGATGCTGCCCATGGCCCTGCTGCGGCTGCCCCGCCGGATCCTGAGCGGCCGGCGCGTGATCGGCCACTGGGCCTGGGAGTTGCCGAGCGCCCCCCCCGCATGGCGCGGTGGGCTGACGTTCGTCCACGAGATCTGGGGCATCTCGACCTTCACCGCGGATGCCATCCGTACTCTACTGCCAGCCGGCAGCGACATCCCGGTCCGCGCCTTGCCGATCCCCGTCGCCATCGCGCCACCCTGCCCCTCGGCGCTGACCCGCGCCGATTTCGACCTGCCGGAGGGGGTGGTGATCGTGCTGACCTCCTTCAACCTCGCCTCCTCGCGGGTGCGCAAAAACCCCGACGGTGCCATCGCCGCCTTCCGCCGGGCCTTTGCCGACCGGGCCGACCGGCTGCTGGTGCTGAAAATCGGCAATCCCGGCCATTTCCCCGAGGATTTCGCCGAGATCGCCGCCGCCGCGGGCGAAACCGGCAATGTGCGGCTGATCACCGAGACGATGCCGGCCGCCGACGCCCATGCGCTGACTGCCTGCGCCGATATCGTGCTGTCGCTGCACCGCTCCGAGGGGTTCGGCCTGGTGCCGGCCGAGGCGATGCTTTTGGGCGTCCCGGTGATCGCCACGGGATGGTCGGGCAATCTCGATTTCATGGATGCCGACTCGGCCGCGCTCATTCCCTACCGCCTGATCCCCGCGCGAGACCCGCGCGGCGTGTTCGAGGCACCGGGCGCGGTCTGGGCCGAGCCGGACATCCCCGCCGCCGCCGCCGCCTTGACCCGCCTCGCCGATGCTCCCGCCGAACGCGCCGCGCTCGGCCAGCGCGGCCGATCGATGGCGCAGGCCCGCCTCGGCCTCGCCCCGGTGCGCGCCGCGGTGGCCAGCCTCGGGCTGAAGGTCGCGGCATGAGGGTCCTGGTCTGGCAATGGGGCCGCATCGGCGCCGGGCCGCGCTATGCCGCCGAGCTCGCGGCCAGTCTTGCCACCGTCGACGGCACCTCCGCGGTCCTGTCGCTCTCCACGGGCGCGGAAATCCTGCGCGGGGCAAACCCGCCGGACTGCGCCCTGCCCTTCCCCACCTATAACGGCCGGCCGAGCTTTCTCGCCCGGCTGCCGCTGATCCCGTTCCAGCTTCCCGGCCTGACGCGCCGCCTGCGCGCGCTCGCACCCGATGTGGCGATCTGCGCCATGCCCGCCGCGCTCGACCTGATGATGGCGGCCGCCCTGCGCCGCGCCGGTATCCCGTTCTATGCCATCGTGCATGATGCCGACTCCCATCCGGGCGACGACGTGCCGTTCCAGATGCGGCTGCAGCATGCCCTGATCCGCCGTGCCGCCGGGCTGTTCGCGCTCACCGGCCACGTCGCCGACCGGATTCGCGCGCTCGGACTGGCCGACGACCGGGCGTTGCTGATGACCAGCCTCCCGCCCTTCGCCTTCGGCCCACCGCCACCGCCGCCGCGTGCCCATGGCGGAAAGCTGCGCCTGCTGAGCTTCGGCCGCCTGCTCCCCTACAAGGGGCTGGACTTGCTGGCCGAAGCCATTCGCGCCCTCGGGCCGCGCTCGGACTTCGAGTTGCGCGTGGTCGGTAAAGGCCCGGCATCGGCCGAACTCGACGCCCTCGCACTTCTGCCCAACGTCACCGTCGAGAACCGCTGGGTGCCGGAGGCGGAGGTCGGCGCGCTGCTCGCCTGGGCCGACGCGCTGGTGCTCTCGCACACCGAGGCGAGCCAGTCCGGCGTCGCCGCCGCCGCCGTCGCCGCGCGCCGCTACGTGGTATCGACCCGGGTCGGCGGCCTCGCCGAACAATTGCGGGACGAACCGCTCGCCCGGCTTTGCGCACCCGAGCCCGTCGCCCTCGCCGCCGCGATCGCCGGGCTGATCACCGACCCGCCGGTCGATACCGCGCGGCCGTCGCCGCGCGCGGAATGGCACGATGTGGCCACCCGGATGGTCGCTGATATCGCCGCATCCGGGGTTTGACTATCGCCACTTGATCGCCGGTTGCCAGCCCAGCACACCCCGCGCCACGTCGCAGTGCACGAGGGCCGACACCTCCTCCGGCCCGCGCCAGGGAATCCCCGGCAGCAGACGCGCCGCCATCGCCCGCGCCCCATCGTCGGAGGCCATGTCATCGGCGATCACCAGAGCGGTGACGTGGCCGGGATCCGGGCATGTCAGCGCGCAGAGCACGGCTTCAGCGAGGTCCCGCACGTCAATCCAGGCCCCAAATTCCCAGAACGGCGTCCACTCCGCTGCCGGATCGGCCGCACGCCTGGCCAGTTCCTCGGCCTTCTTGCGGGCATCACACACCCAGGGCGGGCGGATGCAGATGGTGGCGATGCCGGTGTTCAGCGTGAAGCAACGGCACATCTCCTCGCCGAGTCGCTTGGAGATGCCGTAGGCATTGGTGGCGCGCGGCGGATGCGCATCGTCGATCGGCAGGTAGTCTGGCACGCCGTGGCCGCTGAAAATCCCGAGCGCGTTGACGCTGCTGAAATTGATCACCCGTCCGGCGCCCACGGCCCGCGCGGCCTGGAGCACGTTCCAGGTGCCGGTGACGTTCACCGTCATGATGTCGGCCTCGGTGTCGCCGGGCCGGCCAAGCAGGGCGGCGAGATGGACGATGGCGCCGCAGCCCGCGGCGGCGGCCGTGAGGGCGGCGGCATCGCGGATGTCGTGGCCGTCGGCGTGATCGAACCCCGCAACGGCGAAGCCCGCCGCCGTGAGGCGACGGGCAACCACGCTGCCGATCAATCCCTTGTCGCCCGTGATGAGAGTCTTCATGGCCATACTATGCCGTGAAGGGTCTCACCGGCCAAGGGTGTCAGCCCTGCGGCCAGGGGCTGGGCGGCCGGTCGCCCGACTGCGGCGCCGGAGGGGCGGGGCGATCGCGCTCGGACATGAACTGGTCGAACTCGGACTTGTCCTTGGCCCGGCGCAGCCGGTCGAGGAAGGACTGGAAGTCCTCGTGGTCCTGTTCCAGCCGGCGCAGCATCTCGCGGCGATAATCGTCGAACGCGGTGTTGCCGCTTGGCTTGGGCTCGGCCGAACGGCGGTCCCGGCGGCCCCATGGGCTGGCGCAGGACGCCCAGGCCGGGATCGCGTTCGGGTCGCCGCCATTGGCCGCGGCCTGCCAGCGGTAGAACCGCTTGGCGAAGAAGCCGAGGGCCAGCAGGGTGATGATCAGTGTGCCGACGCCGTGCATCCCGAAACCGACGACGCCGATAACGGCGCCAAGGGCGACCCAGGGGACGGGGCCGAGGTAGGCGAGTTTTGCCGCTTCAGGCATTGGTATCTCCATGTGAATGTAACTCACATTCACATGAATGGGGAGCCCCACGGCCTGAGTCAAGGATCACCACCGAGCGACGTTACGATTTTCCGCCGAGGGCACCGAGATAGACCAGCATGCCGGCCTCCAGCAGATCCTCTGGCGCCATCGGCAACACCCGGCCGGTCCCGGTGCCATGGGCGAGGAACAGCGAAGCGATGCCGTGCGACATCGACCAGGCATGCAACGCCACCATCATCGCCGGCGGCCGTGGCGGGCTGCGGATCGCCGCGGTGACGTGCTCGGCGGCGCTCAGCAGCACGCCGAAGGCCCGCTCGCTGGCCCGCAGCAAGGCGGTGTCGCTTTGCATGTCGAGCCCGCTTTCGAACATCACCGCATAGAGCGCGGGGTGGCGGCGGGCGAAGGCCAGATAGCGCCGCCCGCAGCGGATCAGCGCGCCGACCGGTTCGGGTTTGCCGCCATCCCAGGCACCGCTGAGCTCGGCCTCGAACAACTCGAAGCCATGGCGGCCGATTTCGCTGAGCAACGCGCCGCGATCACGGAAATGCCGGTAGGGGGCGGCCGGGCTGACGCCGATTTCGCGGGCGAGCTCGGCGAGGCTGAAGCCGCCCGGGCCGCGCTCGGCGATCATCGTCAGCGCCGCGTCGATCAGCGCCTGGCGCAGATTGCCATGGTGGTAACCTTCCCGCTTGCTGTGACGGGACCAGCTCATCGCCCCTCCTGCAGCAGGTCCGCCGGCATCAGCTCCGCGGCGGCGGGGGCGGCGGCACCGTGGCGACCGCGCTGGGGCGGGCGTTGATACCGTCGAACCAGGCTTGCAGATGCGGCGAGGCCATCATCAAGGCCGCGCTTTCAGGGGCCCGGGGCAGGAAATTCACCAGCGGAAACAGCATAATGTCGGCCATCGTGAAGCTGTCCCCGCCGAGGTAGCGATGCTTCGTCAGTTCCTCTTCCAGCAGTTGGAACACCGGGCCGATCTTCGGCAGCGCGGCGTCGATCCGGGTGCGGTCGGGCGACCCGTCAGGGGTGCCAGGGAAGAAATAGGCGATGAGATATTGCCGCAGCAGGACGATATCGACATGGGTGGTCACCACCGACATCCACTGCTCGCACATCGCCGCCGCTACCGGTTCGGCCGGGATCAGCTTGGGGCCCGCAAAAACCGCGTCGATATACCCGCAAATCGCGCGGGTCTCGTAGAGCGTGACGTCGCCATGGCGCATCGCCGGGATTTTGCCGATCGGGGAGATCGCTTTCACCTCGGGCGTATGCGGACGCACCGGCACAAGGTCATACCCGACGCCCTTCTCGTGGCACAGCATGCGCACGACGCGGACGAAGTTGCTCCCCGGCCCACCGATGATCTCAAGCGTGCTCATTGACGTTCCCCTTCCTGTGCCTGGTCAGGCGCGGTCCTGCTCGGGCGGCGCGCCGGTGATCGGAATTTCCCGTATCTCCACTGCCGCGCCCTCCTGGTGCATCGGCTGGACCTCGGCCTCGTCGGGCGCCTCGCTGTCCTGCATCTCGGAGTGATGCCGGCGGTGCGGCTGGCCACCGCCCTGGCCTTGGCCCTGGGGCTGGCCCTGCTGCTGCGCGGCCTGGTTCATCGCGGTGACGATGCGGAAATAATGCTCGGCATACTGGAAATAGCTCTCGGCCATCACCCGGTCCCCGGAGCTGGTGGCATCCCGGCCGAGCTGGAGGTATTTCTCGAACAACTGTTGCGACGTGCCGCGGATGCGCAGGTCCGGTCCCTGGCTGTCAAAGACGTGGTTGCGGTTGAGCGGAACATTGCCGCTGCCGCCGCCCTGGTGACGCACCGGGCCGCCGCCACCGCCTCCACCGCCGCCTCCGCCCCCACCGCCACTCAGATGCCCGCGTCCACGCATGCGTTTCATGTTCATGTGATGTCGAAGCGCTTTCCTGTCTGTATCCGGGTTCCCGCGGGGCGCCGAGCCGGCGCGGCCAGCGGGATGCGGCCGACTGCACCAAGGCCAGTGCGCCAAGGCAAGTCAATCCGAAACGCGAACCTAACCCCGCGGCGGGTCAACGCCAAACGTTTTCTCGGCGCCCCTGCCACGCAGCACCATGGCACGCGCGATGCCGCCAAGATCCGCGCGCAGCGTCGGCGGGGCGAAACCGGCGGCCGCTGCGAGGGCGGCGACCGGCTCGGCCTGGCCGACCCCGAGTTCCAGCACCGCGACCCCGCCCGGCGACAGCCGCCGCCGCAGCGCGCCGATCACCGTGCGATAGGCGTCGAGCCCGTCCGCTCCCCCATCGAGCGCCGTAGCCGGCTCATATTCCGCGACCTCCGGCATTAGGCCCGCGATATCGGCGCGCCGAATGTACGGCGGGTTGCACAGCACGAGGTCGAAGCGCCCGCCCAGCGGTGCATCCCATGCCCCGCACAGCAGCGCGGCCCGATCGGCGAGCCCACAGGCCGCGGCATTTTGCCGGGCAAGCGCAGCGGCCGCCGGCACCAGGTCGACACCGACGCCGAAGGAAGCTGGAAACTCGGTCAACGCGGCAAGCAGCAGGCAGCCGGTGCCGGTGCCGAGGTCGAGGATGCGATGCACGGCGGAGCGATCGGGGAAGGCGGCCAGCGCCGCCTCGATCAGCGTCTCCGAGTCGGCGCGCGGGATCAGGGTGGCGGGGCTGACCGCGAGATCGAGCGTCCAGAACCCCTGGCGGCCGAGGATGAGGGCCATCGGCTCGCGGGCGAGGCGACGGGAGAGGAGCGGCGCGAGGGTCGCCGGGTCCGGCTCGGCGGTAGCGATGGCGCCGCGCTTGAGGCCGAGCGCATGCGCGACCAGCAGCCGGGCCTCGAAGCTGGGGTTGTCGATGCCGGCCTCGCGCAGCGCCGCGGCAGCGGCGCGCATCGCCTGGCTCATTCCTGCTCGGCGAGGCGGGCCGCCTGGTCCTCGGCGGTCAGCGCGTCGATGAACTCGTCGAAATCGCCCTGCATCACCCGGTCGACCTTGTAGAGGGTGAGGTTGATGCGATGGTCCGACACCCGGCCTTGCGGGAAATTATAGGTACGGATGCGCTCGCTGCGATCGCCGCTGCCGACCTGGGATTTGCGGTCGGCCGCGCGGGTGGCGTGCAGGCTGGCACGCTGCTGCTCGTACATGCGGGCGCGCAGGATCTTCATCGCCTTGGCCTTGTTCTTGTGCTGGCTCTTCTCCTCCTGCATCGCCACCACGATTCCGGTGGGAAGGTGGGTGATGCGCACCGCGCTCTCGGTTTTGTTGACGTGCTGCCCGCCGGCGCCTTGCGCGCGGTAGACGTCGATCCGCAGGTCACTCTCGTTGATCTGCACATCCACCTCCTCGGCCTCGGGCAGCACCGCCACCGTCACCGTCGAGGTGTGGATGCGGCCCTGGCTCTCCGTCGCCGGCACGCGCTGCACGCGATGGACACCGGATTCGTATTTGAGGCGCGCGAACACGTTGCGGCCGTTCACCTCGGCCATCGCGTTCTTGATGCCGCCGAGCCCGGTGTCGTCGAAATCCATCACCTCGAAGCGCCAGCCCTGGAGGCCCGCGTATTTCTGGTACGCGGCGAACAGTTCGGCGGCGAACAGACCGGCCTCGTCGCCACCGGCGGCGGGGCGGATCTCCAGGATCGCCGAGCGTGCGTCGGCCTCGTCCTTCGGCAGCAAAGCGAGGCGGATGGCGTGGGTGAGGTCGGGCACCCTGGTCTTGAGCTCGGCGAGTTCGGCCTCCGCGAGATCGCGCATCTCGGGGTCGGCCAGCATCGCCGCCGCCTCGGCCTGGGATTGTTCGGCCGTGCGCAGTTCCAGGATTGCCGCCACGATGGGGTCGAGCTCGGCCAGTTCGCGGGATGCCTTGACGAAGGCCTCCCCGGTCGCGCCCTCCGACAGCAGGGCGTTGAGTTCGGCGGCGCGGTCGACGAGGCGGTCGAGTTTGTCGGCGAGGCTCATTTCAGGTGGGCGACGAGCCCGGCGATGGCGACCTCGGACTGGGCGCCGGTCACGAGATCCTTCACCTGGGCGACGCCCTTGGCGATTTCGCTTTCGCCGAGGATCACCGCCGCGCGGGCGCCGGTTTTGTTGGCGCGCTCCATGCGGCGCTTGACGTTGCCGCGGTAGCCGATCTCGGCGCGGATGCCGGCGTGGCGCAGCGCCTGCACGACATCGAGCGCCGGCGCTTCGGCGGCATCGCCGACAGGGATCACCACCACCGAGGCCGGCGGCGTTGGCGGGTTTTCCATCAGCATCGCGAGCCGCTCGACACCGGCGGCCCAGCCGATGCACGGCGTGTGCGGCCCGCCCATCTCCTCCACCAGCCCGTCATACCGCCCGCCGCCCATCACCGTGCCCTGGGAACCCAGGCGGGTGGTGACGAATTCGAAGGCGGTGTGGCTGTAATAGTCGAGCCCGCGGACGATACGGGGGTTGCGGATGTAGGGCACGCCGAAGCGGGCGAGGAGTTCCTGCAACTTGGCGAAAAAGGTGGCCGCCGCCTCGGTGAGGTAGGGGTCGATGGTGGGCGCCCCGGCGACGATCGCCTTGTCGCCCTCGTCCTTGCTGTCGACCACGCGCAGCGGGTTGCGCTCCAGGCGGGTGACGCTGTCTTCGGAGAGCTTGGCCTTGTGCTCGGTGAAATAGCCGATCAGCGCGGCGCGATAGGCGTCGCGGCTCTCCTTGTCGCCGAGCGTGTTGAGCTCCAGCACGGTGTCCTGCGAGACGCCGAGTTCCCGCAGGATGTTCCAGCCGCAGGCGATCACCTCGGCATCCGCGAGCGGTTCGGCGCTGCCGAGCACCTCGATGTCGATCTGGTGGAACTGCCGGTAGCGGCCCTTCTGCGGCCGCTCGTAGCGGAACATCGGCCCGGCGTAGAACACTTTCTGCGGCAGGGATTGGGTGAGCCCGTTGGTCACCAGCGCGCGGCAGACGCCGGCGGTGGCCTCGGGCCGCAAAGTGATGCTTTCGCCGCCGCGGTCGGAGAAGGTGTACATCTCCTTCATCACCACGTCGGAGGTATCGCCGAGGCCGCGCGCGAACACCCGTGTATCCTCGAAAATCGGCGTCGACCACTCGTCATAACCATAGGTGGCGGCGACGCGGCGGGCGGTCTCGATCACATGGAAATGCCGCCGCGCATCCTCGCCGATGAGGTCGCGGGTGCCGCGGACGGGCTGGAGGTCGATGCTCACTCTGCGGCTTCCTTCGCACGGCGCTTCTCGGATTCGAGCGCGGCGGCCTTGGCTTCGACGAGTTCGACGATGTGCTCGATCATCGCCTCGCCCTGGACGGTGTGGTCGGTCTTGCCCGCGGCGTAGACCATGTGGCGGCCCGAGCCGCCACCGGTGACGCCGAGATCAGTCATCAGCGCCTCGCCTGGGCCATTGACCACGCAGCCGATGATGGAAAGCGAAATCGGCGTCTCGATATGGGCCAGCCGCTCCTCGAGCTTGGAGACGGTGTCGATCACGTTGAAGCCCTGCCGCGCGCAGGAGGGGCAGGAGATGATCTTCACGCCGCGATGGCGGATGCCGAGGGATTTCAGCATCTCCCAGCCGACATGCACCTCCTCCTCCGGCTCCGCCGACAAGGAGACGCGCAGCGTGTCGCCGATGCCGGCCCACAGCAGATTGCCCAGCCCGATCGCCGACTTCACCGTGCCGGTGCGCTTGCCGCCGGCCTCGGTGATGCCGATGTGCAGCGGATGGTCGCAGACCTCGGCGAGTTGGGTATAGGCGGCCACCGCGAGGAACACGTCCGACGCCTTCACGCTGATCTTGAATTCGTGGAAATCGTGGTCCTGCAGGATCTTGGCGTGCTCCAGCGCGCTTTCCACCAGCGCCTCGGGGTTGGGCTCGCCGTATTTCTCCAGCAGATGCTTCTCAAGCGAGCCGGCGTTGACGCCGATGCGCATGGAGCAGTTATGGTCGCGCGCCGCCTTGATCACCTCGCGCACCCGCTCCGCGCTGCCAATATTGCCGGGGTTGATGCGCAGGCAGGCGGCGCCGGATTGCGCGGCCTCGATGGCGCGCTTGTAGTGGAAATGGATGTCGGCGACGACGGGGACGTTGACCTGGCGGACGATGTCCTTCAGCGCCAGCGAACTCGCCTGGTCCGGGCAGGAAACCCGCACGATGTCCACCCCGGCGCGTTCGGCACGCTGGATCTGCGCCACCGTGGCCGCGACATCATGGGTCAGCGTGTTGGTCATGGTCTGGACGGTGATCGGCGCGCCACCGCCGACGGGCACGTCCCCCACCATCACCCGGCGGGACTTGCGGCGTTCGATCTGCTGATACGGGCGATAGCTCATGGCAGGACTGCTCCGGGAAGTCGGCGGCGTGGCGCCGCAATGTCACGCAAATGGGGTGCCATGCAACCGCCGGAAGGGCATGGCGCCGCCGCGTCGGCGAAATCGCAGGCTACAGCGGCTTCGGCGGCGTCCGGGTCGGGGCAATCGGGGCAGCCGTGGGAACGGCCAGCTTGCCATCGCGGATGAGGTCGATTTCCAGCGCCAGATCGCGCCGCACCGCGCCATCGCCGCCCAGCGAGGGGCTCACGACGCCGTCGACCAGGATATCGGTGCCGCCGGCATTGCCGGTGGTGAGCAGGAACTGCCCCTTGGCCGGCACCGGCCAGGTCTCGCCGCCGCGCAGCACGCGGTTCAGCACCACGTTGCCCTGACGGTCCCGCACCTGCATCCAGGCGTCGGCACGGGCGCGCAGCACGATGCGGGTCCCCTCCGGATTTGCCCCCGCCGGGGGAACCACGGCAGTCGGGATCGGCATCGCCGCCGCGGCGGAAGACGGCGAAATCACGGGCATCGCCGGCAGCACATCCGCTGCCGCGACAAGCGCGGGCGAGGCCGGTACGCTGGCCGGCCGCAGCGGGGCTGGCGCCTCGGCGAGTGGCATCAGCCGCGGCGGGATGGGCTGCACCGGCTGCGATTCCGGCTGGCCGGAGCCGGTGAAACGGAACCATCCGGCATAGGCGCCGATCGCCAGCACCACGCCGAGCAACACCACGGCGCCGGCCGGCACGCCGCGCTGGGGCACCGGGGCCGGAAAATCGAGCTCGGTCTTGCGGTTGAGATGGCTGGTCTGCTCGCGGAAGCGCCGGGCGATCTCGTCCGGATCGAGGCCGAGCGCATCGGCATAGGTGCGCAGGAAGCCGATCGCGTAGACATTGCCCGGCAGGTCGCCGATCCGCCCCGCTTCGATCGCCTGCAGATAGGACGCCCGGATGCGCAGATGCGCCGCGATTGCCGGCAGTTCCCAGCCGAGCCGCTCACGGGCCTCGCGGATGTCCCCGCCCAGCCGCACAGCCGCTTCGCTCGCACCGTCGATGGACGACATCAACGAGCGAACCTGCGTCAGCCGGGATTTGGGATCCTGCAGCACAGCGAAGGGTTCCCGCGTAATATGGGTTGAGCGGAGCACGCGTGCAGGCGCCCCACGAAACCGGCAACCCCTGCCCGCCCGTTCTAGACAAACTTGCCCGCGCTGCCAACCGCCGCGGTGCAGCAAAACCACTGAGCTTCCGCGAATATTCACAAACACCGCGCCAGGCGGACCCGGCTTCAGCCGCGATCGATCTCCAGCCCGTGCTCGCGTGCCCAGGAGACGATCGGCTCGCGCAGGCTCGCCGCGCCGCCGGCGGTGCGCCGGATGGCGGCCAGCACGCGGCGAAACTCCGGCAGATCGAGCGAACGCAGCAGCGCCTTGACCGGGAAGATCCCGCTCGCCGGCATCGACAGCGTCTCGATGCCGAGTCCCACCAGCGTCATCGCCTCGACCGGGCGTGCCGCCGCCTCGCCGCACACCGACAGCGCCACACCGGCGGCACGGCACTGCTCGGCCAGCGTCGCCAGCAGATCGAGCATCGGTGGCGACAGCAGGTCGTAGCGCCCGGCCAGCGACGGGGTCGAGCGGTCGGCGGCGAAGAGGAACTGCATGAGGTCGTTGGTGCCGACGGAGACGAAATCCACCACCTTCAGCAATTCGGGCAGCTGGAACATCAGCGCCGGCACTTCCAGCATGGTGCCAACCCGCAGTTCGCCGGGCGCCGGGCGCACCTTGGCCACCTCGGCGTCCAGCAGCGCGCGGGCGGCACGGAATTCGGCGACGGTGGCCACCATCGGGAACATCACCGACAAGTTCCGCCCACCCGCCGCCAGCAGCAGCGCGCGCAGCTGCCGGCGCAGCAGGGCCGGCCGGTCGAGCCCGATGCGCAGCGAACGCCAGCCCATCGCCGGATTCTCCTCGGGCGGCAGCTCATTGCCCGGCAGCAGCTTGTCGCCGCCGAGGTCGAGCGTGCGGAACAGCACCGGGCGATCCCCGGCGGCATCGAGCACGCGGGCATAGCCGGCCGCCTGCTCCGGCACGTCGGCTATGGCGCCGCGGGCGAGCATGGCGATCTCGGTGCGGAACAGGCCGATCCCGGCCGCCGCGGTGGCATCGAGCTGCACGAGTTCAAGCGCAAGGCCGATGTTGAGCATCAACGACACCTTGGTGCCGTCCCGCGTCTCGGCCGGCAGGTCGCGCAGCGCGGCGAAGCCGGCCTGGCGCGCGGCGCGGGCCTCGACCGCGCGCTGATAGACACGGCGAACATCCTGCTCCGGCCGCAGGATCACCTGGCAACCCGCCAGCCCGCGGGCGAGAATGGCGGCATGGCTGGAGGCGCTGCCCTCCTCGACGACGAAGCCGGCAATGCCACGCCCGTGCCAGTCCAGCACCTCGGCCGGGCCGAGCCGACGGGCCAGCAGGATGGCGCCGGGGGGCGCCACCTTCACCGCACCGGGGCCGCCGAGAGTGGTGAGCAGCCGTCCGGCGAGGTCCTCGAGATCGGCGAGGCGTTCGCGCAGATAGGGGTCGGTGATGCGGCGCATCCGGTCACGCACGTCACCCGACACGCGATGCACTGCGGCCTCGGCCGACAGCCCGCCGCGAATGGCGTCGCCCACCCGCCTCAACCACCCGGCATCGGCGGCGACCAGGCGATAGGCGTCGAGAATTTCGCGCGAGGCGGCACTGGCAGCCCCGGTGGCCTCCTGCGGCAGCCCGGCCTCGATCAGCGCGTCGATCCCCTGCTGCATCGCGGCCACGGCACGGTCGAGCCGGAGGAGCTCCTCGCCGGTATTGTCCGCCAGCAACCGCCCGGGCGGCGGCGCCGCACCCAGCACGACGACCGGGCCCATCGCGAGGCCCGGCACCAGAACCGTCGCCGGGAACCGCCGCGGTACCGTCGCCCCCAGCCCCTCCGCCGTGCTGTCCTGGGCTCCCGCCGCCGAGAGCACCTCGGCCAGCAGCATCGCGACGGTCTCGAGTTCCTCGACCTCTCCCGGATCGAACCGACGGGGATTGCGGTTCTGCACCGCGATCACCCCGAGCGTTCGCCCGGCGCGGCGGACAGGCACGGCGAGCATCGAGGCGAAAGGTTCCTCGCCGGTCTCGGGGCGATAGGCGAAGGCCGGGTGGTTCTGCGCATCCGGCAAATTCAGCGGCGCGCCGGTGGCGGCCGCCATGCCGATGATCCCCTCGCCGACCCGCAGCCGGGTGCGCCCGATCGCGTCCTGCCGCAGCCCTTCGGTGGCGAGCAGTTCGAGAATATCGCCGGGCTTCAACGCATAGACCGAGCACACCTCGCTCACCAGCTCCCCGGCGACCAGGCGCACGAGCTCAGGCAGCGACCCGGCGCCCCGCGCCATCAGCTCCCTCAATCGGCCCAGCAGTCGTCGTTGCGCCACCATCCTTCGCGATTAGAGGTCGGTCGCGGCAGAAACAAGGCAAGTCGAGCAATGATTGCCGGCTTTACCAGAATTTCCGGCCGTTCGGCCGGCGCCGCTCAGCCGGCGCGGGCCATCAACGCGTCTTCCGCCTGGGTGATCAGCTCGGCGATCACCGTGGCGACGGGCTGGATCGAGGTGACCATGCCGACCGACTGGCCGGCCATCACCGAGCCCTCGTCGACATCGCCCTCGATCACCGCGCGGCGCAGCGCGCCGGCCCAGAAATGCTCGATCGCCAGCTGCGCCTGGACTTTGTCGAGTTCGCCACTGTCGAAGCGCTTCAGCGTCTCGGCCTGATGCGCCAGGAAGCGCTTGGTGCCGGCATTGGCCAGGCCGCGGACGGGGATCACCGGGAAACGCTCGTCGAGCTGGATGCTCGGCACCGCATCGCGCGCATTGGCGCGCACGAAGGCCTTCTTGAAGTTCTCATGCGCGATGCTCTCGGTGGTCGCCGCGAAGCGGGTGCCGAGCTGCACGCCGGAGGCGCCCATCTCCAGATAGGAGAGCATCGCCTCGCCGCGACCGAGCCCGCCGGCGACGAACACCGGGACGTCCTTCAAATGCGGCAGGATCTCCTGCGCCAGCA
>JAPLOH010000120.1 GCA_026400845.1 Alphaproteobacteria bacterium
CGCGCTGCGCGACCTGCTGGACCCGCGCCTGCGGGGCAGCCAATGACCCCGATTCTGGACGTCGCCGGGCTGCGGACGCATTTCAACACCCCCGGCGGCACCGTCCGGGCGATCGACGGTGTCGATCTCGCGATCGGCGCCGGGGAGACGGTCGCCGTCGTCGGCGAATCCGGCTCCGGCAAGTCCGTGCTGGGCCTGTCGATCATGGGGCTTGTCGCCCAACCGGCCGGGCGCATCGTCGCAGGTAGCATCCGCTTCGCTGGCGCGGGCGCCCCCCCTCGCGATCTCGTCACCCTCCACCCCGCGGCGATGCGCCGCATTCGCGGGCGGGAGATCGCGATGATCTTCCAGGACCCGATGACCAGTCTCGACCCGCTGTTCACCGTTGGCGAGCAGATCGCCGAGACCCTGCGCCACCATGAGGGCATGCGTCGCGGCCAGGCGGCACGCGAGGCGGTCCGGCTGCTGGAACTCGTCGAAATCCCCGCCGCCGCGCGCCGGGCCGGCGAGTATCCGCACCAGATGTCGGGCGGGATGCGTCAACGTGTGATGATCGCCCTGGCGTTGGCCTGCCGCCCGTCGCTTCTGATCGCCGACGAACCGACCACGGCGCTGGACGTGACGATCCAGGCGCAAATCCTCGATCTGCTACGACGATTGCAGGCCGAGTTGGGGATGGCGATCATGTTCGTTACCCACAATCTTGGCATCGTCGCCGACATCGCCCACCGAGTGGTGGTGATGTACGCCGGACGCGTGCTTGAGACGGCGCCGATGCGCGAACTGTTCCGCGCGCCCGGTCACCCCTACACCCGTGGGCTGATGTCATGCGTGCCAAGGCTCGGACGCGGTCGGCTCGGCGAGCGGCTGATGGCGATTCCAGGCACCGTCGCCTCGCCGCTCGCCCCGCCGCCCGGCTGCGCGTTTGCCCCGCGCTGCGATCTGACCGGCGCCGACTGTGTCGCCGGCATGCCGGATCTGCTGCCGCCCGCCGCCGGACGGCAGGTGCGCTGCCTCCGCTGGGAGGGAGCATGAACGAGCCGTTGCTCTCGGTGCAGGATCTGCGGACGCACTTTCCCGTTCGCAACCGGCGCGGTGCGGTGGTGCGGGCGGTGGACGGCGTCAGCTTCGACGTGAGGCCCGGCAGCATCACGGGACTCGTTGGCGAATCCGGCTCCGGCAAGACCACGATCGGGCGGACCATCCTGCGTCTGGTCGAGCCAACCGCCGGGCGCGTGCTGTTCGAGGGGACGGACCTGCTCGGCCTCAGCGAGGCGGCGATGCGGCCGTTCCGCCGACGGTTGCAGATCGTCTTCCAGGACCCCTACGCCAGCCTGAATCCACGGATGACAGTCGCGGAGATCATCGGCGAGGCGCTGCACACCCACGGCCTGGCCCCAGGCCGTGCGCGCCGCCCACGCATCGCCGAACTGCTGGCCCGCGTGGGCCTCGATGCGGCGCACATGGACCGATACCCCAACGCCTTCTCGGGCGGGCAGCGCCAGCGCATTGGCATCGCGCGCGCAATTGCCGTCGAGCCACGGTTCATTGTAGCGGACGAGGCTGTCTCGGCGCTCGACGTCTCGGTGCAGGCGCAGATCCTCAACCTGTTACTCGACCTCCGGCGCGACCTGGGGCTGACGATGCTGTTCATTGCCCACGACCTGGCGGTGGTGGAATATCTCTGCGACGAGGTCGTGGTGCTGTATCTCGGCCGGGTCATGGAGCGCGCCTCGCGCGACCGGCTCTACGGCGCGCCACAGCACCCCTACACACGCGCGCTGCTTTCCGCCGTGCCAGTGCCGGACCCCGATGCGCCCCGCAACCGGGTGGTCCTGCAGGGTGACATCCCCAGCCCGATCGATCCGCCCTCCGGCTGCGTCTTTCGCACCCGCTGCCCTCACGCCCTGCCTGCGTGCGCCGCGCAGTTGCCGCCTCTTTCGGAAGTGGCGCCGGGACATTTCAAGGCCTGCATCCGGGACGACCTGTCATGAGCGAACCGCACATCCACACCACCCTGCCGCTTGGCGAGGGGCGAACCATCCTGCTGGTGATCGCGCATGCCGATGATCCGGCCCTGTCGCTCGGCGGCACGCTGCTGCGATGGTCGGATGCCGGCTGGCGCGTCGTCTGCGTGCGCGTGACAGATGACCGCTGGGATTCGGTGGGCATGACGGAAGGGGCCACCATTGCCGCCAACAAGGCCGAGTTCGAGGCGGCGGCCCGCCTGCTCGGAATTGCCGAAACAGTCGAGCTCGGCTACGCCACCGATGTGCTTGGCGATGTCAGCGAGGTTGGGCTGCGCGAACACATCATTCGCCTGGTGCGCACGCACAGCCCTTACGCGCTGGTGACCTTCGACCCCTACGCGATGTTCGGCGAGGACAACCAGGACCACATCAAGCTGGCCGCTGCCGTCGACGAAAGCTTCTGGACCAGCCAATTCGACTTGCACCACCCCGAACACCTCGCCGCCGGCCTGGCTCCGCATGGGGTTTTCGAGCGCTGGTATTTCGGCCGCTCGGTGGTGCGGGTGACCGACGTTGTCGACATCGCCGACGTACTGGAGCGCAAGATAGCCGCAGTCATGTGCCACACGACCCCCTTGCGCAACATCGCCAACCAGTTGCGCCTCCAGGCGCGCACCGGCGGCTGGGCGGTGCCGATGCTGGATGCGGCGGCCGAGGGCGGCGATCTGCGCCCGCTGGTCGAACACCTGCTCCGCCACCGTGCCGCAGCCAACGCAGCACCCTACGGCCTAACCGCCGCGGAGCAGTTCCGCGTCGTCCGCTTCGGCGGGCTGCAATCCCTGCTCGACCAGTTCGGCCACCGCATCTGACCCGGGAAGGACCGCCGCCATGACCTCAGCCTCTCTCGCCGGCACCGCAAGGGTGGACATCACACCGGATTGGCCGGTGATGCTCGCCGGCTTCGGCCAGCGCACGGAACCCGCCACCGATGCGCATGACCCTGTGTTCGGCAAGGCACTCTACCTGGAGAATAACGGCGAGCGGATGCTGATCATAACCACCGACCTGCTGAGCATCCCCCGCCAGGTCGGCGAGGGCGTCGCAGCCGGGGTTGGCGCCACGACCGGCCTCGCCGCGCGGCAGATCTGCGTCTGCGCCTCGCACACCCACTCGGCGCCGACTCCGGGATACCTCGGTGACGGGGCTATCGGGGTAGAGCGCTACGAGGCATTCCTGATCCTGGCTTTAACCGGGCTGGGCATCGCGGCGGTGCAGGCGACACGACCCTGCCGGCTGCGCAGCGGCATCGGCGAGTCCGACATCTTCTACAACCGGCGCACCCACGGCAGCCCCAACCGGGTAGATCGCCGTGTGCCGGTGGTGGTGGTTGACGACGCCGCCACCGGTCGGCCCTACGCCGTGCTGTTCGGCGCCGGCTGCCATCCAACCGTTTTGGGCTGGGACAATATGCGCATCTCGGCGGATTTTACTGGCTGTGCCCAAGCGGCGATCGAGCGGGCCTTGCCTGATGCAACGGCGTTGTTCTTCAACACCGCACAGGGCAACATCATCCCGATCACCAGCCCGCGTTTTGACGCACTGGACCCGCGTGGCTACTGCGGCGGCAATTGGGCCACGGCATTGGGCCTCGGGGAGATGCTGGCCGCCGCAGTGCTGCGCGCGGCTGCCGCGGCAGCGCCAGTCGACGCGGCGCTGGCATCTCGTCGGCGCGATCTGGCGCTCCTGCCGTATTTTTACCGGATGGACCATGCGACCGCAGAGACGGAACTGGCTCGCCACCGCGGCGACATCGCTGGGGAACTCGGAGACGATTTCGAGACGGCGTGCCCCGCTGGCCAGTTGTGGTCGCATGCTTCGCGCCGGGTGATTGCAGAGATGATGGACGAGGCGCGCATGCGTCGGCTGATGATTGCCTGCTGCTACTCGCGCGCGCTGATCGCCCGCCTTCGCATGCCTGCCGAGCCACCGCCGTTCCAGGTGCCGGTGCAGGTACTGCGCTTGGCCGGGTTCACTTTCCTGACGCTACCGGGGGAGGTGCTGACCGAAAGCGGGACGGAATGGTCGGCCTTGGCCGGCGACGAGCATGCCTTCGTCATTGCCCTGGCCAACAGCCACCACCGCTATCTGCCAGGCCGCGTGCACTTCGACGAGACGGATGCAGTGAACCGCTACGAGACCGCTAGCGCAGGGCTGGAAGCGGCAGCGATGGATCGCTGCTACGGCGCCGCAGCCGAGATGCTCGCCGAGATCACCGCCGGCTGAGCGCATCGGCACCGGGTGTTACGCTCGGACAGGATCTCGTTGTTCATGGCTTGGCCGCCACATCGCGGGCGAGGTGGGCAACGCAGTCGCCGCGCTCGACACGTCCGAAATGGCGCTTGCAGACGACAAAGCCGTCGGCCTTGTAATGGAAGTCGATCGGGGGGCGGACCGGATTGTCAACGAAATGAACTTGGCCGCACAGATCGCCGGCGCGGACGGCGTCACCGAGGTCGGTCGCGGGTTCGAACAGACCGGGCTCGGGCGCATAGACGAAAAAGTCGCGGCTAGGGAATTCCACCAGCCGTACCGGCTCGTCCGCCGGCGCGCTGGCCTTGTCGGTGATACCCATATGGGCGAGCAACCTTGCCAGCCCGCGCTCCACCAGCCCGACCCCCTGCCGGTTCACCCGTCCGCAGCCGCCATATTCGCCGCCGATATAGGGCACGCCGTGGCGCATGCAGGCATGGGAGGCGTAGGCATAGTCCGGCGCGGTTTGCCACATCAGCGAAAGCGGTGCGCCGAACGCCTTGAGTGCCGCAAGCCCCTTGCGGTTGACCTCGGGATCCGGACTTTCATGCACAGAGGCGAAGGGCAGATAGTCGAGCGACGAGCCCCCGGAATGCAGGTCGACCACCACGTCGGCGCGCGGGAAGAGTTCGCTGTCGACATAGTAGGCGATCTGCCGCGTCGCGGTGCCCGCGGGCTCCCCGGGGAAGGCACGGTTGAGGTTGACCTCGTCGATCGGCGACACCCTGGTGCCTGCGAGGGCGGCTGGAAGATTGATCGCGGGCACGATGATCACGCGGCCTCGCACCTGTTCGGGCACGAGGGTCCGGATCAGTTTGAGCAGCCCGATCTGTCCCTCGTATTCGTCGCCGTGGTTGCCCGCCATGAACAAGGCGGTGGGGCCGGCGCCATTGCGGATCACGACGATCGGGATGGCGATCATGCCATAAGCCGAGCGCGTGACGGAATGCGGCAGGTTGAGCCACCCTATCTGCTTGCCGTCGCGGTCGAAATCGACATCCGTCCAGATCTTCGTCTGGGGCGCCATGGCCCGTTCCTCCAAGATATGTCATCCGAGGTTTGCCCCCGCCGCGCGGCCGGTCCGCCCGCCGCTTGGGCAGCATAGGCATCGGCGCGCAGGGCCGGCAACGCCCTGGCTGCGTGCCCGACTGCTCGACAGCAGCGCCGGCGTGCTGGTCGACAGAGCTGGCTCGAGAAATCGGAACAGCGGGATAAGTGGTGTGCGTGTCCGTGATCAAGCGAGCTGGACACCTCCACTCACCGTCCTGCTGTTTGGCTGTGCTGGTGATGATGCGGGGGTTGGAGTTACCCACGCCGGTATTGGCGTCGTTAGCGCGGTGCGGCGACGCCGTGGTGCCGTAACGTCGGCCGTCAGGGGCGCGTCGATCACTGGCACCAACGGACCCAGCTTCGGCTTCGCCACCGGCTTCACCCGCGTGTAGCCGGGCGGAAGGGAGAACCGGCACATCTTCGACACCGTCTCCTGGCTCAGGCCAAACACCCGAACCGCTGCATAGACCTCCACGGCAAACATCCCCGGCCGACCCAAAACCAGTCAGCATACCAACTGGCCGGGTTCTACCCCGCCGCGCTCAGCACAATGCAGGCGCTCCACTGGCTGGGTTTGTCACTGCCGTGCACAGGGCCTGACGCTTTCCGGCGTCCGAGAAACGCTGGAGGCTTGGGCCAGAGACGACCCCGTTGTTCACCCGCCATGCAGATCGGCAAGCAATCC
>JAPLOH010000078.1:0-3782 GCA_026400845.1 Alphaproteobacteria bacterium
CGATGGTGCGGCGCAGCCGGGCTTCGGTGAGGAGCGCCGGGACTTTTTCGAGCGCGACATGGGTGGTGACGTGGCTGACCCGCATGTTGCCGTGGGCGAGCATCATGACGGAGGATTTGGTGCCGGTGAGTGCGGCCAGCATGTCGGTATGCCCGGCGAAGTGGTGGCCGGCGAGGTTGAGCGCCTCCTTGTTGAGGGGCGCGGTGACGATGGCGTGGATGGCGCCGGATTGCGCGAGTTGCACCGCGCGCTCCACGGCGAGAAAAGCGAAGCGTCCGGCCTCGGCGCTGACCTGGCCGAGGGGGATGGGGGCGCGTTCCTCACCGGCGGCGATGAGGCTTCGGGGGGCGGCGTCATCCTCGGGGATGGGCGGTGTGCCGAGCAGGGCCTCGGCGGCGCGGAGCGCGGAGCGGTGGCCGATGATGCGCAGGCGGAGTTCGCCGGCGGCGAGGCGCGGCGCGAGCCGGGCGGCGGCCTTGGCGATGATTTCGGCGGAGATCCCGGCGGGGTCACCCATGGTGACGGCGAGGCATGGCGGCATGGGTGTCTCCCGGTTTCAGGCGAGTAGCGGTGTCACGCAAGCAGGCGGGCGAGGAAGTCGGGCCGGCCGAAGGCGCCGGATTTCGATACCACCATGGCGCCGTCCCAGATGCCACCCTCCATGCTGGAGATCGGCACGCCGGGCTGCATTTCGCCCATCACGGTGAGGTGGCTGGTGCCGAGTGCGTCGCACAGGCGGCGCAGGGTTTCGCCCCCGGTGACCGCCAGCGTGCCGGGGGTGGGGATGGAAAAGGCGAGCGCGCTGAAGGTGGCGGCGATGGCATCGGCGGCGGCGGCGCGGGAGGCGCCTTCCGGCACGTCGGCGGTGATGGCGGCGGAGCGGCGAGCGACCATGCGGGCCATGGCGCGGGCGCCCTCGGGGCCGAGCAGGGTGAAGCTGTCGCGGCATTCGGCGAATTGCGCGCGGCTGGCCGGGTGGTCGGAGCCGACGAGGGCCAGGATGGGCGGGCGGAGCGCGGGGCAGGGCACCGGTCGCTGCCCGGCGAGTGCGGCCGCGAGCCCGCCGGTGCCGCACCACAGGATGGGGCCGTTGAGGTGTTTGGCGCCTTCGACGATGGCGTCGAGGTCGCCTTCGTCCACCGCGTCCCACAGGCTGATGCCGGGGGAGGGGGCGTCGCCGGGGCGGCAATGGCTCAGCAGCACGCCGTGGACAGCGAAATCGAGCGCGAGATCGACCCCGACATCCGCCCCGTGCGCGTATTGCCGCCCGCCGCTGGTGATGCGGCCCTGGAAGGGGAAGGCGGGGGCGATGATCGCATGGGCGAAGCGGCCGAGGCGCATGCAGGCGACGATCTCGCTGGCGACATGGCCGCGCAGCAGGGAGTCGATCTTTTTGAAGGTGAGATCGGCGCCGCGCAGGTAAGGCGCCCAGCGCGCCATGGCGGGTGCGGGGTCCGTTAGATCGCGGGTTTCGCTGGAATAGGCGGCCGCCGCGGTTTCGGTGGAGCGGCGCCAGGAGACCGGGATCGGCCCGAAGCGGGGCACGAAGCGGGCGGCGCTGTCGAGTGCGCCGGTGAGATCGTCCGCCAGGAGGCGGAAGGCGGTCATGCCACCTGGTTCAGCAGGGGCTCGCCGGCGGCGAGGCGGCGGCAATTCTCGGCGGCGGTGGCGAAGCTGCGCTGGAAGGTGCCTGACGTGACCCAGGCGACATGCGGGGCGGCGACGACGTTGTCGAGCGCGAAGAGCGGGTCGGCGGGGTCGGCCGGCTCGTGCACGAAGACATCGAGCCCGGCGGCGGCGAGGTGGCCCGAGGCGAGTGCCGCGGTCAGTGCCGTCTGATCGACCAGCCCGCCGCGGGCGGTGTTGATCAGGATGGCGCCCGGTTTCATCCGCGCGATGGCGGCGGCATCGATGCAGCGTTCGGTCTCGGGGGTGAGGGGGATGTGCAGCGAGACGATGTCGGCCTGCGCCAGCAGCGTGTCGCGGTCCACATAGGTCGCCAGTGCGCCGGGCTTGGGCGAGCGGGCGGTGTAGAGCAATTTGCAGCCCATGGCGGCGAGGATGGGCGCGAGGTGCTGCGGAATGGCGCCGTAGCCGATCAGGCCGACGGTGCGGCCATGCAATTCGCCGAGCGAATCCTGGATCAGCGGCGGCGTCGCCCACTGGCCGGCGCGCAGGCGGGCATCGAACATCGGCAGGCGGCGCAGGGTGGCGAGCATCAGCAGCAGCGCCATCTCCGCCACCGCCGGCGCGTTGCTGCCGGGCAGGTTGCAGACGGCGATGCCGCGGGCGCGGGCGGCATCAAGATCGATGGTGTTGACGCCGATGCCGATCTTCTGGATCAGCCGCAGCTTCGGCGCGCCCGCGATCACCTCGGCGGTGCAGGGCTTCAGCACGTGCCACAACACCTCGGCATCACGCATTTCGTGCGCGAAGCTGGCGTCATCCGGTTCGGGGCAGCAGGCGACCGTGAGGCCGGGGAAGGTGAGGTGGGATTTGAGACCGGGGCCTGCATCGTAGTGCAGGACGATTTTCATCGCTTGGAGCGTCCGAAATAGCCATCGCCGGCGAAGCGGGCGGTGTGGCCCATCGCCTCCTCGATGCGGATCGCCTCGTTCCACTTCGCCATGCGTTCGGAGCGCGCGAAACTGCCGACCTTGAGTTGCCCGACGCCCCAGCCGATCGCGAGATGCACGATGGTGACGTCCTCCGTTTCGCCGGAGCGGGCGGAGACGATGCCGGCGAAGCCGACCTCCTTCGCCGCCTCCCAGGCCGCCAGCGGCTCGGTCAGCGTGCCGCGCTGGTTGGGCTTGATCAGCACGGTATTGGCCGCGCCCTGCCTGGCGGCGGCGTGGATGCGCGCGGCCTCGGTGACCAGGAAATCATCGCCGACGACCTGGATGCGATCACCCACCGCGGCGGTGAAGGCGGCAAAACCGGCGGCGTCGTCCTCGGCCAGGGGGTCCTCGATGGAGATGATGGGGTAGCGGCCGATCCAGCCGGTCAGCATGTCGATCATGCCCTGGCTGTCGAGCTTCTTGCTTTCGAGGCCGAGCGTATAGACGCCGTCGCGGCCGAATTCGGAGGCGGCGATGTCGAGCGCGATGGCGACCTGCTCCCCAGGACGAAAACCTGCGCGTTCGATGGCGCGGACCAGCATTTCCAGCGCCTGCTCATTGGTGGTGAAGGCCGGCCACCAGCCGCCCTCATCGGCGACGCCCTGCAGGGTGCCGGCCTCCTTCATCAGAATGCCGGCGTGGCGGTAGACCTCGGCCGTCCAGTCCAGCGCCTGGGCGAAGTTGTTGGCGGCGGGGCAGACGATGAGGAAATCCTGGATATCGACGCGCCGCCCGGCATGGGCGCCGCCGCCGAAGATCTGGATTTGCGGCAGCGGGAGCAGGTTGGCGCCATCGCCGCCGAGATGGCGGTAGAGCGGCTTGCCGGCGGCCGCGGCGGCGGCATGGGCGGTGGCCATGGAGACGGCGAGGATGGCGTTGCCGCCGAGCTTGGTCTTGGCCGGCGTGCCGTCGAGCGCGATCATGATGCCGTCGATATCGGCCTGGTTGGCGCCATCGCGCCCGATCACCGCGTCGGCGATGGGATCAACCACGTTTTCGACCGCCTTGGTGACATCATAGCCGCCGAAAGCGGTGCCGCCGTCGCGCAGGTCCAGCGCCTCGCCGGAGCCGGTGGAGGCGCCGGCCGGGGCGATGGCACGGCCGACGGCGCCACCGGCGAACATCACCTCGGCCTCCACGGTCGGGCGGCCGCGGCTGTCCCAC
>JAPLOH010000078.1:3802-4690 GCA_026400845.1 Alphaproteobacteria bacterium
CTCAGCGGGCGAGTTCCGCTCTCCAGGCCGCGGCGATGGCGGCGAGGCGGTCGACGGGTTCGGCCAGCAGCGCCCGCGCCGCACTGCGGACATGGGCGCGCTGGCTGTCGGTGGTGATGTATTCGGCCGGGGACTTGCCGTCGACCCTCGCCAGCAGCAAGCCGGGCAGCAGATGGGCGACACGGGCTTCGATGGCGTCACGGCGCTCCCAGGTGACGGCCCCGAGATAGGCCTCCGCCATGGCATCGAAGCAGGCGAGGAAGCCAGTGGTGGCGGGCGGTGTCCACAGGCATTTCAGCAGCAAATGGTTGAGGCAGAAGGCGAGATCGAAGGCCGGATCGCCCCACCAGGCGCATTCGGCGTCGAGGAACACCGGGCCGCGGGGTCCGATGAGGATGTTCTTCGGGCTGACATCGCCATGCACCAACGCGCGCTTGTTGGCCTGGGTGGTGGCGATGAGGGCGTTGAGGGCGTCGGCACGATCGGGGTGGGCGCGGGCGGTGGCGGCGAGATAGGGCTCGAGGCGGATATCGTAGAAAATCGCATCCGTGGGGAAATCGGCGGCGACCGTTGGGTCGGCGGCGGTGGCCGCGTGAATGCGCACCAGCGAGGCGCCGACGGCGGCGGCGAAGCCGGGCTCGGCGCGGCCGTCACGCAATTCGCTCTTCCACAGCCGATACTCCTCGGGCGGCAGGAACGCCATGGCGAGCGCGCCGGCTTCCTCGTCCTGCCCCATGAGCGTTGGCACGCAGCCGGGCGCGGCGGCGGCGGCGCGTTGCATCCAGCGCGCCTCGTAGCGGTTGCGCGACACCGGTGCCCGCCAATCCGCGGCAACGCGCAGCTTGGCCAGTGCGCGCTTCACGCAGATCGGGCCGGAGGCGAGATCGA
>JAPLOH010000175.1 GCA_026400845.1 Alphaproteobacteria bacterium
ACTTGTAGGGGCCGGAGCAGACCGGCGCGGTGAAGAAGTCCTTGCCGGCCTTCTCCACCGCCTTGGGCGACACCATCATGCCGGCGCGATCTGAGAGCGCGGCGAGCAGGGGGGTGCTGGGCGCGGAGAGGCGGATGCGCACGGTGCGGGCGTCCACCACGTCGATCCCGGCGACGGATTTGAGCTCGCCCTTGCGCACGCTGTCGGCGGCGCTGGCCTTCGACCGCGTGGTGATCCGCCCCACCCCCAACTCCGCGGTTCGCCTCGTCAACCTCCAGGCCGGGCAGCTCGACATCCTCCAGGACCTCGCGCCCACCGACGCCGGCAAGGTGCGCGCGGACGCCAAGCTCAAGCTCACCACCATCACCGGCCTCGGCTACACCGCCGTAACCTTCAACCTCGGCAACGGCGCCAAGGCGGAACTGCCGCTCGGGCGCGACAAGCGGGTGCGCGCGGCATTCGAAGCCGCGATCGACCGTACCGTGATAAACCAGGTGGTGATGGACGGGCTGTTCGTCCCCAACAATCAGACCGAGGCACCCACCAGCCCCTATTTCAACAGGGCTGTTCCGGTGCCGCCGCGCGACGTCGCGCGCGCCAAGGCGCTGCTGAAAGAAGCCGGGCTCGACAAGGTGACGATTGAACTACGCGCGTCCAACACCCCGCGCGACCAGCAGGTTGCCGAAGTCATCCAGTCAATGGCCGCCGAAGCCGGCATCGACGTGAAAGTGATGACCGCCGAAAGCAATGCCAATATCGCCGCCATGACCGCCGGCGACTTCATGGCCCATATCAGCAACTGGTCCGGCCGCGCCGACCCCGACCCCAATATCTCCATCTACATCGCCGGCGACAGCTTCCAGAACTGGGGAAAATACGCCTCCACCCCCTTCAACACCGCCCTCGAACGCGCCCGCGGCGAAACCGACCCCGCCAAGCGCGCCGCCATCTACCACGAAGTCGCCGCCATCTACACCGACGACCGCCCAATGCTGCCGCTCTACAACGTCACCTGGCTCTTCGCCCATGACGCCAAACTGAAAGGCTTCACCCCCGTCCCCGACGGCCTGATCCGCGTGCAGGGGATGCGGTTGGATTGAGGGCGGAAAGTAAGGCCAGGGGCGCTGCCCCTGGACCCCGCTGGGGGCTGCACCCCCAGACCCGCATCCGTTTAAGAGGGTGCTGAATGAGAGAGGGGCCTACTCAGTGGTTGCTACCACTGAGTAGGCCCCTCTCTCATTCGGCACCACGCCTTCAATGCATGAGGTCCAGGGGCTCGGCCCCTGGCAGGGGTCAAGGGGGCAGCGCCCCCTTGCCTTCCTTCTCGCGCCTCAGTCGAGCCGCCCCGGTCACTCGATCGCGCTGGCGGAGCGGGCGAGGTCGCGGAGGACGAATTTCTGGATTTTGCCGGTGGAGGTTTTCGGTAGTTCCTGGAAGATGAAGGTTTTCGGTACTTTGAAGCGGGCCATGTGTTCGCGGCAGAAGGCGGTGAGGTCCGCTGGGGTCGTGGTGGTGCCTGGGCGCAGTTCAATGAAGGCGCAGGGGGTTTCGCCCCATTTCTCGTCGGGTTGGGCGACCACGGCGGCGTTCATCACGGCGGGGTGGCGGAACAGCACGTCCTCGACTTCAATTGAGGAGATGTTTTCGCCGCCGGAGATGATGATGTCTTTCGAGCGGTCCTTGATTTTGATGTAGCCGTCGGGGTGGGTCACCGCGAGGTCCCCGGTGTGGAACCAGCCGCCGGCGAAGGCTTTTTCGGTGGCGGCGGGGTTCTTGAGGTAGCCTTTCATGGTGATGTTGCCGCGGAACATGATCTCCCCCATGGTTTCGCCATCCCACGGCACTTCCTGCATGGTTTCGGGGTCACGCACGGTGACGGCTTCCTGGAGCGGCGTGCGCACGCCCTGGCGGCCATTGCGCTCGGCACGGCGATCGATGGGAAGGTGCTCCCATTCGTCCTGTTTAGCGCAGACGGTGGCGGGGCCGTAGACCTCGGTGAGACCATAGACATGGGTGAGGTCGATGCCGATGCGTTCGGCGCCTTCGATGATTGCGGCCGGCGGCGCGGCGCCGGCGACCTGGCCCTGAATGCGTCCACCGATTCCGGCGCGCAGTTCTTCGGGGGCGTTGACCAGCATGGCGTAGACGATCGGCGCGCCGCACATATGCGTCACACCATTGGCGCGGATGGCATCGAATGCCGCCTTGGGCTCGACGCGCCGCAGGCAGACGTTGATGCCGGCGCGTTCGGCGATGGTCCAGGGGTAGCACCAGCCGTCGCAGTGGAACATCGGCAGGGTCCAGAGATAGACCGGGAAATGCGGCATGCCCCAGTTGAGGATGTTGCTGATGGCGTTCAGCGCGGCACCGCGGTGGTGGTAGACGACGCCCTTGGGGTCGCCCGTCGTGCCGGAGGTGTAGAGCAGCGAAATCGCGTCCCACTCATCGGCAGGCGGCTGCCAGGCGTAGTCGGGGTCGCCCTCGGCGAGGAAGGCCTCGTAGCGGATGGAGCCGACATCCTCGCCCCCCGCGTACTCGGGGTCATCGATGTCGATCACCAGCAGTGGTTGCTCGACCATGGCGAGCGCTGCCTTCACGATGGCGGAATATTCACGGTCGGCGATCAGCACGCGGGCCTCGCCGTGGCGGAGCATGAAGGCGACGGTCTCGGCGTCAAGTCGGGTGTTCAGCGAGTTCAGCACGGCGCCGCACATCGGCACACCGAAATGCGCCTCGTACATCGCGGGGGTGTTGGGGCACATGATGGCCACCGTATCGTTCTTGCCGATACCGCGGCGTGCCAGCGCGGAGGCGAGGCGGCGGGTGCGGGCGTAGGTTTGCGCCCAGGTGAAGCGCTGGGCGCCATTCACCACCGACGGACGGTTGGGATAGACCGCGGCGGCGCGCTCGATGAAGGTGAGCGGCGTCAATGGCGCATGGTTCGCAGCCGTGCGGTCGAGGTTCTGGAGATAGGCTGCGGTCATGGCGTGCTCCCTGGGCGGCGGTTCCTGGGAGGACTTCTAGAGCAGTTTACCGCGCCGTCGTAGTCGGACCGGCGCCGCGTGGCGTGGTGCCAGGGTCAGCGTCGCCGACGGATCCAGGCCATGCCGGCCAGACCGGGCAGCAGCAGCGCCGCGGAAATCGGCTCGGGGACCGGCGCACTCGGCGCGATCGTGTTGGTCACCAGCGCCTGCGCACCGCTGAGCGAGGTCAGCGATGAGGCGAGCAGCGAATGCACCGCGGCATAGGCCTCGTAGGCGGCGACAAGCGTCGTCACCGTGCTGCTCGTGCTGAAGGTGAAGCCGGGGTTTTCGATCTGCCAGATGGCGAGCTGGATCGCCGAGGAGACATCGGCATTGCCCGCGTTGGGCCCGGCGAGCAGGGAGTTGCCATAGGCCGCGAGGGTGGCCACCTGAGCGCTGATTGCCGGCGTCAAGGTAACGCCATTGCCGTTGGAAGTGACCGAGGTGCCCAGCACGTAGCTGTAGGTGTTATTGCCAAGATAGATGTCGTGATACAGGTCAGTGCACCAAGCATAGACCGTGAAGGTCGAACCGGCGACAGACCCGGCGTAAGCGGTTTGCAGCACGACCTGCCCGGCGATGACATTCGAATATGTCGCACCGCCGTAAGTGATGTTGATGTTCTGGGCGGACAGCGGGACGGCGACATTCGTGATCGTCACCTGTTGCGCCGCGGCCGGCGCCGCCAGAGCGGCGGCCAGGGCCACAAGGCCAAAGCCTACCCAGGCTTTCGCGCGGAAGATGAGTGAGAGCGACACGATACGTGATCCATCCCGATGGGGTGAGCGATGCAGTGGAGAGTGCCGCGTGCAATGTTAATTCTACGTTTGCGCCGTCCAAATTATTGGCTTTTGTCGCACAATTTGCCTCGTCGTCGAAAGCGCCAGCGGTGGACCGCCGGGCGGCTTGCAGCGCACCTGGAGCCTCGGCATTTTTGCAACGATACCGCGCCCGCTAGAAGCGCGGACACCGGGAGTGTGCCACGATGACGATCGTCGCGCTGAACCATCATGACTGGATCGCCAGCCACGCGCTGCGCCGTCCGGACGCGCTCGCCGCGGACTTCGGCGTCGGCGTCGGAGACCGGGTCGCCGCACTGGCGCAGCGAAGCACTGATGTGTTCGAACTCCAATTCGCCTGTTTCCGCATTGGCGCCATTTTCGTCCCCCTGAACTGGCGCCTCGCGCCGGTCGAACTCGCCGCCATCCTCGCCAACTGCACGCCCACGGTGCTGGCGCATGATGCGGGGTTGGCCGTGCGCGCCGCCGAGCTTTGCGTCGGCGGCCCCTGCCGCACATACGCCACCGGCGCCGCGAGCGCCTTCGAGGCAGCCGCCGCGTCCGCTCGCGCCCCGGCACAACGTGCGCGCACCCGAGCGAACGCCTCCGTGGCGACACGCCCCGAAAGGATCGAGTTTTGGGATTTCAAACGGGCACTGCACCGCGACCGCGCAAGGTCAGGAGCCCGCCCCATGCAATTCATCTGCGTATCATGCGATCAACCATTGCCGAGAATGCCGATACCTGTATAAAGCGCCCTCCCTGCCGGGGGAGACGGTATCCCGCGGCTATGCCCGCACGCCATCCCGGCGTGGGACCCGATCCGGTCTGGGGCTGACAAGCCAAAGGGGGTCACATGCCGCTATATGAATGCGTGTTCATTTCACGCAATGACGTCACGCAACAGCAGGTCGAGCTGATCGCCGATACCATCGGCGCGCAGATCGACGCCGACGCGGGGGTTGCGCCGCCGCTGGCGGACGAGGTTCGCGGCCCGGAATGCATCAAGAAGCGCGAGTATTGGGGTCTTCGGAGCCTGGCATACCGCATCAACAAGAACCGGAAGGGGCATTACATGCTTCTCGGTATTGACGCGAAGCCCGCCGCGATCACCGAAATGGAGCGGCAATTGCGCCTCAACGAGGACGTGCTGCGCTTCATGACGATCCGCGTCGAGGCGATCGATGATGTGCCAAGCGCCATTCTGTCGCGCAAATCGGATGACCGGGAAAAGAGCTTCCGCGGTCCGAAGGCGGCCGGTCGCTTCGATAGTGGCCGCAAGCGCGGCTATGATGATCGTGAAGAGTTCCGCGCGCGCGACGATTCGCGCGGTGAAGAGTTCCGCGGCGAATTCCGCGGCGTTGAGGAGTAAGCGCGATGTCCGACACTGATCGCGAAGATGTAAATCCGGCTGCACGGCGTTCCGCAGTCGGCGCCCGCCGGCCGTTCTACCGCCGTCGCAAGTCCTGCCCGTTCTCGGGGGCCGGTGCGCCGGTGATCGACTACAAGGACGTGCGGCTGTTGTCCCGCTTCCTGTCCGAGCGCGGCAAGATCGTACCGAGCCGCATCACCGCGGTGTCGGCGAAGAAGCAGCGTGAATTGGCGAACGCCATCAAGCGCGCCCGCTTCCTCGCCCTCTTGCCCTACACCGTGGCATAAGGAGCGCTTAACTATGGCACAAGTGGAACTGATCCTGCTTCAGCGCGTTGAAAAGCTGGGCCAGATGGGCGAACTGGTGAAGGTCAAGCCCGGGTATGCCCGGAACTTCCTGCTTCCGCAGAAGAAGGCGATCCGCGCGAACAAGGACAATCTGGCCAAGTTCGAGGCCCAGCGGGTCCAACTCGAAGCGCTGAACATCAAGCGTCGCGATGAAGCTGAGCGGGTGGCCGAGCGGGTTGGCGGTCTGTCGATCGTGATCATCCGCCAGGCCGGCGAGTCCGGAAGCCTCTACGGCTCGGTCTCGCCTCGCGATATTGCCGAGGGTTGCACGACCAACGGGCTTTCCGTGCTGCGCAACCAGATCATTCTGGAGCAGCCGATCAAGGCTCTTGGTTTGACCAAGGTACGCGTCGTGCTGCATCCCGAGGTATCGATCACGGTCACGGTCAACGTCGCCCGCTCGGTCGAAGAAGCCGAAAAGCAGATTCGCGGCGAGGCCGTTGGCCTTGCGGCGGAGGAAGCTGATGCGGTAGACGTTGAATCCCTGCTCGACCAGCAGGAAGAGCCGGTCTGAAGTCAACCCCGGCCGGCTTTGAGCCGGCCGGGGCATTCCCCCCCCCCCCTGTCCGGACGCGCGTTCATGTCGTTGGCCGCTGAACACCGCGACTGACGGGCGGTCCTCAATGATATTGTTTCTGGTCATCAGGCGGTGGAACTGTTCGGCCGTGCGGAGGCCGGGTCGGCCGCCTAACGGGGATCTCCCGGTCGGGAGAAAATCGAGCAAGCACCGCTGAAGCGTGGCGCGTGCCCGAGACCGAAGGCTGGGGGAGACGCCACGCCCCCCCAGCACTTGCGGTTATGCGTGTCCCGCTACCATCCCTGCCGGCGCCGGCTCCTTCGCATTCAGCACGAACGTCACCAGCAACACTGCGGCACCATTGGCCCAGTAGTAGCCCGCGGTAACGCCCGAGAAGCCCAGCGCGAAGGGCGCGACGATGAACACGCCGCCGACGATGCGGTCGACCCACAGATGGAAACCGTAGGGCAGCACCCGTACCAGGCCGGTCTGGTGGTCCGTGAGCAGTGTGAGGATCAGCGCCGCGACCCCGGTGACGACCGAGAGCCACAGCGCAAGGGGGCCGGCCTGGCCAAGGCCCAGCCCGAATGGGGCGGCCATCAGACTGAACGCCACCGGATAGTCCAGATAGGCATGCACGGTTTTCGTTACAAAACGGATATTCATTGCCATCGTTCCTGTTGGGGCGTGGTGTGAGCTGGTTTCACCACGCAGTGGCGATCAGGCGGCCGCGCGCAGTTCGACGACCGGGAAATCGATCGCGGTCTTGGCGACCTCGTTGACGTAATTGGTCAGCGTGTTCAGCGTGACATGCAGCACGATTTCGATGATCTGCGCGTCATCGAAGCCGGCCGCCTTCACCGAGGCGATGTCCGCGTCCGAAACATGGCCGCGTGCGCGCACCACGGCGACCGCGAACGCAACGGCGGCTGCGGCGCGTGGGTCGTTGGAGGCACCGCTGCGGTTGGCGGTGATTTCGGCGTCATCCAGCTTGGCGATATTCTTGCCGAGGTAGGTGTGTGCCGACAGGCAGTAGCCGCAACCGTTGACTTCGGCGACCGCGATGGCGATCCGCTCGCGGGTCTTGCCGTCGAGCGCGCCTTTGGAGAGCGCGCCGTTCAGGCCAAGATAGCCTTCCAGCGCCGCGGGACTATTGGCGATAACCCGGAACATATTCGGCACCGAGCCGAGTTGCTTGCGTGCTGCCTCGAGCAGCGGCTGCGATTCTGCGGGAGCGGCGGCGATGGTGGGGATAGTGGCGATACGCGACATGGGAGGGTTCCTTCTACGCTTGGGTTGGATCGGCTGACCCGACGCGGCGATTGATGGACCCTTTTAAAATTGGAATGTATCCGGCAATATCGGGATTAACTATCCCGCCCTATGGAGTAATCGCATGGATAGGCTGGAAGCAATCGCGGCATTCACCGCAGTGGTGGACGATGGCGGGTTCTCAGCGGCGGCGCGACGGCTTGGCATGCCGCTCGCCACGGTCAGCCGCAAAGTATCGGAGCTCGAAACGCACCTTGGCGCGCGACTGCTGACGCGCAGCACGCGCAAGGTGGCTCTGACCGATATCGGCCAACAATATCTGATGACCTGCCGGAGGGTGCTGAGCGAGTTGGAGGAGGCCGACCGGCTGGCCGCCGGCGAA
>JAPLOH010000215.1:0-4896 GCA_026400845.1 Alphaproteobacteria bacterium
GGACGCCTTCACCAAGCTGACCGGCATCGCCGCCCCGCTGCCGCTCGCCAATGTCGATACCGACAAGATCATCCCGGCCCGCTTCCTCAAAACCATCAAGCGCACCGGCCTCGGCGTCCACCTGTTCGACACCCTCCGCTATGACGCCGAGGGCAAGGAACGCGGCGATTTCGTGCTCAACCAGGAGCCCTACCGCAAGGCCGAGATCCTGATCGCCCACGAGAATTTCGGCTGCGGTTCCTCCCGCGAGCACGCCCCCTGGGCGCTGCTGGATTTCGGCATCCGCTGCGTCATCGCCCCGGATTTCGCCGACATCTTCCACACCAACACTTTTAAAAATGGCATCCTGCCGGTGCGCCTACCGCGCGAAATCTGCGACCAGCTGATGGAAGACGCCAAACTCGGCGAAAACGCCCGCATCACCGTCGATCTCGACGCCCAGGTGGTCGTCCGCCCCAACGGCGAGAAAATCCCCTTCGAGATCGACCCTTTCCGCAAGCACCTCCTCCTCAACGGCCTCGACGACATCGGCCAAACCCTCCAGCACGCCCCCTCGATCGACCGCTACGAAGCCCGCCAATCCCCCGACAAGGCCTGGATGCCCGCCATCACAGTCTAACTGGTCTCTTCTCCCCCTCCCGGGTTTCCGGGAGGGGGCAGGGGGAGGGTAGCGCCACCGAAAGGACCCCCGCACCGTGGGCGCGCACCAACGCCCCACTCCCGCAGGTTCCCTACACCGCTCCCAAGCGCACCCAGGCGGCGCGCGGCCAAGGCACCGCCGGCTCCGGCGCGGGATAGGCGATCCCTACCGAATCCCTGCGGATCGGCCAGGCCCCGCACGCCACGCGCACCAGCACCCACTCGTCCTCGTCGGTCGCGCACGCATCCCCAACCGCCCGCCGCCACGCCCGCGACAGCGCGGAGAACCGCCGTTGCGGCGTGCGCTCCCCTCCCGCGTTTGCGGGCCTGAGCCGCGAAAGTGGATCAAGCGGGGGAAGCTGGTGCTCCACGCTCGATGCCAGGCGCGTCGCTTCGGCCGCCTCCGCAATCCCCCGCATCAGCGCCACGAACGCCGCGCCCTGCCGCCGCAACCGTGCTTGCATGGCCCGCCCGCCCGGCACCAGGCGCCACCACCAGGCCCGGAGGATCACTCCCAGCAGCGAGCCCACAAGCTCCGCCAGCCGAGCCGCTTGATGCGGCTCGGCCTGGGAGGGCGCGGAGGAGGGGGGCGATATGTTCATGTCCGTGTAAATAACGCATGAGAGAATGTTATTCAAGGAAAAAATACAAGTTTCCAGCATTATTTTCCGCCACCCGCGCTTTGTCCGCACCAGTGCCACAGGCGAAGCTACCGCAGAACCCGGCGTCCTCCCCCCCTTCACCCGCCTCGACGTGCAATGAGATCCCGGGCGCGAAGCGAGGCCGCAACGCCAATCGGAAAAAGTTTTTTGCGGAGCTTTTTTCCAAAAAAGCGACCGCTTGCTTCTCCCACTCCACTTCGCCCCTGAGGTGGCAACCCGCGCAATTCCCGCTATACCCTTGCCGCGGCGAACCTCCTCGCCTGACCAGATGACGGAAGACCCTTAGCGATGGCTGCCAACAAGAAGCTGCTCGTGCTCCCCGGCGATGGCATCGGCCCCGAGGTGATGCGCGAGACGATTCGCGTGATCGACTGGATGGACCGCAAGCGCCGCGCCTCGTTCGACCTGCAGGACGATTTGGTGGGCGGGGCGGCGATCGACCAGAAGGGGACGCCGATCACCGAGGAAACCGTGGCGCGGGCCAAAGCGGCGGATGCGGTGCTGTTCGGCTCGGTCGGCGGGCCGAAATGGGAGAAGCTCGGGTTTGACATGCGTCCGGAGCTGTCGATCCTGACGCTGCGGCGCGAGTTGGGGCTGTTTGCCAATTTGCGGCCGGCGATCGTGCTTGATCCGCTGGTGAACGCCTCCACCCTCAAGCCCGAGGTGGTGCAGGGGCTCGACATCATGATCGTGCGGGAGAGCACCGGCGGCATTTATTTCGGCGAGCCGCGGGGGATCGAGACCCTGGCCGATGGCAGCCAGCGCGGCATCAACACCGAAGTCTACACCACCATGGAGATCGAGCGCGTCGCCCGCGTGGGGTTCGAACTGGCGCGCAAGCGGCAATCGCGGGTGTGCTCGGTAGAGAAGGCCAATGTGATGGAGAGCGGGCTGCTGTGGCGCCAGGTGGTGACGCGGCTGGCGGCGGCGGAATACCCCGATATCGCGCTCAGCCACATGTATGCCGATAACTGCGCCATGCAGCTCGTCCGCAACCCCCGCCAGTTCGACGTGATCGTCACCGGCAACCTGTTCGGCGACATCCTTTCCGACCTTGCCTCGATGCTGACGGGATCGCTCGGCATGCTGCCCTCGGCCACCCTCGGCGCGCCCGATGCGTCGGGCCGCCGCCACGCGCTCTACGAGCCGATCCATGGCTCGGCGCCGGATATCGCCGGCAAGGGGGTGGCCAACCCGCTGGCGCAGATGCTGAGCTTCGCAATGCTGTTGCGCTACTCCTTCGACATGGAGGAGGACGCGGCGTTGATCGAGAAGGCCTGCACCAACGTGCTCGCGAGCGGTCTGCGCACGCCCGACGTGATGGCCCCCGGCTGCGCCAAGGTGGGCACGACGGTGATGGGCGAAGCGGTGCTGCGCGAGCTTGACAAGCTGGCGACCTGAGGACTTTCGGCGGATCGGCCGGGACGCATCGACCGATCCGCCCTCCCATGCGCTGAAGGTATTGCTACCGCCTCATTCATCGACTAAACAGCGCGCTCTCTGCTGCACCCGTAGCTCAATTGGATAGAGCACCAGACTACGAATCTGGGGGTTGGAGGTTCGAGTCCTTCCGGGTGCGCCAGCGATCTCGTTGGCAACCAACGTGTTTCGCGGGCCGGACCTTCCGGCGGGCGTTTTTGATTGTCGCGCTTCCCACGCAATACCCACCTACGGCAGCGTTGGGCCGCCAGAGGTACGCCTCCCGTGCAAACGGGGATAGACCGGTGGAGCATCACGTTGGCATGACTCCGGACGAAGCCGACAATCAACAGATACTCGCTCGGGCGGCGGCGATCGAGGCGGGTTTCAATTGGTGCGAAAGGCTTCTCCGGTGGCTTTCGCTGCCGGTGATCGGCGCGTTCGAGGCGGGAAACTATGAGCGGCCGACAACGCAATGGAGCGAGGAGAACGCTCTTTCGGTGTTGATCCGCAATTTTCCCGAACTGATCCCGGCGATCCTGCGGCCGGGCTGCCGCGTTTTGGATTACGGCTGCGGCGACGGGTTCCAGTCGGTCGCCTTCGCCCGAGCCGGCGCGACTGCGGTACTGGGTGTCGATCTTTCCGAGCAGAGATTGCAACATGGCCGCCGAATGGCCGCGGACCTGCCCTGCGTGCAATTCGCGACCAAACCGTCCGGCCAGTATGACGTCGTCGTGGCATTGAATTCGTTCGAGCATTTTCCAGAGCCCGACGCGAACCTGACCGAACTCGCGCAGGCACTCGCGCCCGGCGGCCGGATTTTCATCTCGTTCGGCCCGCCCTGGTTCGCACCTTACGGCGCCCATGCGCACTTCTTTACGCGCTTGCCGTGGGTCCATCTGATCTTCTCGGAGCGGACGATGTACCGGGTGCGCCGCCTCTATCGCGACGACGACATCTGCCGGCATTCGGATTCGATGAACCAGATGTCGATCCGCCGCTTCGAGCGCCTGGTCCATGCCAGTGGGTTGCAGGTGGTGCGCAGGACATACAGCACGGTGCGCGGCCTCCCCTTGATCGCGCGCATTCCTTTCCTTCGGGAGCTCTTCATCACCGAAGTGAGCTGCGTTCTGACGAAATAGCCCAGCCAGTCGAGCCGCCCGGCCTGCGTGCTTGCCGCCGTGGTGCTTCACGGGGCAGTCTGATCGCAGCAGGAGGAGCTGTGATATGACGACCATGGTGCAGACCGTGACCGGGGCGATCCCGGTCAGCGAACTCGGGCGGACGCTGATGCACGAGCATCTCTTCATCGCCTTCGGCGGCGCCGCGTTCGACCCGACGGCGGTGTTCGACCGCGCCGGCTTCATCGCCGAGGCCGCGCGCCGCCTGCGCGAACTCCGCGAAGTCCACGGCGTGCGCAGCTTCGTCGATCCGTGCCCGATCGAGCTCGGGCGGGATGTCGCGATGATGCGCGAGATATCCGAGCAATCCGGCGTTCACGTCATCTGCACCACCGGCTTCTACTTCGAGGAGATGGGCCTGCCGCCCTATTGGCGCGCGCGCACCGTCGATGAAATCGCCGAGCTCTACATTCGCGAAATCACCCATGGCATTGGAACTACCGGCATTCGCGCCGGCGCCATCAAGGTCGCCACCGGGGCGCCAGTGATCACCGAGCAGGAGAAGCGCTTCCTCGCCGCCGCCTGCATCGCGAGCCGTGCCACCGGCATGCCCATCATCACGCATACCCAGGACGGCGTCGGCGGCCCCGAGCAGCAGCGCCTGTTCGCCGATGGCGGGGTTGACGCCCATCGCTGCCTCATCGGCCATTGCTGCGGCAACGCCGACCCCGCGTATCACCGCCGCGTTGTCGATGGCGGCTCCTATATCGGGTTCGACCGCATCGGCATCGCCCGCCTGATGCCCGACGAAACCCGTGCCGACAACCTCGCCAAGCTGGTGAAGGATGGGTTTCGCAGCCAGATCATGATGAGCCAGGACCGCCACTGCGGCTGGCTCGGCAAGTTCCAGCGCCAAACCCCGCCGCGCGAACAAGCGCGCATCGAGGAACTCCGCGCCGAAGGCAAATGGCCGCCGCCCTACACCTACATCTTCACCGACTTCCTGCCCCTCCTCCACGCCCGCGGCGTCACCCAGGCCGATATCGCCGCCATGC
>JAPLOH010000215.1:4908-7090 GCA_026400845.1 Alphaproteobacteria bacterium
CACCCAGGCCGATATCGCCGCCATGCTCGACGACAACCCAGGCCGCTTCTTCGCCGGCGACGCCCTGCCGGCACATTCGGGCGGACGCTGAGGGACGCGGCCGGCAGACGGCCAGACATTTCGCCGGCAGACGGCCAGACATATCGCTGAAATGGTCACCCGGGATCAGCCGGCCCGCGGCAGTTGCGCCTTGAGGGCGGCGAGGAGGCGGTCGTCTTCTTCGGGGAGGTCGACGTGGGTGGTGCCGCGGTCGGCGGCGTCGGGGTCGCGTTGCCAATCTTGCGGGAACAGGGCCACGGTTGATTCGGCGAATTGCTTTGGCGCTCGGCTGGGGGCGTTGGTGACGGCACCGTAGAGGGCGGCGCAGAGGTCTCCGCCGGCGAGATGTCCGAGATGGACCAGCGGGGTTGGCCGCGCGTTGAAGCGGAGGAACCAGAGCTGTCCGGTGGCATCGTCGCGCATGAAGTCGAGCCCGCCGAAGCCGGTGAAGCCGAGGCGGCCGACCAGTTTCTGGCCGGCGTCGGTCATCGCCGGATCATTGAGCAGCCGCACCGCGCTGCTGGTTCCGCTGCCCGGTGGATGGATGCGCTCGGCGATTGCCGCGATGCCCGCGAGCCAGCGGCCGTCATGCGAGGCCACGCTGTAGGAGGCCGGGCGGCCTTGGATCACGGCCTCGATCGCCATTTGCGGCCCGTCGCCAAGTGGGCGGGCGATATCGCCGGCGAGGTGGAAGCCGGTCCGCAGCGACCAGAACGCGTAGCGCGCGGCGCGGCGCAGTCCGCCGGGCTGGGGTGGTTCCTGGGTCAGCGCGGCGTAGCCGGCGTAGAGTTGGGCGCTGTCGGCGCAGACGCGCACCTGGTCGCCGCCGGTGCGGCCATTGCGGGTCAGCACCACCGGCCAGCCATGATCACGCGCGAAGCCTTCGGCGGCCTGGAGATAGGGCACCGGGGCACTGGGCGGGGCGGGAATGCCGAGCAGCCCGGCCATTTTGCGCGCCAGTGGCCGGCTGGTGCGCACCGCGAAGGTGCGGGCCTCGCCGAGCGAGCGCAGCACGATTTCGCGCACCATCGGCGGGATCATCACCCGGAGCTGCCCACCCGGCCCGCGGGCGCCGTCCCACGCCATGGCGATGTTTTGCAGCAGATGCACCGCCGTCTCGTCGCACGGCACCAGTAGACGGGGCGAGAACTCCATGATGGTCCGCAACACCGGATCCAGCACGCCGAGGCGCACCAGGTCGGGCGACAAATCATAGCGGTAATCGATATGGCGGGACGTGGCCAGCAGCCCATTGGGGTCGGCGAGGATGCCGACCTCGAAGCCGGACATCCGCAGCGCGCGCGGCAGGCGGGTGGGGCCGAACCAGTCCGCCATCGAGATCAGAAGGATGCGAGGTCGCATGCGTGCGCGTGATCCTCAATTGGCCGCCGGGCCACGTCGATGTTTTGGCGGGGGTGACAGCAGAATTGAATGTGCTTCGGTGTCGGCGCAAGCGCCGGTGTCGCTGGTTGGACTGCCATTGCACGCTGGCGGCGATTTGTCTCTACCGCATTCACACGAATTATTGCATCGCACAATCGGCATGAAGCGGTAGGATTATACGGTATGGTGGAGGCACGCATGACCGGCTCCTTTCCGATCGACCCACTCTACAGCCTGTCCGGCTTTTTCGTCGGCGTGCTGGTCGGGCAGACCGGCGTCGGCGGCGGTTCGCTGATGACACCGCTGCTGGTGCTGCTGTTCGGGATCCACCCGGCCACCGCTGTCGGCACGGATTTGTTGTTCGCCGCCGCCACCAAGACCGTCGGCACCTTGAAGCACGGGCTGCACGGCACGGTGAACTGGCGCATTACCGGCACGCTGGCCCTTGGCAGCGTTCCGGCGACGCTGCTGACGCTGCTGGCGATGTCCCAGTTCGAGACGCTGGGGCCGGGCAGTGCGCGGCTGCTGACGACCGGCCTGGGGATCGCCCTTGTGCTGACCTCGATGGCGCTGCTTTCGCGCCGCCATATCCTTGCCTACACCGCGCGGAAAATGCCGTGGCTCGATGGGCCACACGTTGCAACCGCCACCGTGGTGCTGGGGGCGGTGATGGGCGTGCTGGTGACGCTTTCCTCGGTTGGTTCGGGCGCGATCGGGATGACGGTGCTGGTGATCCTCTACCGCCGCACGCCGCTGCCGC
>JAPLOH010000110.1:0-77569 GCA_026400845.1 Alphaproteobacteria bacterium
GCCACCGAGCGCGCCAGCGCCGCTGTGGTGACGGCTATGATCCCCTATTGCATGGCAAAGGCGACGCAGGACGCCGACCCGGCAAAGCTTGCGAAGTTCAAGACCGAGACCTCCTCCTACAGCCGCAGCGACATCGTGCGCTCGGCCGGCTGGGCGACGCTTGGCGCCAGCACCTCGCCCGACTACGCGCTGGCGCAGGCCTGCTCGGAGAAGATGGCGGGCACGGCGAGCTGATCGTCGACGCCTGGATCATGTGATATCCTTATCCGCCGCACCGGTTCGGTGCGGCGGCTCGAAGCATTGGAGACAGCGTGGGTAAACCCGAACTCGGCTCGAAACTGAACTGCGTGAATTGCGCGGTGCGGTTCTATGACCTCCTGCGCGTGCCGGCGGTGTGCCCGAAATGCGACGCGGTGCAGCCGCCGCCGAAGCCGCGCGCGGCCTTCGTCACCCGTGGCGCGCCGCGGCGCTGGATGTCCCCCGCCGCATCGCCTGCCGCCGCCGGACAGGCTGACGACGAGGCGGCCGTGGCGGTGGAGGTGGACGACGACCTCGACGCGGTCGATCCGCCGGAAATCGACGACGATGATGACGACGACGACACCGACGTGGTGAAGCCGGAGATCGGGGTCGACGGGTAGTGGAGCAATTCACCCTGGTGCGGCACGGGCTCTACGCGGTTGCCGCCGATCCGCGCTACGAGGACCAGCTCGAGGTCAGTGAAGTGACCTCGGAGCAGGCCTACCGCGTGCGCGCCGCCGGGGGCGCGCTGTTCGCCGCGCGTGCGGCGGCGGAGCTGGCGCTGGCCGGCGCCCCACGCGGGCATTTCGCCAATGTGCGGATCAACGGCGCCGAGGCTTTCGTGCCGGCGCCGCCGAAGGGCGGTATGATCTAGCCAGCCCAAGGGTTTCATCACAGTGTCATCCTGAACAGACTGGCGCAGGAGACGCGGCTCGATCTGCTGCGCCTGTTGTTCGCGCGCGGCGCGTCCGGCCTGGCCGCCGGCGAAATTGCCGGCCGGCTTGGCGTGCCGTCCTCCACCCTCTCCTTCCACCTCGCCGCGATGGAGCGTGAAGGGCTGCTGACGGCGACGCGGCAGGGGCGGAGCATCGTCTATGCGGTGCGCGTGATGGGCATGCGCGACCTGCTGGGGTTCCTCACCGAAACCTGCTGCGCTGGCCAGCCCGGCCTGTGCGGCGACATCGCCGGCCTGTTGCCGGCGGTCAGCGAGGCACCATCCATGACCCCGTCCTTCAACGTGCTGTTCCTGTGCACCGCCAATTCGGCCCGCTCCATCATGGCCGAGGCGATCCTCAATACGGTCGGCGCCGGGCGGTTCCACGCCTGGTCGGCCGGTTCCGCGCCCGCCGACCGGCCGCAACCGAAGGTGATCGAACGGCTCGCCTCGCTCGGGCACGACGTCGCTTCGCTGCGCAGCAAGTCCTGGGAGGAGTTCATGGGGAAGGAGGCGCCGCCGATGGATTTCGTCATAGCCCTGTGCGACATGCTCGAAGGCCAACAATGCCCGGATTTCGGCGATCGTGCCGTGACCGGCGCCTGGCCGCTGCCGGACCCGATGAAGTTCACCGGCAGCGCGGTCGAGCAGGCGGCGCTGCTGAACGAGTTGTATGCCGCGCTTGACCGGCGCATCCGCATTTTCGTCAATCTTCCGTTCGCGGCGCTCGACCGCATCGCCGCGCGCAAGCGGCTCGACGAGATCGGCGCTTGGGTGCGGGCATGAGCATGCGGGTCGGCATCAGCGGCATGGGCCGCATCGGGAGGTTGGCGTTGCGCGCCGCCCTCGGCGCGGCGGAACGCGGGGAGGAGGACCCGCGGCGCGGCAACCGGCTGGAGGTGGTGCATCTCAACGAGATCAAGGGGGGCGCGGCGGCCTGCGCGCACCTGCTGGAATTCGATAGCGTCCAGGGTCGCTGGCGCGGGCCGGCGATCGGCGCCGAGGGGGAGGACGCGGTGCGCATCGGCGCGCGCCGCCTCGGCTTCTCCGCCCATGCCACCCCCGGCGCGATCCCCTGGGGCGATCTCGGGGTGGATGTGGTGCTGGACTGCACCGGCAAGTTCCTTACCCCCGAGGCGCTGCAAGGCCATCTCGACCGTGGCGCCAGGCGGGTGATCGTTGCGGCACCGGTGAAGTTCGACAGCGTGCTCAACGTCGTCGTCGGCGTGAACCATCATCTCTATGATCCCGCGCGGCACCCCATCGTCACTGCCGCCTCCTGCACCACCAACTGCCTCGCCCCGGTGGTGAAGGTGGTGCACGAGGCGATCGGCATCCGCCACGGGCAGATCACCACCATCCATAACCCCACCAACACCAACGTGGTGACCGACGCGCCGCACCGCGATCTGCGCCGCGCCCGCAGCGCCATGCTCTCGTTGCAGCCGACCACGACGGGCAGCGCCACCGCCATCGCGCTGATCTACCCGGAGTTGAAGGGCAAGCTGAATGGCCACGCGGTGCGCGCCCCGGTGCTGAACGCGAGCCTGACCGACTGCGTGTTCGAGATGCGACGCGAGACCACCGCCGAGGCGGTCAACACCCTGTTCGCCGCCGCCGCGGCGGGGCCACTGGCCGGGATTCTCGGCTATGAGGCGCGGCCGCTGGTGTCGGCCGACTATGCGCGGGATACACGGAGCAGCATCGTCGACGCGCTCTCCACCATGGTCACCGACGGCACGCTGCTGAAAATCTATGCCTGGTACGACAACGAGATGGGTTATGCCTGCCGCATGGTCGATCTCGCCTGCCACATGAACGCGGTCGGGATCTGAGATGGTTCCGGCGGCGCGCCACTACGCCATCGTCACGGCGGCGTATTTCCTGTTCACGCTGACCGATGGCGCGCTGCGCATGCTGGTGCTGCTGCATTTCTACCGGCTCGGCTATACGCCGTTCACGCTGGCGGCGCTGTTCCTGCTCTATGAGACGGCCGGCATTTTTACCAACGCAATCGGCGGCTGGCTCGCGGTACGCTTCGGCATTCCGCGCATGCTCGCCTGCGGGCTGGGCTTGCAGATCGTCGGACTCGCGATGCTCTCGGCGCTCGATCCGGGCTGGACGGCGGCGGCTTCGGTGATCTGGGTGGTGGCAGCGCAGGGCTTGGCCGGGGTCGCCAAGGACCTCACCAAGACCGCTTCCAAGAGCGCGATCAAGGCGACATCGGAGGGCGGCAACGCGCAGTTGTTCCGCTGGGTCGCATGGTTCACCGGCTCCAAGAACGCGACCAAGGGGGCGGGGTTCTTCGCCGGCGGTGCGCTATTGCAGTGGGTCGGGTTCGCGCCGGCGCTGTGGCTGATGGCGGGGATGCTGGGGCTGGTGTTCGTGATGGTGTGGACCGCGCTGCCGCGCGCGCTGGGCAAGGCCAAGGCCTCGAAATCCGTGCGTGAACTCTTCGCGAAGTCCCCCGCGGTGAATCTCATGGCGGTGGCGCGCATCTTCCTATTCGGCGCGCGCGACGTGTGGTTCGTGGTCGGGCTGCCGGTGTTTCTCTACGCCAGCGGCTGGAGTTTCCTGGAAGTGGCGGGGTTCCTGGCGCTATGGACGATCGGTTACGGCGCCATCCAGGCCGCCGCCCCCGCGGTGGTGCGCCGCAGCAGCGACGGGCTGAGCCGGGAGGTGCCGGAGGCGCGGCTGTGGGGCGCGGCGCTGGCGGCGATCCCACTCGGGCTGGCGCTGGTGCTCGGGGGGCTTGATCCCGTGCGGCCGGACCTCGTGCTGGCCGCCGGGCTGTGCCTGTTCGGCGCGGTGTTCGCGGTGATCTCCTCGCTGCACTCCTATCTCATCATGGCCTATGCCGGCTCGGAGAAGGCGGCCGAGGATGTCGGCTTCTACTACGCCGCCAATGCCGCCGGGCGACTGTTCGGCATCGTGCTCTCCGGCCTGCTGGCCAGTGCCGGCGGGATCGTTGCCTGCCTTTGGGGATCGGCGGCAATGCTGGCAGTGTGCTGGGGAGTGACGCTTCTGCTCCCCGCCAACCCCCAGGACCGACCGGTGATCGCCCCGTGAATATCTTCGAACGTTATCTGACCCTGTGGGTCGCCCTTTGCATGGCCGGCGGCATCGCGCTCGGCGCCTTCCTGCCGGCGCCCTTCCAGGCGCTCGGCCGCGCTACGGTGGCGCAGATCAATATCCCGATCGCCTTGCTGGTGTGGCTGATGATCGTGCCCATGCTGATGCGGATCGACCCCGCGGCGCTGCGCCAGGTCGGCCGCCACTGGCGCGGCATCACCGTGACGCTCGGGATCAACTGGCTGGTGAAGCCGTTCTCGATGGCGTTGCTGGCCTGGCTGTTCGTCGGCTGGCTGTTCCGCCCGCTGCTGCCCGCCGCGCAGATCGACAGCTACATCGCCGGGCTGATCCTGCTGGCCGCCGCGCCCTGCACGGCGATGGTGTTCGTGTGGTCCAACCTCGTCGATGGTGACGCGGAATTCACCCTGTCCCAGGTCGCGCTCAACGACGCCATCATGCTGATCGCCTTCGCCCCCATCGTCGGGCTGCTGCTCGGCATCTCCGCCATCGCCGTGCCGTGGGATACGCTGGTGCTGTCGGTGGTGCTGTTCATCCTGGTGCCGCTGGTGATCGCGCAGGTCTGGCGCAGCCGTCTGCTCGCGGCCGGTGCGGATGTGCTCGATCGCATGCGGGCGCGGCTCGGCCCGGTCTCGATCTGTGCGCTGCTGGCCACGCTGGTGCTGCTGTTCGCGCTGCAAGGCCAGCAAATCATCGCCCAGCCGATGGTGATCCTGCTGCTGGCGGTGCCGATCCTGATCCAGGTCTATTTCAATGCCGGCCTTGCCTTGCTGCTCAACCGAAGCTGCGGTGAGAGCTTCGCCGTTGCCGCCCCCTCGGCGCTGATCGGCGCCAGCAACTTCTTCGAACTCGCGGTCGCCACCGCCATCGCCCTGTTCGGCTTCGAAAGCGGCGCCGCCCTCGCCACCGTCGTCGGCGTTCTCGTCGAAGTCCCCGTCATGCTCTCCGTGGTCGCCATCGCGCGGCGTCTGCGGCCGGGGTGGCGGTAGGGAACGCGGGGCTGGGGAACCCCCGAGACCTTTGTCATCTGCCAAGCGCGTGCGTGCCTACGGCAGCACCTTGCCGGGGTTCATCAGGCCCGCGGGGTCGATGGCGTGTTTGATCCGGCGCATCAGGTCGAGTTCGGCGCCGCCGCGCCAGTCCGGCATCATGTAGGGCTTGAGGCGGCCGATGCCGTGTTCGGCGGAGAAGCTGCCGCCGTAGCGGCGCACCACTTCGCAGACGGTGTCCATGATCTCGTGGTCGCGCGCGAGGAACGCGGCGGGGTCCATGCCCACGGGCTGTTGCAGATTGAAGTGGATGTTGCCGTCGCCCATGTGGCCGAAGGGCACGGCGCGGATGCCCGGCATCAGCGCGGCGCAGGCCGCGGTGGCCTCGCGGATGAATTGCGGCACCTTGGAGACCGGCACCGAGACGTCGTTCTTGACGCTGGCGCCCTCGCGCTTCTGGCTCTCGCTGTGCTCCTCGCGCAGCTTCCAGATGGCGGCGCGCTGGGCGGCGGATTCGGCGATGGCGGCGTCGATCACCACGCCATCCTCCAGCGCGCCTTCCAGCACCGTCTCCAAAGTGTCGCGCAGCCCGGCATTGGGGCGGGGGGTGGCCAGCTCGATCAGCGCGTAGTGCGGCGCGCGTTCAGCGAGCGGCAGGGTAACGCCGGGGATGTGCTTCAGCACGAAATCCATCCCGAGGCCGGACATGTATTCGAAGGCCTGCACCGCCGCCGGGTCGTGGCGGTGGAAGCGGGTGAACAGATCGAGCGCTGCGGCCTCGCTCGGCACGGCGCAGAACGCAACCTCCACCTCGCGCGGGCGGGGCACCAGCTTCAGCACGGCGGCGGTGATGATGCCGAGCGTGCCCTCGGCCCCGACGAAAAGCTGGCGCAGGCAGTAGCCGGTGTTGTCCTTCCGGAGGCGGCGCAGCCCGTGCCAGATTTCGCCGTCCGGCAGCACGACTTCGAGGCCGAGCACGAGGTCTCGCGCATTGCCGTAACGCACGGTGTTGTTGCCGCCGGCGTTGGTGGAGAGGATGCCGCCGATCTGCGCCGTGCCTTCCGAGCCGATGGAGAGCGGAAACAGGCAGCCGGCCTCATCGGCGGCGGTCTGCGCGGCCTTCAGCGTGGCGCCGGCCTCGATGGTGAGGCTGAGATCGATCGCATCGACGTCGCGGATGCGGTTCATCCGGGACAGGCATAGCACGAGTTCACTACCGTCCTCGTCCGGCACCGCGCCGCCGACCATCGAGGTATTGCCGCCCTGCGGCACCACCTTGCGCCCGGCGGCGGCGCATGCGCGCAGCACCGCCGCGACCTGCTCGGTGCTGTCGGGGCGCAGCACTGCTTCGGTGCGGCCGCGATAGAGGCGGCGCCAGTCCTCGCTATGGGGGGCGGTGTCGGCGGGATCGGTCAATATGCCGGAGGGGCCGAGAATTTCGGCGAGACGGGCAATCAAGGCATCGGACATGGCGGAACCTCCTGGCGCGCGGTATTTGCCAGAACGCCGCGCGATTTGCACGCGAGGGGAGGAAGACGCGATGAGCATCGAGATCGTCAATATTGTCGACCGGCCGGACCTCATTCCCGCCGATCGAGCAGGTCGAGGCGTTCATGGCCAGCCACACCGCCACGTCGGGCCCGCCACAGTGTTTCGTGCTGCTCGATGGCGGGGTGCCGGCGGCGGTGGCGACGCTGGAGCACCATGATCTCGACGCGCGGCCCGATCTCACCCCCTGGCTCGCCAATCTGGTGGTGGACCCTGCCTTCCGCGGCCGTGGCCACGCGATCCGTCTGGTGCAGCACACCGAGGCCGCCTGCCGCGCCGCCGGGCTGGCGCGCTTCTACCTCAACACCGAATCAGCCGTCCCCCTCTACGCAAGGCTCGGCTGGACCGAGATCGGCACCGCGCCGCACTATGATCACACCGTGACCATCATGGTCCGCGAACTCGGTTGAGCGCCGCTTGCCCGCACGGCATTTTCGTGGCTTGTGCGTTCGGGGTAGCAAACACATCTAACCGGCGCATGAGCGCGGAGCGAGGACGTCGATATGGATGAGATCATCGGGCAGAAGCCGGCCGCCGAGGCCATGATCGTGGACGGGGACCAAAGCACCTTCATGAAGGATGTGGTGGAGGCCTCGCGCGCCATCCCCGTCCTGGTGGATTTCTGGGCGACCTGGTGCGGTCCCTGCAAGACATTGACGCCGACGCTGGAGAAGGTGGTGAAGGCCGCCGGCGGGCGGGTGAAGCTGGTCAAGATCGACATCGACAAGAACCGCCAACTGGTTCAGCAACTCGTGCAGATGGGGCTGCCCTTGCAGTCCGTCCCCACGGTCGCCGCCTTCTGGCAGGGCCAGATCGCCGATTTGTTCCAGGGTGCGAAGCCGGAAAGCGAGGTCAAGCGCTTCGTCGAGGCATTGCTGAAAAACGCCGGCGGCGCCATGCCGGTGGCCGACATGCTGGCCGAGGCCAAGGCCGCCACCGAGGCGGGCGAGCACGAGGAGGCCGGCGCAATCTACAGCGGCGTGCTCCAGGAGGAGCCGGAGAACCCCGATGCCTGGGGCGGGTTGATCCGCGCATTGATGGCGCTCGGCCGCGAGGATGAGGCGCAGCACGCGCTGACCCAGGTGCCGGAAAAGATCGCCGAGCATGGCGAAATCGCCGGCGCCCGCAGCGCGCTGTCGCTGGCCGTCGAGGGCCGCAAGGCGCGCGAGCAGCTCGGTGCGTTCGAAGCCCGCCTCGCCGCCGATGCCGATGACCACCAGGCGCGCTACGACCTCGCCACCGCGCTCAACGCGATGGACCGCCGCGAGGATGCCGCCGAGGCGCTGCTCTACATCATCAGGAAGGCGCGCGCCTGGAACGAGGACGGGGCGCGGCTGCAATTGCTGAAGTTTTTCGAGGCCTGGGGCTTCGACGACGCGGCCACGATGGCGGCGCGGCGCAAGCTGTCGGCCCTCCTGTTCCGCTGAGCGCGATGCCCGCATTTGCCGGGCGGGTGGAGCGGCTGCCGGAGGTGTTTCCGGTGTTTCCGCTCGCCGGCGTGCTGCTGCTGCCCGGCGGCAAGCTGCCGCTCAACATCTTCGAGCCGCGCTATCTGGCGCTCACCGAGGATGCCCTGGCGGCGGGGCGGCTGTTCGGCATGGTGCAGCCCGATGCGTCCCGCCCTGCCGGGGCGCAGGGGCCGGCGGTCTATCCGGTCGGCTGTCTCGGGCGGATCGTCTCCTTCGCCGAGACCGATGATGGGCGCTATCTGATCACGCTGACCGGACTAAGCCGCTTCACCATCGCGGCCGAGGCCGCGATGTGCCGCGGCTATCGCCGGTTTCACGCCGATGCCGCCGCCTTCGCCGAGGATGCGGCGCCAGGCGATCCGGTGTTCGACCGCGCGGCGATGCTCGCCGAGCTGCGTCCCTTTTTCGCCGCCCGGCGGATCGACGCGAACTGGGAGGTGATCTCCCGGATGACGGACAGCGAACTGGTGACCACCTTGTCCATGGTCTGCCCGTTTCAGCCGGCGGAAAAACAGGCCCTGCTGGAGGCGCCGAGCCCGACCGATCGCGCCACGGTGCTGCTTGCACTGCTGCGGATGGACGCCTATGCCCCGCGCAGCGAGACCCCGCCCGGCCGGGCTAGTTGACGATCGCCCAGTTGACGATTGCCCAGTTGACTGCCGCCAGGATGAAAGCGCCCGCCATGACCGAAATCCAGCAGACCCCCACCGCCGCCCCGCTCGATCCGCGACTGCTCGAAATCCTGGTCTGTCCGCTCACCAAGACCACGCTCGAATACGACCGCGCGGCGGGCGAGCTGATCAGCCGCGCCGCCGGCCTCGCCTACCCGATCCGCGATGGCATCCCCATCATGCTGGCCGACGAAGCCCGCGCGCTGGACCCCGCGTGATGCCGACCCCCACCGAAATCCGCCTCCGGCGCGAGCAGAAACTGATCGAGGTCAGCTTCGACGACGGGGCGGCATTCTCCCTGCCGGCGGAATATCTGCGGGTGGAGAGCCCGAGCGCGGAAGTGCAGGGCCACGGCCCGGGCGAGCGCAAAACCATCGCCGGGCGCCGCCATGTCGGCATCATGACCGTCGAGCCGGTGGGCAACTACGCGGTCAGGCTGATGTTCGACGATCTCCACGATACCGGCATCTATTCGTGGGACTACCTGTACGACCTCGGGCGCGACCAGACCCGGCGCTGGCATGCCTATCTCGACGCGCTGAAGGCCAAGGGATTGTCGCGCGATCCGTGAGGCTGCACGCGGCAATGGGTTTGGCGTGAAGGCGCGCGGCCTGTAGAGTGTACGGAGTCTCGGAGTTTCGACCCCTTCCATGTGGCTGCGCGCGACCAGGATCGATCGCTACGTGTTGCGCCAGCTCCTGGCCGGGCTGCTCGCCGTCACGTTCGGGCTGGCGGCACTGATCTGGCTCACCCAGTCGCTGCGTTTCGTCGAGCTGGTGGTGAACCGTGGGCTGTCCTTCGGGGTGTTTCTGCAGCTCACCTCGCTGCTGCTGCCGAATTTCGTCGCCATCATCCTGCCGATCGCCTGCTTCGTGGTGACGCTGTTCGTTTACCACCGGCTTGCCGGCGATCGCGAATTGACGGTGATGCGCGGTGCCGGCCTGTCGCAATGGGCGGTCGCGCGCCCGGCGCTCGCCATGGCGGTGGGGGCGATGGTGTGCCTCTATGCGCTCAACCTCGCGGTGGTGCCGGCCTCCTCGGCGGCGTTCCGCGAATTCCAGTTCGAGATCCGCAATCGCGTGGTGGCCTTCCTGTTGCAGGAGGGGGTGTTCACCTCGGTCTCGGAGAACCTCACCGTCTATGTGCGGGCGCGGGACCGCGACGGCACGTTGCGCGGCCTCCTGATCGATGATGCCCGCAACCCCGCCAGCCACGCCACCATCCTCGCCGAAAGCGGCCGGCTCATCATGGACAGCGGCGCGCCGCGGGTACTCCTGGTGAACGGCAGCCGGGAGGAGCTTGATCATCGCACCGGCCGGTTGAACGTGCTGAGTTTCGCCGAGAACACCGTGGAGCTGGCCGATACCGACCGCAGCGGCGAGCAGCGCTTCCGCGACCCCTCGGAGATGACGATCGCCGAATTGTTCAACCCCAACCCCGCGATCGTCCCGGCGCGGGATTTCGGCAAGCTGCGCATGGAGGCGCACCGGCGGCTGGCGAGCCCGTTCTCCGCGGCCGGCTACACGTTGATCGCCCTCGCCGCGGTGCTGACCGGGGCCTTTCGCCGCCATGGCAGCTTGTTGCGGCCCTTCGCGAGCATTCTGCTGATCGTGGCGCTGGTGGCCGGCGGGCTGGCGGTCGCCAATCTGGCGGCCAAGCAAAACGCGCTGCTGCCCCTGGTCTGGCTGCATGCGTTGGTGCCCGGCGTGCTGGCGGCCTGGGCGCTGCTGGCGCCGCAGTTCGGCGCGCTGCCGGCCGGGCTCATGACGCGCCGTCCGCCGCCGGGTGGTTTCGCGCCAGGCCGGCTGCCGCCGGCCGGGGCAAGGTAGGCCGGTGCGCTTCGCGACAACCCTCTCGCTCTACATCGCCCGCGTCTTCACGCTCTCGGTGCTTGGGATGTTGGCGGCGCTGAGCTTCGTGGTCGGGCTGTTCGATTTCATCGAACTGCTGCGCCGCGCGGCGACCAAGCCGGATGCGACGCTCGCCATCGTCGCCGAGATCGGCGGGCTGCGGCTGCCGTGGATCGCCATGCATATCCTGCCCTTCGCGGTGCTGCTCGGCGGCATCATGGCGTTCTGGCGGCTGACCCGCTCGTCGGAGCTGATCGTGGCGCGCGCCGCCGGGGTGTCGGCCTGGCAGTTTCTCGCCGCGCCGGTGCTGGCGGCGATCGCTCTCGGCGCTTTCGCCACCGCGGCGATCAGCCCGCTCTCGGCCAGCATGCGCGGCCGCGCCGAGGTGCTGGAGACGCGCTACCTCAAGACCGGCGGTGGGCCGATGGCGCTGAACGGCGGTGCGCTGTGGCTGCGCCAGTCCGACCGCCAGCTTGATCCGCTGGGGGTGGCGATACTGCATGCCGCAGGGGTGGCGCTGCGCGACGGGGCGTTGACGGCGCAGGCGGTCAGCGTTTTCCGGCTCGACCAGCGCGATCAGCTGATCCAGCGCATCGAGGCCACCGGCGCGCGGCTCGAGGGTGACGCCTGGGTGCTCGACAATGCGCGCCGGGTGACGCCGAACCATCTGCCGGAGCCGGCGCAGTCGATCCGCCTGCCGACGGAGATGACGGTCGATCGGGTGCAGGAGAGCTTCGCCGCGCCGGACACCTTCTCGGTCTGGGCGCTGCCGCCCTTCATCGCCCTGCTGGAGCATTCCGGCTTCTCGGCGATCCGCCACCGGCTGCAATTCCAGAGCCTGCTTGCCCTGCCGCTGCTGGCCGGCACGATGGCGCTGGTGGCCGCCGGGTTCTCGATGCGCCCGGCCCGGCGCGGCGGCGTGGCGCGGATGATCGGCAGCGGGGTGGCGGCCGGCTTCGCGCTGTTCGTGGTCACCAAGATCGCCGAGGAATTCGGCCAGTCCGGCGCGCTGCCCGCGGTGCTGGCGGCCTGGGCGCCGGCGGCGGCGGGGCTGCTGCTGTCGGTGTCGCTCCTGCTCCATCTGGAGGATGGCTGAGCATGAAGGCGCCGTTGCGGATACTGCTCGCGACTTGCCTGGCGCTGCTCGGCGTGGCGGTGACGGGTATCGAGCGCCCGGGCGCCCAGCCGCGCCCGCCGGGCGGCCCGTCGGCGCCGATCCGCCAGGACCAGCCGACATTCTACCAGGCCGATCAGGCCGAATATGACCGTGATCGCGGCATCGCCATCCTGCGCGGCCATGTCGAGCTGTGGCAGGACCCGCGGATGTTGCTGGCCGACATGGTGACCTACGACCGCAACACCGGCGTTGCCACCGCCAAGGGCAATGTCGTGCTGCTGGAGCCCGATGGCCAGACGGTGTTCGCCGATGAGGCGGAATTGTCGGAAGGCATGAAGCAAGGCGTGCTCGCCGGTATGCGGGCGCTGCTCCCCGAGAACGGCCGCCTCGCCGCCAGCGGAGCGCGGCGGATCGACGGGCGGATCAACGAATTGTCCCGCGTCGTCTACTCCACCTGCGACCTCTGCAAGGACGACCCGACCAAGCCGCCGCTGTGGCAGATCCGCGCCGCCGAAGCGGTGCAGGACACCGACAACAAGATGATCGAATACCGTGATGTCGTGGTCGACATGTTCGGCTTCCCGGTCATCTGGCTGCCCTACCTCACCCACCCCGACCCCTCGCAGAAGCGGGCGAGCGGGCTGCTGACGCCGAATTTCGGCCTCTCCAAACACCTCGGCGCCTTCTTCGGGCAACCCTACTACTGGGTGATCGACGCGCAGTCGGACGCCACCATCACGCCGCTGGTGGCAACCAGGAACGGCCCCGCCGTCGTGATCGACTATCGCCGCCGCTTCAACGACGGGATGGTCTCGATCAACGCCGGGATTGCCCAGTTCGGCGGCGAGCCGGGCGCCCATGTCATCGCCAAGGGGAAGTTCGCGATCGACGAGGTCTGGCGCTGGGGGTTCGATGTGCAGCGCACCACCAGCCTCAACTATATGCGCGACTTCCGGATCGCCGGCGCCCAGACCGTGCTCACCAGCCAGGCCTATCTCGAAGGCTTTGGCCAGGGCGCCTGGACGCGGATCGACACCCGCGCCTACCAGGCACTGTCGAGCCCGGTGCGCGCGGAAAAACTGCCCTATGTTCTGCCGCGCTATGAATACAGCTTCGTAAGCGCGCCCGGCTGGCTCGGCGGGCGGGTATCGGTGGATGCCGGCGCGTTCAACATCTTCCGCTACTCCGGCACCAACACCCAGCGCGCCAGCCTCGCGATGGCCTGGGACGGCAGCGCCATCGGCCGGCTCGGCGATGTCTGGAGTGCCCGCGTGCAGGTGGAGAGCGCGACTTACTACGCCCATCAGTATGACCAGCAGCCGAATTTCGGACCCAACGGCACCGTCAATGCGGCGCAGGCGATGCCGACCGCCGCCGTGCGCCTCAATCTCCCGTTTGCCCGCAACAGCGGCAGCTGGGGCACACAGATACTGGAGCCGATCGCCCAGGCGGTCGTCGCGCCGCGCGGCAGCACCTACCGGGGCACGCTGATCCCCAACGAGGACAGCCTCGATCAGGACTTCACCGACGCCAACCTGTTCTCGCTCAACCGCTTCCCCGGCATCGACCGCATGGAGGGTGGGGTGCGCTTCAACGTGGCACTGCACGCCGCCTGGTACCTGCCGGCCGGCGGCACCATCGACGCGCTGGTCGGCCAGAGTTTTCGCGCCCGGCCGGACCGCAGCTTCCTCGCCGAGTCCGGCCTCGAGAAGACCGCGAGCGACATCGTCAGCCATCTCTCCTACACGCCGAACAAATGGTTCGACATCACCACCCGCCAGCGCTTCGACAACAAGAGCATGAAAATCCGCTTCGCCGAAGCGCTCGCCGGCTATGGCCCGGAATGGGCGCGGTTCTCCACCGGCTACACCTATTCGGTGACTAACCCGTTCTATTATTTCGATACTGCCGGCGGCTCGGCGCTGGCCACCAAGCCGCGCAACGAACTGGTCGCCGGAGTGGCCACCACCGCCGGCCCCTACCGGCTGCACACCAGCGCAAGGCGAGATCTGCAACTCAACAAGATGGTGTCCCTCGCCGCCGGCGGCAGCTACGAGGACGAGTGCTTCATCTTCGACTTGAGCTTGCAGCGGCGCTATACCTCCATCAACAACGACCGCGGTGCGAGTACCGTCCTATTCGAGATCACCTTCAAGACGATCGGCCAGTTCGGCTTCCACGCGCTGTGACGACCGGCCATACCGGAGTGAATCCCCAGAGATGACGACGCCTTTCCGCATTCCGACCTGGGCCCGGCCCGCGCTGCTGGCGCTCGGCCTCGCCGTGGCATTCATGCCGGCGGCCGGCATCGCCCAGCCAGCCATCAAGCCGACCGCCAGCCCCGATGCCGCGCGCATCGTCGCCATCGTCAACGGCGAGGTGATCGCGCAGGGCGACGTGGACAACCGCCGCCGCCTGTTCGCGCTCTCCGCCGGCATGGGCGCAGCACCCGAGGTACTGTCCCGGCTGACCGGGCAGGTGACCAACCAGCTTGTCGACGAGCGGCTCAAGCTGCGCGAGATGCAGCGGCGCCAGGTCGTGGTGCCCGATGTCGCGATCGCCGAAGCGATCCGCAATCTCGAAAACCGCAACGGCATGCCGGAGGGCGCCATGCGCAAGCGCCTCGGCGCCGACGGGGTGGCGATGCGCACGCTGATCGACCAGATCCGCGTGCAAATCGGCTGGGGACAGGTGCTGCGCCTGGCGATGGGCACCCAGTTGACGGTTTCCGAAGCCGATCTTGTGCAGCGCGAAAACAGCATCAAGGCGCTGGTCGGGCAGATGGAGTTCCGCATCGGCGAAATCCTCGTCGCCTACCCGAGCCCGGAAAAGACCGAGGACGCCCGCCGCTTTGCCGAAACCATCATCCAGCAACTGCGCGCCGGCGCCCCCTTCCCGGTGGTCGCCGCCCAGTTCAGCCAGAGCCAGAGTGCACTGCAAGGCGGCGACGCCGGCTGGGTGCAGGGTATCGAACTCGATCCCGCGGTTCTGCGGGTCGCCGGCGAGATGCCCGAGGGTGCGGTCAGCAACCCCATTCCGGTGCCGGGCGGCCTCTCGATCGTGACGCTGCGCGGCAAACGCCAGATCGGCCGCGATCAGGCGACGATGATGACGCTGCGCCAGGTGTTCTACAAATTCGCCACCCCGCTGCTGCAGGAAAATCCCACCGACGCGCAGCGCCAGCTGATCGAGCGGGCGCGGCAGATCGGCACCAACGCGAAATCCTGCTCCGATATGGAGGCCGCGGCCAAGGCGGCCGGTGATGAGAAGGGCGGCGACCCCGGCGAGGTCCGGCTGGAAGGGGTCCAGGTTCCCGCCCTGCGCCAGCTCATGGGCAGCCAGCCCGTCGGCAAGGGAACCCAGCCGCTGATCGCCGACGACGGCGTCGCAGTGATGATGATCTGCTCGCGCGAGGTCAAGACGCTCGAACTGCCCAATCGGCGCGAGTTGGCGGACCGCATCCTCGGCGAGCGCGCGGAGCTTGCGGCCCGCCAGATGATCCGGGACCTTCAGCGGCGGGCGGTGATTGAATATCGCAACTGACGCCGTCGCTCTGCCGCCGCTGCGCGATGTCATCGCGCGGCACGGCCTCGATGCGCGGCGCTCGCTCGGCCAGCATTTCCTGCTCGATGCCAATCTGATCGGGCGCATCGTTCGCCAGGCCGGCGATCTCGCGGGGCGCCATGTCGTCGAGGTCGGCCCGGGCCCCGGCGGGCTCACCCGCGGGTTGCTGGCAAGCGACGCGGCCGAAGTGGTGGCGGTCGAAATCGACCAGCGCGCGGTTGGCGCCGTCAGCGAGCTGGCGCTGTCGGCCGGCGGGCGGTTGCGGGTGATCGAGGCCGATGCGCTGAAATCGGATCTCACGGCGCTGGTACCCGCGCCCCGCCAGATCATCGCCAACCTGCCGTACAACATCGGCTCGCCTTTGCTCGTCGGCTGGCTGCGCCAGGCCGCGCAATGGGAGCGCTTCACCCTGATGTTCCAGGAGGAGGTTGCCGAGCGCATCTGCGCCGCGCCGGGCAGCGACGCCTATGGACGGTTGTCGGTTCTCGCACAGTGGATCTGCACCGCGGAGCTGCGACTGCGCATCCCGGCCGCCGCCTTCGTGCCGCCGCCCAAGGTGGTCTCCGCCGTCGTCACCCTCACTCCCCGGCCGGCGCAACCCACCGCTGCCGCCTTCGCCATCATGGAGCGGGTGACCGCCGCCGCTTTCGGCCAGCGTCGCAAAATGCTGCGCGGGGCACTGAAATCGATCGGCGGCGAGAGACTGCTGGACGCCGCGGCCATCGACGGCGTCCGCCGCGCCGAGACCTTGTCGATCGCCGAATTCGTCCGGCTCACCGAGGCGCTGATGTCCATCGAGGCCGCATGATTTCCACCTTCATCCCCCGTGCGGCCCTCGTCACCGGCGCAGGCAAGCGCATCGGCCGCGCCATCGCCATCGCACTCGCCGAATCCGGTTTCGCGGTGGCTGTGCATTGCCGCGACAGCGTGGCCGAAGCCGAGCTCACCGCGGCGGACATCCGCGCCCATGGCGTCGCCGCCTGCGTGTTGCGGGCCGATCTTGCCGAGGAAACCCAGGTAGACCAGCTGATCCCCTCCGCCACCGCGGCGCTCGGCCCGATCGGCGTGCTGGTGAACAGCGCCTCGACCTTCGAGCGCGACGAATGGCACGACGCCACTCGCGAATCGTGGGATCGCCACATCGAGCCCAATCTCCGCGCCCCTTTCGTGCTCACCCAGGCGCTTGCCCGACAGCTTCCGCCGCCCGCCGAGGGGGTGGTGGTGAACCTGCTGGACGAACGGGTATGGTCTCTGACGCCGCATTTCATGAGCTACACGATTTCCAAGGCCGCGTTGTGGGCGCTGACCCAGACGATGGCCCTCGCCCTTGCGCCGCGTATCCGCGTGGTCGGCATCGGCCCCGGACCCACCATCCCCTCGCCGCGCCAGAGCGACGCCCAGTTCGCCCGCCAGGCCGCCTCCGTCCCGCTCGGACACGGATCATGCCCCGAGGAGGTTGCCCGCGCCGTGCTGATGCTGCTCGAATTGCGCTCGATGACCGGCCAGATGATCGCGCTCGACGGCGGGCAGCATCTGCAATGGTCGCCCGCCGCCGGCCCGGCGATCGAGGAATGAGCATCGCCAGCGCCGGGCGGCGGATACGTCATGTGTTCTTGCGGGACCTCGAGCTGGCCGCGCGGATCGGGGTCTATGCCTCCGAGCATGGCCGCACCCAGCGGATCCGGGTCAATGTCGATCTCGGCGCCGAGGAAACGGGCGAGGACGGGGTGGATGATCTCGATCGGGTGGTGGACTACAGCGTGATCGTGGACCGCTTGCGCGCCCTCGTTGCGGCCGGGCATGTGCGGCTGGTGGAGACTTTGGCCGAGCGGATCGCCGCCGTCTGCCTCGAAGACCCGCGCATTCTGAGTGCCCGCATCCGGGTGGAGAAGCTTGACATCTACCCCGATGCCAGCAGCGTCGGCGTCGAGATCGAACGGGTGCGTGCAGTGGATTGTCCACTTGGCGCGGTTCCCCCTTGAGTTACAGTGACATGGCGGCCTTTCTTGAGCCTGTTACTGGTTTGTCACATTGAAATTAAGCAAAATCAATGCATTAGAGATTTTGCGCAAATTCCGGGCAGCCTCGTGAAGCGCAGGTATTCCGCCATGTTCACCAAGCTGAACCGGCGTTCTGCACAGAGTTATCCACCGGAATCGTGGATGAAATCGCCGGACGCTGCGGAGAGATGAGGCAGGATGACCCGAGCCACCCAACGCGTGATGAACCTCGCCCATTTCCTGCGCCAGGCCGCAAGGCGGCTGCCCGACGGCATCGGCTTCGTCCACGGCGAGGCCAGCTGGACGTGGCGGCAAATGGAGACCCGCTGCCAGGCGCTGGCCGGAATTCTCGCCGCGCACGGGGTCGTCAAGGGGGACCGTGTGCTGGTGCAGTCGAAGAACTGCCTGGCGATGTTCGAGTCGATGTTCGCCTGCTTCCGCCTCGGCGCGGTATGGGTGCCGACCAATTTCCGTCAGACCCCAAGCGAGGTCGCCTATCTCGCCGCGGCCAGCGGCGCGGTGGCGATGCTCTGCCACCCCGATTTCCCCGCCCACCCGCAAGCCGCGCAGGACGCCGCCCCGGCGCTGCGCCACCTGTTGTGGATCGGTGATGACGCCTACGAGGCGGCGCTCGCCACCTGCACTGCGCCGTTTGCGGCGCTCGCCGATGTCGAGCATGACGACCCCTGCTGGTTTTTCTTCACCTCCGGCACCACCGGCCGCCCCAAGGCCGCCGTGCTCACCCATGGCCAGATGGGCTTCGTCGTCACCAACCACCTCGCCGACCTCATGCCCGGGACCAGCCAGGACGACGCCTCACTGGTGGTGGCCCCCCTCTCCCACGGCGCCGGCATTCACCAACTCGTTCAGGTCGCTCGCGCGGTAAAGACGGTGCTGCCGGGGGGCGAGCGCTTCGACCCCGCCGAGGCCTGGGCGATGGTTGAGCGCTGGCGGGTGACCAACATGTTCACCGTGCCGACCATCCTCAAACTGCTGGTGGAGCACCCGGCGGTGGATCAGCACGACCATTCCTCGCTCCGCCACGTCATCTACGCCGGCGCCCCGATGTACCGCGCCGACCAGAAGGCGGCGTTGGCGAAGCTCGGGCCGGTGCTGGTGCAGTATTTCGGCCTCGGCGAGGTGACCGGCAACATCACCGTGCTGCCCCCCGCGCTTCACCGCCTCGAGGACGGGCCGGAGGCGCGCATCGGCACCTGCGGCATCGAGCGCACGGCGATGCAGGTCTCGATCCAGGACGACGGCGGCGCCGAGGTGGCGCCGGGCGTCACCGGCGAAATCTGCGTCTGCGGCCCGGCCGTCTTTGCCGGCTACCACGACAACCCCGAGGCCAACGCCCGCGCCTTCCGCGACGGCTGGTTCCGCACCGGTGATCTCGGCCACATGGACGCGGAGGGATTCCTCTACATCACCGGCCGGGCGTCGGACATGTACATCTCCGGCGGCTCCAACATCTATCCCCGCGAGATCGAGGAGAAAGCGCTGGACCACCCCGCGATCGCCGAAATTGCCGTGCTCGGCATGGCGGACCCGACCTGGGGCGAAGTCGGCGTCGCGGTTTGCGTGGCGCGCGGGGCAATCACCGAGGCGGACCTGATCGCCTTCCTTGCCGAACGCATCGCCCGCTACAAACTGCCACGTCGGGTGGTGTTCTGGGACGAACTGCCGAAATCGGCCTACGGCAAGGTGCCGAAAAAGCTGATCCGAGAAGAACTCGTGGCGCGCGGCGACTGGGCCGCGAGCTGAGCGGTCGGGCTCAGCCGTTCGGGCGGAGGATCTGCCGCAGCACGGTGCCATCGGCGAGGCGGTCGAAGCCGGCGTTGATGTCTTCGAGGGGCAGGTAGCCGCTTTTCAGGCGGTCGACGGGGAGTTTGCCGCGGCGGTAGAGGTTGAGGAGGCGGGGGATGTCGCGTTCGGCGACGCAGCTGCCCATGTAGCTGCCGCGGATTTCGCGTTCGCTGCTGACGAGGTCGGCGTGCAGATAGGCGTGGCGGGATTTGCCGTCGGGCAGGCCAGCGCAGACGACGCAGCCGCCGAGGCCGGTCATGGCGTAGGCGAGTTCGACGGCTTTCATCACGCCGGCCGCCTCCACCACCTTGTCGAGCCCGCCGCCGGTGGCCGCGCGGACCTGTTCGGCGCAATCGGGGTCGGTGGCGAGGAAGGTGTCGGTGGCGCCCCATTGGCGGGCGAGGGCGAGTTTTTCGGGGCTGGCATCGACGCAGACGATGCGCCCGGCGCCGGCGGAGACGGCGGCGAAGAGTGCGTTCATGCCGACGCCGCCGAGGCCGACGATGCCGATATCCTCGCCGGCCTTGAGGCCAGCCGTGTTGATAACGGCCCCGGCCCCGGTCATCACCGCGCAGCCGAAGATGGCCGCGTCATCGAGGGGGATGTCGTGGTCGATCTTCACCGCCGAGCGGCGATCAATGACTGCGAACTGGGCGAAGAGCGAAAGGCCGCTGCCATGGTTGATCGGCTTGCCGTTCTGGAACAGCCGGCGGGTGCCGGCGCGCAGCGTGCCGGCGGCGCGGGCGGCGTTGCCGGCGGGGCAGATGTTGGGCCGACCGGCGACGCAGTAACGGCAGATTCCACAGGAGGCCGCGAAAACGGTGATGACGTGATCGCCCGACCTGAGATCGGCCACGCCCTCACCCACTTCGCGCACGATGCCCGCGCCCTCATGGCCGATGATCACCGGCAGTGGGCGGGGGCGGATGCCCTCGATCGCCGAGAGGTCGGAATGGCAAAGCCCGGCGGCGGCGACCTCGATCAGCACCTCGCCCGGGCCTGGCGGCAGCAGATCGACCTCCTCGATGGAGAGGGCGATGGATTGCGCGAAGGGGCGCGGCCGCCCCTGCTCGCGTAGAATGGCGGCCTTCATGCGCATGGCGGATTACCTTTCCGGGGGATCAAGGGCAGGCGGAGGGGCTGACGCCGAAGGCGGCCTTGTTCTTGCCGTCGTTGAAGCAGCCGGCCTTCCAGGTGCCGGTAACGCTGCCGGCGGGGTCGGTGAGGGTGCCCTGCCCTTCCGGCAGACCATCCTTCAGCGCGCCGTCGTATTTGCGGCCATCGGAAAGCACCAGCACGCCACGTCCGGTCATGGCATCCTCGGCAAACTCGCCATCGTAGCGGTCGCCGTTCATCGTGGTGAGCACGCCGCGGCCGTTCTTGCGGCCGGCCTTCCACAGCCCCTCGAAACGCACCCCAGGCTCGGCCATCACGCCCTTGCCGTCAAAATCGTCGTCCTTGAAGTCGCCCTCATAGAAGGTGCTAAGGGTAAAGGTATACTTGCCGCGGCCGTTGAGGTGGCCATCGCGCATCTCGCCCTCGTAGCGCTGCTCACTTTCGCCGGCGCGCCACACCAGCAGGCCGCGCCCGGAGGCGCGCTTGTTGATGCAGGGGCCGGACCAGGAGGCGGTCTCCTCGGGGGCGGGGGCGCGGTTCCATACAAAACAGCCGTTGCCGGAAGGGGTCCAGCCGGGCTTGCCGACCTCGGCGAGCGGGGTCTGTGCCTGGGCGTCGAACGGGAGGAGGGCGGCCACCAGCAGGGCGACGAGGAGGATCCGGCTGATCATGCGAACACCGCGGCGATGGCGGCCGGGTCGACATCCTCGAGCCGCGCCGGGGACCATTTCGGCGTGCGGTCCTTGTCGACCAGCATGGCGCGCACGCCCTCGTGGAATTCGGGGTGAACCGAGACAATGCGGGTGAGTGCCAGCTCGGCGGCGAGTGCGCCGCGCAGGCTGAGGGCGGCGCCGCGGCGGATCGCCTCGAAGGACCACAACACCGCCGAGGGGGAGCCGTGGCGCAGGGCGGCGAGGGCTTCGGACGCCCAGTCGCTGCCTTCCGCTTCGAGCGCCGCGATGATGGCGGCGACGCTGTCCTGCCCAAAGCAGCGGTCGATCGCCGCACGGTGTGGGGCCAGGCTGAAGGGCGGCAGGGTTTCGGCCACCGCGGCGATAGCGGCCACACCGTCGGCGGCGATGGCGTCGGCCAGGCCGGAGATCGCCGCCTTGGGCACGAAATGGGTGGCGAGCCCGGCATGCACCGCATCCGCCCCGTGCAGGCGAGCGCCGGTGAGGCCGAGATACATGCCGAGCGCGCCGGGCAGGCGCGGCAGCATGAAGGTGGCGCCCACGTCGGGGAACAGCGCGATCGCGGTCTCCGGCATGGCGAACAGGCTGGCTTCGGACGTCACGCAGATATCGCCATGCACCGAGAGCCCGATGCCGCCGCCCATGCAAACGCCGTCGATGAGGGAGATATAGGGCTTGGGATATTCGTCGATCATCGCGTTGAGCGCGTATTCGGTGCCGAAGAACTCGGCGACCTTGGCGTGCTCGCCGGCCATGGCGAAGGCGCGGATGGCACGGATGTCGCCGCCGGCGCAGAAGGCCCGGCCGCCGGCGCCCTCCACCACCACTGCGTGGACCGTCGGATCGTCCCGCCATGCGGTGAGCGCGGCGGTCATCGCGTGCAGCATCTCGGCGTCGAGCGCGTTCAGCGCCTTGGGCCGGTTGAGCAGCAGATGGCCAATGCGGCCGCGGCGGGTGGCGATGATCGAGGGCTCGGACATGCGGATCTCTTGCTGGGGCGAATGAAGCGGATATAGCGGCGCGAGCGTATGCGGGAAAGCGGGCTGCATCAGCGCTTTCGGGCGAGCGCGACCATGTCCCTGAGATCGGCGAGCGCCATGGCGCCGGGGTGCAACTGCTGGCCGATCACATAGGCGGGGGTGCCCTCGATTTCCAGCGCGCTGGCGAGTTTGAGATTGGCGTCCAGCCGGGCCTGGATCGCCGGATCGGCCATGTCGCGCTGCATGCGCTCCCAGTCGAGGCCAAGGCGCTGTGCGGCGGCCTTGACGACATCGGCGTCGATCTGGCCCGGGCCGGTCATCAACGCCTCGCGCATCCGCAGGTAACCACCCTGGCGCTGGGCGGCGAGCACGGCGCGAGCGGCGACGACGCTGCCGGGGCCGAGGATGGGGATGTCCTTGTAGACGATGCGCAGCTTCGGGTCGGTGCGCAGCAGTTCTGCGATTGTCGGCAGGGTGCGCCGGCAATAAGGGCAGCGGATGTCGTAGAACTCGACGATGGTGACATCGCCGCTGGGGTTGCCGGCCACCGGGTCTCCGGGCATGCGGGTCAGCGCCTCGGCGTTGCGGGCGATCGCCGCGCCGGAAGCGGCGGATTCGGCGCGCTTGGCGTCGGCCCGCACCGCCTCGATTGCGTCGCGCAGGATCGACGGGTCGGTGCGCAGGGCATGGCGGAGGATTTCGACGATCTCCTTGCGCTGGGCGTCGCTGAAGGCACTCGGGCTGATTGGCAGCCGGGGGCTGGTCTGCGCCATCGCTGGCGCGACGGCGTCCAGGACGAGCATCACGGTCAGAGCCACGATGGAGGCGATGGCCCGGGCGGGCAGTCGGAGCATGCGAGGGACGTCCTTGTTTGGCTGCGGCCTCTATAGGTCAGAAGCCGCTGCGGTTCTCCTTTTTCACGGCATTGCTGATATCGGTCGCCCGGAGCCGGGCCGGCCCGGGTGGCAGCGCCTTTTCGGCACGGGCGGCGAATTGCCGGGCGGTGGCGATCTCGCCGTTCACCATCGCCTCCTCGGCCAGGGCGAGGTTGGCCTGGGCGGTGTCGCCGAGCTTGCCCCAGGCGACGCCGAGGGCGCGCCAGCCATCGGCATTGTCGCGCTCACGTTCGAGCGCGACCTGCAACTCCTGGATCGCCGGGCGCAGCATCAGCGGGTCCCCGCTTTCCACCATCGCATGGGCGAGGGCGATACGGATCTGCGGCTGCTCGGGGGCAATGCGGGAGGCGGCGCGGTAGGGCCCCAGCGATTCCCGCACCTTGCCGTTCTCGAACAGGATCTGGCCCTTGAGCTCGTTGAGCCACGGGTTCACCGGCTGGGCGGCGAGCAGGCCGTCGACCAGCGCCAGCGCGTCGGACAAATGGCCGAGGCGGTAGTGCGCGATGGCGCGCGCGTAGCGGGCGGGCGCCGAGGTGTCGCCCTCCGGCACATTGCGCAGCGTGACCGAGCTCGGGGTAAGGAACGCCTGCAGCTTCGCCCGCACCATGAGAAACCCGGAATCGAACCCCGGCGGCAGCGGGTTCTTGCTGTAGGGGTCGGTCGCGATGTGGTTCTGCACGAACTCGATCCGTTCGCGGGTGACCGGATGGGTCATCACGTAAGGGTCCTGCTGCGCACGGGCCAGCACTTCCTGGCCCTCGAGGTGGCGGAACAGGTCGAGCAGGCCCTGGGCCGACCATTTATTGCCAGCGAGGAACACCAGCGCACCCTGGTCGGCTGAGCGCTCCATGCCGCGGGTGAAAGAGAGGAAATTGCGCTGGGCAAGCTGCTGGGCGCCGATCGCCGCCCCTGCGCCGGCGCCCCGGGTCATCGCGCCGGCCGCAGCCCCGATCAGCATGGCAGCGATGCTGGAGATCATCATCTCGCGCAGCGCCTCGGGCAGCTTGGCGAGGTGGCCGCCGGCGATGTGGCCGGTCTCGTGCGCGAGCACGCCGATGAGTTCCAGCGCGCTGTCCGCCTTCATGATAAGACCCGTGTGCACGAACAGTACGTTGCCGGTGCTGACGAACGAGTTTATGGCGTTGTCCCGGATGAGGACGATGCGGACCAGGTTGGGATCAACCCCGGCCGCGCGGAACAAGGGATTGGCGAAGGTGCGCAGCAGCGTCTCGGTTTCGGCGTCTCGGATAAGGGTGAGGCGGACGCCGCCGCCCGCGGATTGCGCGTGCGCGGATGACGCCGCGAGCGTCGCGGCCAACATGATCGGAGCCAGCATGGCAGAGACGACACGGACGAACGAGCGCTTCATGCGGTCGAGAATAGCCAATCCCGCGCTCGCCGTCGCGCTCGCCTTCGGGCTGCTGACGTCGGGCTGCACGACGATCGGCAATTTCTTCAGCGACGAGAAGCCGAAGGAGGGTAGCGTCGGTTTTGTCAGCGGCTTCCTCGGTGCCGTGAGCGGCGACGAGCCGCAGGCGGTGTTGGCGGCGCGAAAAGTGCTGTCGGCCGGCGGCAACGCGGTGGACGCGGCGGTGGGCGGAATTTTCGCCCTCTCCGTCACCCTGCCCTCGCGCGCCGGGCTCGGCGGCGGTGGCGCCTGCCTCGCCCATCGCGGCGATTCGCGGGCCATCGGCTACCCGGACGCCTTCCTTTTCCAGCCCCAGGCCCCCGCCTCGGCCGGCGGGGCGGACCGACCGGCGGCGGCGCCGATGCTGGCGCGCGGCCTGTTCCTGATGCATGCCCGCCAGGGCAAGGCACGGTTCGAATCGCTGATCGCGGTCGGTGAGACCCTGGCGCGCGACGGCGTGCCGGCCAGCCGCGCGCTGGTGCGGGACCTCGCCATCGTCGCCGGCCCGCTCGCGGGCGATCCCGCCGCGCGCGAGATATTCCTGCCCGGCGGCCAGCCGCTCGCAGAAGGCGCGCCGCTGCTGCAACCCGATCTCGGCTCCACCTTCGCCCAGCTCCGCCGTCTCGGCGTCGGCGAGCTTCATGTCGGCGCGACCTCGCAGCGCTTCCTTGCCGGCGCCAAGCTGGCTGGTGCCTCGTTGACCGCCGAGGATATGCGCAAGGCGCTGCCGCAGATGACGCGCCCCCTGATCGTGCCCGGCTCGGAGGAGATCGCAGTCTCCTTCCTGCCGACCCCGGCCGACGGCGGTCTCGCGGCCGCGATTGCCTACCAGACGCTGGCCGCCAACCCCACCGCGCTCGCCGAGGCGAAATCCCGCGGCTTGGCTGCCGCTGCCCTGTACCGCCGTGACGGCACCGTGGCGGAAGCCATGCTCAACGGCGCCGTGGCGCCGTCCGGAACCCTGCCACCGCTGCCCGCCAGCACTACCTTCGCGGTGCTGGATCGCGAGGGCAACGCGGTGATCTGCGCGCTCACGATGGGCAATTTGTTCGGCACCGGGCGGATCGCCGCGGGCACCGGCGTGATGCTTGCGGCCTCGCCGGCCTGGCTGCCCCCGCCGCTGCTGGCGGCCGGGATGGTGACCCTGCGCCGCGATAGCGCGCTGCGCGTGATGGCCGGGGGATCGGGCCAGGAGGGGGCACCGGTCGCCGTCGGCCTCGCCATCGCCCGCTCCCTCGCCGACCCCGGCCGGACCTTCACCGCCGACCCCGCGGCCTCGCCCGAGCCCGGCCGCGCCAACGTGGTCGGCTGCAACCGCGGTCCGACCTCGCCGGAAAGCTGCGGCTGGACGACCGATTCGCGCGGCTTCGGGCTGGCGACCGGCAGCAACTGACGTGGCGCTGAAAACATGGCGCTGAAAACCGGCCGCGGCGCCGCAGCGCCGTCGTTCATCGTGATGGACGTGATCAGCGCCGCCAATGCGCGCCAGGCTGCCCTGCCGCCGGGGGCGCCGCACATCATCCGCATGGAGGTCGGCCAGCCCGGCACCGGCGCGCCGGCGGGCGCGGTCGCCGCCGTGCAGCGGGCGCTCGCCGCCGGTGGTTCGCTCGGCTACACGGAGGCGCTCGGCATCCCGAGCCTGCGCGCACGCATCGCCCGCCACTACGCCGACTGGTATGGCGCCGACGTGCCGGCGCACCGCGTCGCCGTCACCGTGGGTGCTTCCGGTGCGTTCCCACTGGCCTTCCTCGCCGCCTTCGACCCGGGTGACCGGGTCGCCATGGCCGCGCCGTTCTACCCGCCCTATGTGAATATACTCACCGCGCTCGGCATCGAGCCGGTGATCCTCACTGCCGGGCTCGAAACCCGCTTCCAGCCGACGGTCGCCATGCTGGAGCGGCTCGATCCGCGACCGGACGGCCTGATCGTCGCCAGCCCCTGCAACCCCGCCGGCACCATGCTGCATCCCGCGGAACTGGCCGAGATCGCGACCTGGTGCCACGCGAACGGCGTGCGGCTGATCAGTGACGAGATCTACCACGGCCTCAACTACGACGCCCCGTTGGCCACCGCCGCCAAGCTGAGCCCCTCCGCCGTGGTGGTGAACAGCTTCTCGAAATACTTCTCGATGACCGGCTGGCGCATCGGCTGGCTGGTGCTGCCGGACGATTTGGTGCGCCCGGTGGAGTGCCTGGCGCAGAACATGTTCATCTCCGCCCCGCACATCGCCCAGATTGCCGCCGAGGCGGCGTTCGACTGCACCACGGAGCTGGAGGCCAATATCGCCCGCTACCGGCGATCGCGCGATTTGCTGCTGGCGCGGCTGCCCGGCGCCGGTTTCCCTCGCCTTTCACCGGCCGAGGGCGCCTTCTACATCTACGCCGACGTCTCAGACCGCACCAACGACAGCCGCGAATTTTGCGCCCGCATGCTGGCCGAGGCCGGCGTCGCGGCTTCCCCCGGCGTCGACTTCGACCGCGAGCGGGGGCACCATTTCGTGCGCTTCAGCTATTGCGGCCCGGAGGAGGACATGGCCGAGGCGGCAGAGCGGCTCGCGCGCTGGCGATAGTCGGCCGCCGCAGCGTGTTACCGCGCGTCGGAAGATTTTACACACGGGCTTTTGCGTAGCCGTGTTCCGCGGCGAAACAGGCGGGTTTCCTGAGTCTTCGCCTTTGGCACGCGGATTGCATTTATGTTGGCAGGGACGATCTCAACGCGGTCGTCGACAGATGAACATTGGTGAGTGGCTTCAAATGGCCGTTCGAAGGATAGTTACGATGATCCAGTTTCGCGCACTGAAGACGATGGCGATGGCTCTGGCAGCCGTAGCGCTCCTTGGCGGCCCGGCCGCCGCGGATAGCGTTACCTACAACCTCGATCAGGATGCCTGCACCAACAGCTGCGGCGTCAGCCAGGCGTTGACCGGCGGTACCATCACCCTCACCGAAGTGACCGCCTTCCAGGTTGACGTCATCGTCACCCTCGCCCAGGTCGTGAAGTTCGTCAACACCGGTGCCGGCGACGCGCTCGCCTTCAACATGACGCCCGGCCTGAGCATCCAGCTCGGCTCGGAGTATTCGAGCACCACTGGCCCCTACAGCTGGGCCAGCACCTCGGTCTTCGTCACTGACTCGACGCCCAAGGGCTACCAGAACGGCGGCTACGGTTATGGCGTCGACTACACGGCCGGCAGTGGCGCGAGCCAGGCGGTCGGCGGTGCGCTCAAGGTGAGCGTGATTTCGACGACGGCGATCTCGATCGCCAACTTCGTCGCCAACTCGATCGGCATCCTCTTCTCCGTCGACGTCATCGGCACCACCCCGAACTACACCGGCAACACCGGCAATATCGGCGCAAAGGCATCCTCGCTGGTACCCGGCGGTGGCGGCGGCACGACCGCCGTGCCGGAGCCGATGTCGATGCTCCTGTTCGGCCCGGCCGCATTCGGTCTCGCCGCCCTGCGCCGCCGCCGTCGCTGAGACGACGGGCCTCGCACAAAAACGCCGCCGGAGCGCTGCTTCGGCGGCGTTTTGCTGTCCGGCGGCCGGGTCAGCCGCCGATCGGCATCCAGGCGCCATTGGCCGCCGAGGACGCCACTGCAGCGGTGACGAAGGCGATACCACGCACCCCTTCGCGCACCCCGGGCACCAGCATATGCGCGGCATCTGGCACGGCGCCGACATGGCGGGCGCGCAACTGGCCGGCGATGTCGCGGTAGAGCTGGGCGAAGCCTTCAAGATACCCCTCGGGATGCCCCGCCGGAATGCGCGTCGCATGCGCTGCCGCGGGGCCGGAGCCATGGCCGCCCCGGGTGAGCAGCTCCGGCTTCTGGCCGAGCCGGGCGAAGTGCAGCTGGTTCGGGTGCTCCTGCCGCCAGGACAGCCCGCCCTTCTCACCGTAGACCCGCAGCGTCAGCCCGTTCTCATTGCCCGGCGACACCTGGCTCGCCCACAGCGCGCCCCGCGCCCCGCCCTGGTAGCGCAGCAGCATCTGCGCATTATCATCCACCCGCCGCCCGGCCACGAAGCTCGACAACTCCGCGGCGAGCTCGGTGCAGTCCAGCCCGGTGACGAATTCGGCGAGGTTGAACGCATGCGTCCCGATATCGCCGATCGCCCCGCCGGCCCCACTGCGCGCCGGGTCCGTCCGCCAATCCGCCTGCTTCTGCCCGGTCGATTCGAGGTCGGTGGACAGCCAATCCTGCGCATACTCCGCCTGCACACTGCGGATCGCCCCCAACTCCCCGGCCGCGATCATCTCGCGCGCCTGGCGGATCATCGGGTAGCCCGTGTAGTTGTAGGTCACCGCAAACAACCGCCCGCTCGCCGCCACCCGTGCGGCCAAATCGCGCGCCTCCTCCATCGTCCGGCACAGCGGCTTGTCGGAAATCACGTCGATCCCGGCCTCAAGAAACGCCACCGCGACGGGATGATGCATATGGTTGGGCGTGACGATCGCCACCGCGTCGATACGATCATCCCGCATCGCCTCAGCCGCCGCCATATCCGCAAAACTGCCATAGCTGCGCGCCGGATCAAGCCGCAACATCGCCCCACTGCGGCGGGCACGCTCGGGCTCGGACGACAATGCGCCCGCCACCAACTCCCACTCGTCATCCAGCCGCGCCGCGATGCGGTGCACGGCGCCGATGAAGGCCCCCTCACCGCCGCCGACCATGCCCAGCCGCAACCGCCGTGCGGTGCCGCCGTCGTTCACTGCGCCTATGGTCATCATCGACTCCTTGATTCAGGGAAGTCTTCTTTTTCTGAAGAAAAAGAAGCAAAAAGACTTTTATCCGTTTGGGTTGGCGGATTGCCGGCAAGGGAGGTGCGCGAAGCAATCAATCATGGGCTTCGCCCGCCCTCCCGCCGGCGAGCGGCGAAGCCAACGGATAAAAGTTTTTTGGTTCTTTTTTTCAAAAAAGAACACGCTTCCTGCCTTACGTAAGCCCCAACATCCGCCGATTAGCCGCCTCATCGGTGCCCGAAGCGGCGAAATCGTCGAAGGCCTTGTCGGTGACGGGGATGATATGCGCGGCGATGAATTCGGCGCCTTCGCGGGCGCCGGCCTCGGGCGATTTCAGGCAGCATTCCCATTCCAGCACCGCCCAGCCGTCGTAGCCGTATTGTGCAAGCTTGGAGAAGATAGGCGCGAACTGCACCTGGCCATCGCCCAGCGAGCGGAAGCGGCCGGCGCGGTCGGTCCAGGACTGGAAGCCGCCATAGACGCCTTGCTTGCCGGTCGGGTTGAATTCGGCGTCCTTGGCGTGGAAGGCGCCGATGCGCTGGTGGTAGATGTCGATGAAGGCGAGGTAGTCGAGCTGTTGCAGCACGAAGTGGCTGGGGTCGTAGAGGATGCGGGCGCGGGGGTGGTTGCCGACGCGCTCGAGGAACATCTCGTAGCTGATGCCGTCGTGCAGGTCCTCGCCCGGGTGGATTTCGTAGCAGACGTCCACGCCATGGCTGTCGAACGCGTTGAGGATCGGCAGCCAGCGCTTGGCCAGCTCGTCGAACGCGGTCTCGATCAACCCTGCCGGGCGCTGTGGCCAGGGGTAGACGTACGGCCAGGCCAATGCGCCGGAGAAACTGGCATGGGCCTTGAGGCCGAGGCGCTCCGAGGCGCGGGCGGCGTAGAGCAGCTGATTGACCGCCCATTCCTGCCGCGCCGCCGGCTTGCCGCGCACGCTCTCGGGGGCAAACCCGTCGAACGCCGCGTCATAGGCCGGGTGCACCGCGATGAGCTGCCCCTGGAGATGGGTGGACAGCTCGGTCACCTCGAGATCGAATTCGGCGAGCGTGCCTTTGATCTCGTCGCAGTAGGTCTGGCTCTCCGCGGCCTTGGCGAGGTCGAACAGCCGCCCGTCCCAGGAGGGGATCTGGATGCCGGTATAGCCGAGATCGGCCGCCCATTCCGCCATGCCGGCCAGGGTGTTGAAGGGCGCCTCGTCGCCGGCGAACTGGGCGAGGAAAATGCCGGGGCCCTTGACCATGCCCTTGCTCATGCGAGGAAGACCTCCTCGCCCGCTCCCTGCGGCACCGGCGCCGGCCGCTCGCAGGTGGTGGTGAGATCGACCCAGCGCCGCTCGGCGCCGGCGATGCCCACGGCCTCCAGCACTTCCAGCACATGGGTCGTCAACTCGCCCGAGGCGCGATGCGGCCGGCCCTGCTGGATGGCGGCGGCCATGTCGAGCAGGCCGATGATGCGGTAATCCGCCACTTCGCGGCCGTCGCGCATGGTGCGGTTGGGGGTGTGGAAGGGGTGGGCGGAGATGTCGACCGGGGTCCAGTCACCGCCCTTGTCGGAAATCTCAATTGTGCCGCCGAAGAAGTTGGGGTCGGGCACGATCAGCGAGCCGTCGACGCCGTAGAGCTCGAACGGCAGGCGCTTGTTCTTCCAGACGTCCCACGAGGCGGCCAGCGTGATGGTGGCGCCGGAGACGAATTCGAGCAGCGCGGTGGCAGTGGTCTCGATATCCACATCAATGGTCTCGCCCGCGCGCGGCTGGCTGGTGATGGTGCGCACGGGGTTGCCGATGCAGGTGGTGGCGGCCACGCGGGCGACCGGGCCGAGCAGCTGCACCAAATCCGTCACGTAGTACGGCCCCATGTCGAGGATCGGTCCGCCGCCCTTCATGAAGTAGAAATTGGGGTTGGGGTGCCAATGCTCCATGCCGTGGCTCAGCACGGTGGCGGAGCCGGAGATCACCTTGCCGATGCGCCCGGAGTCGATGATGCGGCGGCAAGCCTGGTGGCCGGCGCCGAGGAAGGTGTCGGGCGCGCCGCCCACGCGCACCCCGGCCTTGGCGGCCTGGGCGAGCAGGGCCTGGGCCTCGCCGAAGCTGGCGCAGAGTGGCTTCTCGGCATAGGCGTGCTTGCCGGCGGCAACGATGGCGCGGTTCACCTCGGCATGCGCGAGCGGAATGGTGAGGTTCAGCACGATGGAGATCTCGGGGTCGGCCAACAGCCCGTCCACCGTGTCCGAACCGACGCCGAAGGCCTCGGCCTTGGCCTTGGCGGCTTCGGGCCGGATGTCGGCGACCGACTTGATGTTGATGATGCGCGACGGCGCGGCGGCGGGTCGGCCCTCATTGGCGGGAACGCCAAGGGCGCCGCGCAAATAGGAGTCGCAGATGACGCCGGTGCCGATGATGCCGATATTGATGGGTTGCATGGTGGTTCAGCCCGTGATGGAGCGAAGGAAATTCAGCGAGTTGCGTGCGGTGGCGCCGGGATCGGCCGGCTTGTCGTGCTCGACGACCATGTGCCGGGCGCCGGCGGCGATGCAGGCGGCCCAGAGGTCCTTCCAGTCCAGCACCCCGGCGCCGACATCGGCCCAGCCGTCCTGATCGACATTCTGCCCGGCGGGCGCGATGTCCTTCACATGGGCGGCGGTGACGATCGGCTGGTAGCGCGTCATCCAGGCCTTGGGGTCCACGCCCCCGCGCACGAGCCAGGCGACATCCACCTGCCAGGCAAGGCCGCTGCCGCCGGCGGCGTCGAACAACAGTTCGAACGCCGTCTTGTCGCCCGCCTTCTTGTCCATCTCCCAGTGGTGGTTGTGGTAGCCGAGCTTGATGCCGGACTTGGCGAAACGCTCGGCGAGGTTACCGAGTTCCTTGCCCACTGCGGTCCAGCCGGCGGCGTCCATCTGGCGCATGTCGGGCGGCACGGCGGGCATGTAGAGGTCGGTGAAGCCGAAGGTCTTGCAGGCCTCGATGATGGTGTCGGGCCGTTCGCGCAGCGCCATCAGGCCGACATGGCTCGACGTCATCTTCATCCCACGGGCTGCGACCTTGCGGGCAACGGTGGCCGCGTCATCGAGGTGCGAGCCGATGCCCTCGACGTTCTTGTACCCGGCGGCGGCGACGGTATCGAGGATGAGGTCGACGTCGCCGAGATTGCGCAATGTGTAGAGCTGGATGGAAATCAGGTCGGTCATCGCAAGGTCCTTGGGGTCTAAAGGCGTCGTTCGGTGGTGGCGTCGAACAGCGAGGCGAGGCGGAGGTCGAGCGCGAGGGTCGTCGCACCGGCGACGGCACGCGCCCGTTGCGGCGCGAGGCGCACGGACAGGCGGTGGCCGCCCATGGCGAACCAGCCGAGCGTGTCGGCCCCCATCGGCTCCATGAACTGCATGGTGGTCGCGATGGCCTCGCCGGGCGCACCGTCCTCGGCGAGGCCGATATGCTCGGGGCGCACACCGAGCACCACCGATGTGCCATCCGCCACCGGCGCCCGCAGGTCAAGCGCTCCGGCGGGAATGCGGATGCCGTCGACTTCGACCGCGCCGGCACGCCAAATGCCCGGCAGGAAGTTCATCGCCGGGGCGCCCACGAAGCCGGCGACGAACAGCGTCTCCGGTCGTTCGTACAGCTCATCCGGCGCGGCGTATTGCTCGATCCGCCCGCCCTGCATCACCGCGATGCGGGTCGCCAGCGTCATCGCCTCGATCTGGTCGTGGGTGACGTAGACGATGGTGAGGCCAAGCTCCTTGTGCAGCTTCTTGATCTCGACGCGCATTTCGGTGCGCAGCTTGGCGTCGAGGTTGGAGAGCGGCTCGTCGAACAGGAACAGCCTGGCGTCCTGCACCAAAGCGCGGCCGATCGCCACCCGCTGGCGCTGGCCGCCGGACATCTGGCCCGGCTTGCGGTCGAGCTGCGGGGTGATCTGCAACAGCTCCGCCGCCCAGGCCACCCGCTTCTCGATCTCCGCGCGTGGCCGGCCCTTCACCTTGAGGCCGAAGGAAAGGTTCCCCCGCACCGTCATGGTCGGATAGAGCGCGTAGGACTGGAACACCATGGCGATGCCGCGCTTGCTCGGCTCGCGGGCGGTGACGTCCTCGCCCCCGATCATGATGGTGCCGTCGTTGATGTCGTCGAGCCCGGCGATCGCGTTCAGCAGTGTCGATTTGCCGCAGCCCGACGGGCCGAGCAGCACGGTGAACTCGCCCTCCGCCACTTCGAGATCGATGTCGCGCAGCACGCTGAGCGCGCCGTAGGATTTGCTGAGCGCGGAGACCCGAACGCCTGCCATGAATTACCCCTTCACCGCGCCGGCGGCGATGCCGCGGACGAACCAGCGCCCGGAGATGAAATAGACCGCCAGCGGCACCAGCGCGGTCAGCATGGTGGCCGCCATGTCGACGTTGTATTCGCGCTCGCCCTGGGTCGAGTTGACGATGTTGTTGAGCTGCACTGTCATCGGGAAGTTCTCGCGCCCGGCGAACACCAGGCCGAATATGAAGTCGTTCCATATTCCAGTGGTTTGCAGGATCATCGCCACCACGATGATCGGCACCGCCATCGGCAGCATGATGGAGCCGAAGATGCGCCAGAACCCGGCGCCATCCACCCGCGCCGCCTTGAACAGCTCGATCGGCACCGAGGCGAAGTAGTTGCGGAAAATCAGTGTCATGGTCGGCAGGCCGAAGATCGTGTGGATCACGATGATCCCGAGCAGCGTCGAGTTCAGCCCGACATAGGAGAACATCCGCACCAGGGGAAACAGGAACACCTGGTAAGGCACGAACGCCACCGACATCAGGATGCCGAACAGCAGCGCCGCGCCGCGGGGCCGCCACAGCGACAGCGCATAGCCGGTCACCGCGCCGACGGAAATCGAGACGGCCACGCTTGGCACCAGGATGGTCACCGAATTCCAGAACCCGACCTGGATGCCGTTGCAGGTGAGGCCGGTGCAGGCGGTGGACCACGCCTTGATCCAGGCCGCCGCACTCGGCGCACCCGGCAGGGCCAGCAAATTGCCCTCGCGGATCTCCGGCATCGACTTCAGCGATGTCACCACCATCACGTAAAGCGGCAGCAGGAAGAAGGCCGCCGAAATCAGCAGGAAGCCGTAGATCCCCAGCCGCACCGGCGAGAAGGCGCCGCTCTGGCCCCTCATCGCGCCGCCCGCTCGGCCGAGCGGCTCTGCCAGTACAGGAGTGGTGCCACCACGGCGACCACGGTCACCAGCATCGAGGTGGCGGCCGCGGTGGCGAGGCCGATGTTCTGCCGCTCGAACAAATTATCCATCACGAACTTGGCCGGCACTTCCGAGGCGATCCCCGGCCCGCCATTGGTCATCGCGACCGAAAGATCATAGAGCCGCACGACGGAGGTCGCCATCAGGATGGTGGCGGTGGCGAAACTGCCCTTCAGCATCGGCAGCACCACGAACAGATAGGTCCGCCACGCCGGAATGCCCTCGATGCGCGTCGCTTTCCAGATTTCCTGGTCGATCCCGCGCAACCCGGCCAGCATGATCGCCATCACCAGCCCCGCCGCATGCCATACGCCGGCGGCGAGCAGGGTGAAGATCACCCGGTCCTGGCGGACCAGCCAATCGAACTGGATCGCCTCGAAGCCGAGGTCGTGTGCGAGTTTGCTGATGCCGAGGGTGGGGTCGAGAATCCAGCGCCATGCCAGGCCGGTGACGATGAAGGACATCGAGAAGGGATACAGGAACATCGAGCGCAGCAGATCCTCGGCGCGCACCCGCTGGTCGATCAGCACCGCCAGCAGGAAGCCGAGTGCCAGCGAGATGACGATGAACAGCGCGCCGAACAGGGCGAGGTTCTGCACCGAGACAATCCAGCGCTCGTTGGCGAACAGGCTGCCGTACTGCCGCAAGCCGATGAAGTTGGTGTTGGGCAGCATGCGCGAGTTGGTGAGCGAGATCCACACCGTCCAGCCGGTCGCGCCGCAGAAGACGGTAAGCGCGATCAGCATGGCGGGCAGCAGCGCGACCTGGGCGGCGATGCGGCCTGACACAAAACGGAGGTTGAAGCGCATGGCGCGATGGGGAGCGGCCGAAGCCGCCCCCCGATCCCGATCAGAGCTGCGAGGCCAGCGCGGCCGAAACCTTGGCCACGAAGGCGTCGGTCGTCATCGTATTGTCGTTCCAGAACGCCGAGATGATGTCCTCGACCGCGCCGGTCAGCGCGGGCGGCGAGAGCAGCTCGTTGGCGGGGATCTGGGCGGCCTTGTTGGCGACCGAGGCGACCGCCTTCTGGGCGCAGATGTCGAGCGACTTCACGTCAAGGTCGGTGCGCGACGGGATCGAACCCTTCTTCTGGGCGAACTCGAGCTGGGTCGCCGGCGCCATCATGGTCGAGGCCAGCAGGGTCTGCGCCTTGGCGACATCGGCCGTCTTCGGCTTGGGGAAGGCGAACACGTCGCCGCCCATCACATAGCCGCCGCCATGGTCGGACACCACGGTGCAGCCGTATTCCTTGCCCGGGGTCTGGCCGGCGGCGGTGAATTCGCCCTTCGCCCAGTCGCCCATCATCTGCATGCCGGCCTTTCCCTGGATCACCATGGTGGTGGCGTCATTCCAGTTGCGGCCCGGCGAACCCGGATCGACGTATCCCTTCAAGCGGCGATAGGTCTCGGCGACTTTGCGGAAGCCCGGGCCCTTGACGAAGCCCTGGTCGCGCTTGCCCCACAGCTTGACGAAGCCGTCCGCGCCGCCGACACCGGCCAGCACGTTGTTGAACATGTTGCGCTCCCAGTTTTTCTGGTCGCCGAATGCCAGCGGGATCAGCCCGGCCGCCTTGAGCTTGTCGAGCTGGACGAACAGGTCATCCCAGTTTTTCGGCTCGGTCGCGCCGGCCTTGGCGAAGGCTGCGGTGGAGTAGAAGAACCAGTTCTGCCCATGGATGTTCACCGGCACCGCGTAGGCGTGGCCATTCCGCGTCACCGCCTCGAGGATGGCGGGCGGGACGATCGCCTTCCAGTTCTGCGACGCGGCCACCGCGTCGACATCGGCGAGCAGCCCGGCCTCGACCAGTTCGTCGAACTGCTTGCCGGTGTTGAACTGCATCGCTGTCGGCGGGTTGCCGCCGATGGTGCGGTTGATGGCGGCGGTGCGGGCGTTGGGGCCACCGGCGATGGCAGTATCGACCCATTTGCCGCCGGCCTTGGTGAACTGGTCGGCGAACACCTTCACGGCAGCCGATTCACCGCCCGAGGTCCACCAATGGATCACCTCGGCGGTCTGCGCCGCGGCCGGCGTGGCAAAGCCGAGCACCGTGGCAGCGGCACAAGACAACAGATATCGCTTCGACAACACGGCGCGTCTCCCCATTTGGTTTCTTGGTCGGTGGTCTGATGTTATCTCAGGCGGGCCAGTCCCGTCACGATATTACGCGCCGGGGCATAACTGGGTCATACAAACGATTGCAAAGATCGGTCAAGCCATTGTCGCATCGCGCTGTGCGGCGCAAGGATCGCGCCATGATCGCGCCGCACATGACCGAGCCCGCGCCGAACCGGCCCAGGATGGAGGATATCGCCCGTCTCGCCGGCGTCTCGGTCTCCACTGTCAGCCGGGCGCTGGCGGGCTCGCCCAGGGTGACCGGGGACACGCGCGAACGCATCGAGGCGGCGGTGCGGCAGACCGGCTACGTGGTGAACCAGGTCGCCCAGGGTTTGCGCCTGCAGCGCAGCCGGCAGTTGCTGGTGCTGCTGCCCACCATCGCCAACCCCTTCTTCGCCGAAGTCGTCCAGGGCATCGAGGAGGCCGCGGGCGCCGCCGGCTATGGCGTGCTGGTCGGCTCCACCGAGGGGGACCCGGCCCGCGAGGCAGTGCTGGCCCGCCAGCTCCTCACCGGCGTGGTCGACGGGCTGGTACTGCTCACCGGGCGCATCCCCGCCGGGCTCGACGTGCCATCCCTCGCCGGCCAGGTGGTCGCGGTTTCAGAGACCATCCCCGGCGCCGACCTGCCGACGATCGGCATCGACAACGCAGCCGCGGCCCAGACTGCCGTCGATCACCTGCGCGGCCTCGGCCATCGCGCGATCGCCCATATCGCCGGACCGCCCGGCAACGTTCTCACCGCCCAGCGCATCGAAGGATGGCGCCGCGCCACCGGCACTCATGCCGTCCTCGCCTTTGGTGACTTCACAATGGCATCCGGGGAAGCTGCCATGGCAGAGCTCCTCGCCCAACTCCCTCGCCCCACGGCCGTCTTCTGCGCCAACGACGAAATGGCGATCGGCGCCATCAAGGCTGCCCGCGATGCCGGGCTGCGGGTGCCGGAAGACCTCTCGGTGATCGGCTTCGACGACATCAGCTTCGCTGCCTTCACCCACCCCCCGCTCACGACCATCCGCCAACCCCGCCGCGAATTCGGCCAGGCCGCCGTCGCTGCCCTGCTCGCTGGCCAAGCCCCCCCGCACCTCGCCTACACCCTGATCGTCCGTGCAAGCACTGCGCCGCCCGGGGATGATACCCATTGATGTTGATTGGGTTGCTGGGTGGGTAGCGGAGGTCGGGGCGTCGGTTTCCAGCTTGCGCTTTTGCTGATTTGCCTTGGCCTCCCGTGCCACCGCGCCGGGATCAGGATCGGCGGGAAGCCAGTCCAGCAATTCGCTGAACTGGCCCCTTGGGAGCAATGTTATGTTCCATATATGTTATTATAACACGATCAATCAGAAGCGTGACGAGAACTACTTCAACGCAAATGGTGCGAGGCTCTCGCCGTCTCTACTCCGCCACCGGCCGCGTGCGGATGGGTGGTTGCACCTCGGGGGGCAATGGCGAGACGTAGGGGTTGTCGCGGGTGCGTTCGGCGAGGTCGGCCTTGGCTTCGGCGATCAGGGTGGGGCTCTTGATGGCGTCGATCGCGGTGCCGGCCATGACTTTGGCGACGTGGACCATGCCTTTCTTGGCGAGGGCGGATTTGCCTTGGGCGGTCATCTGCCAGGAGTGGAAGGGCGTGCCGATGGCCACCGTGGCGCCGTCGGCCTGGACGAGCGGGACGTTCCAGGAGACGTCGCCGACGTCGGTGGAGCCCAGCATGGCTTCGCCGCGCAGGCCGAGGGGGACGATGAAGTCGGCGAGCGGCTGGTCGCGGCGGATGGGCAGGCCAGCGCGGCGATATTGGGTGCTGATGTCGCCGTCGGTGAGGGTGGCGCGGATGCCCTCGGCGAAATCGCGGTCTTCGGCGTCGAAGGGTGGCGGGCCGAGGCGCAGGAGGTTCGCGTGCATGGCGTGGTCGAGCGGAGTGTTGCCCATGAGGTTGGAGACGGCGGAGATGGTTTGCATTTCGACGCGGGTCTCGGTCATCAACGCCGCGCCTTGGGCGACTTTCTTCACGCGCTCGACGAGGGCGAACATTTCGCCGAGGTCGCGCGCGCGAATGGCGTAGCGCACCTTGGCGTTGGCCTGCACCACGTTGGGGGCGATGCCGCCGGTTTCCAGCAGGGCATAGTGGATGCGCGCGTCGGACGGCATGTGTTCGCGCAGGTAGTTGACGCCGACATTCATCAGTTCGACGGCATCGAGCGCGGAGCGGCCGAGATGGGGTGAGGCGGCAGCATGGCTGGCGCGGCCGATGAAGGCGAAGTCCATGCGGGTGTTGGCGAGGCTCATCGCGTCGTTCACGCCGGCGAAGGGCATGGAGTGCCAGGTGATGGCGATATCGACGTCATCGAAGCAGCCCGCGCGGACCATGAAGGCCTTGGCGGCGCCGCCTTCCTCGGCGGGGCAGCCGTAGTAGCGCACGCGGCCTTTGACGCCGTTTTCGGCCAGCCAGTCCTTCACCGCGGCGGCGGCGAGCAGAGCGCCGGAGCCGAGCAGATTATGGCCACAGCCATGGCCCATGCCGTCGCCCGGCAGTGGGCGCGGCTCGGCGACGCCAGCCTCCTGGGAGAGGCCGGGGAGTGCGTCGTACTCGCCGAGGATGGCAATCACCGGGCCTTCCTCGCCCGCCTCGCCCATCACGGCGGTTGGGATGCCCGCGAGGTCGCGGGTGATGCGGAAGCCCTCGGCCTCCAGCATCGCGGTATGCTCGGCGACGGCGGCGAATTCGGTATAGGCGATCTCCGGCTTGTCCCAGATGCGGTCGCTGAGGGCTTCGTACTGGTCCTTGCGGACATCGACGAGTTGCCAGATCCGTTCGCTGTTCTGCACGGCGTGCCTCCTGTGGGCGGGTTCAGGTATTCCAGAGCGGGGATTTAAGCTTGCCGAGAAAGGCCGCGTGGGCGGCGAGTTCGCCCTCATTCGGCGCGATCGGGCGCGGGATGCGCGGCCCCTCGGCGGCGTAGGTGGCGATTTGCAGGCTCGTCTGTTCCTCGGTGGCGAGCGAGAGGCCACGTTGGCGGCCGCCGGTGAGCTCGACATAGACTTCGGACAGCAGTTTGCAGTCGAGCAGGGCGTTGTGGGTGGTGCGCTCGGAGAGATCGATATCAAAGCGGCGGCACAGCGCGTCGAGGCTGTTGGGGAGGCCTGGAAAGCGCGTTTTGGCGAGGGCCAGCGTGTCGACCATGCGGGCGCGGTCGAGCGAAAGGCGGCCGCAGCGGGCGAATTCGGCGTTGAGGAAGTTAAAGTCGAACGGCGCGTTGTGGGCCACGAGGGGGCCGTCGCCGAAGAATTCCAGCAGGTCGTCGACGATTTCCTCGAAGCGGGGCGCATCGCGCAGCTTGTCGATGGTAATGCCGTGGATGCGCACGACGTCGTCGGGGATGTCGCGCTGCGGATGGATGAGGCGGTGGAAGGACTTGCCGGTCGGCAGGTCGTTGTCGAGCTCAAGTGCCGCGACTTCGATCACCCGATCGCCCTTGAGGGGATCGAGGCCGGTGGTCTCGGTGTCGAACAATACGGAACGGGTCATGCGTGCAGTATGTGCAGGAAGCGGCGCAGGGTGCGCAAGGCGTGGAAGCGGGAGAGCCCGGTGTTGACCACCAGATCGGCCTGGCGCCGCTTGGCGCGGTCGGGCATTTGGCGGGCAATGAAGGCCTCGACTTGGGCGCGATCCATAGTGCGGCGCAGCAGCACGCGATGGACCTGCACCGCCTTGGGGGCGGAGACCACGAGGATGAGGTCCACGTAGGGGCGGCGCGCGGTTTCCAGCAGCAGCGGAATATCGAGCACCGCGGCCCGGCAGGCGCGGCGGCGGGCGCGGGCCAGGAAGGCCAGTTCCTCCTCGCGCACCATCGGGTGGATGATGTGGTTGAGGATGGCGAATCCGTCGGGTCGGGCGATGGCGGCGGCTCGCAGCGCCGCGCGGTCAAGTCGGTTGTCGCTGATGGTACCGGGGAAGGCGGCGGCAATCGCCGGCAAGGCGCGACCGCCGGGGGCCTGCAATGCGCGCACGCAGGCGTCGGCGTCGAACACCGGGATGCGGGTGCGGCGGAAAAACCCCGCCGCGGTGGACTTGCCCATGCCGATGCCGCCGGTCAGGCCGATGATCTTCATGCGTGCTCGCCTCCCCGGGGGGTCATCTCTGGCGCCGCCGGTATGGCGGGCGCTACCATGGAACTGTCACATGCCATGCAGTCCGTGCAAAGCTATGGAGGGGCAGGAGACCAGCCGCGTGATGCCAGCCGAGCAGACCCGTACCGCAACCACCGGCGCCGCCGTGCGGTTGACCAACGTCGCGCGCCGCTGGGGCAGCGTCGCGGCGCTCGATGGCGTGTCGCTGACGGTGGCGGCCGGCACATTTTGCGTGCTGCTCGGCCCGTCCGGCTGCGGCAAAACCACGTGCCTGCGCATCGTCGCCGGGTTGGAGACCGCGAGCGGGGGGACGGTGGAGATCGGCGGGCGGGACGTCACCAACCTGCCGCCGGCGGAACGGGGGGTGGCGATGGTGTTCCAGTCCTACGCGCTGTTCCCGCATCTCAACGTCGCCGAGAACATCGTATTTGGTCTCCGGGCGCGCAGCGTTGCGCCGGCGGAGCGCAAGCGGCGGCTCGATCGGGCAGTGGAAATCCTCGGCATCGGCCATCTGCTCGCCCGCCGTCCCGCTCAGCTTTCGGGCGGGCAGCAACAGCGCGTTGCCCTCGGCCGCGCCATCGTCGCCGAGGCGCCGGTGTGCCTGATGGATGAGCCGCTTTCGAACCTGGACGCGCAGCTGCGCGCCGATATGCGCCGGGAAATCCTGGCTTTGCAGCGCCGCCTCGGCATCACCATGCTGTACGTCACCCATGACCAGACCGAGGCGATGGGCATGGCCGACCAGGTGGTGCTGCTGCGCGACGGGCATATCGAGCAGGACGCCCCGCCGGCGGATGTCTACGCGACGCCGGCCACCGCGTTTGCCGCCAGCTTCATCGGCACCCCGCCGATGAACCTGATCAAATTACCGGACTCCGGCACCATTGCCGGCGCCCTCCTCGGCCCGCCCGGCGTGGGCCTGCTTGCCGGCATCCGCCCGGAGTCGCTACGGCTCGGCGGGCAGGGCATTTCCGCCGTTGTCTCCCATGCCGAGTATCTCGGCGCCGACACCGTCGTCGCCTGCCGGCTCGCTGACGGCCAGAGCCTGCTCGCCCGCCTGCCCGGCCGCGCCGGCCTGCCCGACGGGGCGGCGGTGACCTTCGATTTCGACCGCGCCGACCTGCATCTGTTCGACGCCGCCAGCGGGCGGCGCCTTCCCACCAACGCCTGAAGCGAGGACCCCATGCGCAATATCGCCACCACCCACCGCACGCTGCCCCGTCGTACGCTTATCGGGGCCACCGCTGCCACGCTCGCGGCCCCGTCGATCCTGGGCGCCCAGGGCAAGACCACCGTCGAGTTCTACTTCCCCGTCGCCGTCGGCGGCCCGATCACCAAGATCATCGACGGCTACTGCACCGAATTCATGGCTGCCAACACCGACATTGAGGTGAAGCCGATCTACGCCGGCTCCTATGTCGACACGCTGACCAAAGCGATCACCGCGACCAAGGCCGGCCAGGGCCCGCAGATGGCCCTGGTGCTTGCCGTCGACGCCTACACGCTGATCGACGACGAGCTGATCCTGCCGTTCGACACGCTTGCCACCTCGGACGCCGACAAGGCCTGGCTCAAGAGCTTCTACCCGGCCTTCATGGCCAACGGCACCATCGACGGGCATGTCTGGGGCATTCCGTTCCAGCGTTCGACGATCGTCGCCTATTGGAACAAGGAAATCTTTAAGGAGATCGGCCTCGACCCCGAGAAAGGCCCGGCCTCCTGGGCCGAGAACGCCGAATGGACCGCCAAGGCGACCAAGCGTGAGGGCGACAAGGTCTCGCGCTGGGGCATCCAGATACCCGGCGACGGCTTCACCTACTGGCTCTACCAGGCGATGGCGGCCCAGGCCGGCGTCGAGCTCGCCGGCGACAATGGCCGCAGGACGGATTTCAACTCCGCCGGTGCCGTCGAGGGCCTGCAATTCTGGCTCGATCTGATGAACAAGCACCGCTCGCACCCAACCGGCATTTCCGCCTGGGGCACCGGTCCGCGCGACTTCCTCGAAGGCACTACCGCGGTGATCTGGCACACCACGGGCAACCTCACCAACATCAAGAACAACGCCAAATTCCCCTTTGGCGTCGCCATGCTGCCGGCCGGCAAGCGCCGTGGCTCGCCCGCCGGCGGCGGCAACTTCCATCTCTTCAAGGGCGCCACCCCCGCCCAGCAGCAGGCCAGCCTGCGCTTCCTGCGCTGGCTCACCTCGCCCGAGAAGGCCGCCGCCTGGGGCATGGCCACCGGCTACGTCGCCACCCGCCCCGATGCCTGGGAGACCCCGACGATGAAGGACTATGTTGCCGGTTTCCCGCAGGCCGCGGTGGCGCGCGACCAGCTCGCCTTCGCCGTGCCCGAACTCTCCACCCACGACAACCAGCGCGTCGCCAAGGCACTCACCGACGAGCTTCAGGCCGCCCTGCTCGGCCGCAAGCCGCCCAAACAAGCGCTCGACGACGCCCAGGCCGCCGCCACCCGCCTGCTCAAGCCGTACCAGAAGGCCTAACCCACCGAACCCGGAGGAACCGCCATGATCCGTCGCCGCACACTGCTCGGCGCCACCGCCGCCACGCTCGCCGCCCCCGCTGTAGCGCGGGCACAGGGCGTGAAGATCTCGTTCTACTACCCGATCGCCGTCGGAGGGCCGATCCCGGCCATCGTCGATGGCTACTGCAAGGAGTTCCAGGCCAAGACCGGCATCGAGGTGGCGCCGGTCTATGCCGGCAACTACGGCGAGACGCTGACCAAGGCGGTCACCGCCATCAAGGGCGGCTCCGGCCCCGCGATGGCCGTGCTGCTGGCCGCCGAGATGCACGCGCTGCAGGACCTCGACATCCTCGCCAGCCTTGAGGATGTCGGGCTCGACGCCGAAGGGAAGAAGTGGCTCGAAGGCTTCTACCCCGCGTTCCTCGCCAACAGCCGCGCCGAGGGCAAGCTGTGGAGCATCCCGTTCCAGCGCTCCACCGCCGTGATGTACTACAACAAGGCCGCCTTCGCCGAAGCCGGGCTCGACCCCGAGAAGTTCCCGCGCACCTGGGCGGAACTCCAGGCCGCCGCCATCAAGCTCACCAAGAAGGACGCCAGCGGCAAGGTGACCCGCTGGGGCGTGAAGATGGCTGCCGATACCGGCAATGCGCAATGGACCTTCGGCGCGCTGGCCAACCAGGCCAACCACGTGCTGATGAACGAGGCCGGCACCGAGACCTACTTCAACCACCCCAAGGCGATCGAGGCGCTGGCCTATTGGCGCGGCCTCGGCACCTCCGGCGCCTCGCCGGAGGGTGTGTCGAACTGGGGCCAGCTGACGCCGGACTTCCTGGAGGGCAACACGGCCATCATCCAGCACACCACCGGCAACCTCACCAACATGCGTGCGAACGCCAAGTTCCCCTTCGGCATCGTCGGCCTACCCGGCAAGGACGGCCCGCGCACCGTGGTGGGCGGCGGCAACATCTACTTCTTCAAGAACGCCAACCCCGCCGAACGCAAAGCGGCGCTGGCCTTCGCCCGCTTCCTCGCCGAGCCCGATCGTGCGGCCGACTGGTCGATGAAGACCGGCTACATCGCCTCCTCGCCGGCGGCCTACGAGACCAAGACGCTGAAGGACTACATCGCCGGCTTCCCCGCTGCTGACGTGGCGCGCGGCTATCTGCCGGTGGCCGTCGGCGAGCTGTCCACCTTCGAGAACCAGAAGGTCTATGCGGCGCTGACGAATAATGTGCAGGCGTGCCTTTCCGGGCAGAAGACGCCGGCGCAGGCGATGGCCGATACGCAGGCGGAGGCGGATCGCATTTTGAAGGCGTACAAGAAGGCGTAAGGCAAGTGGAAGGAAGGAAGCGCTTCTTTTTGAAAAAAGAAGCAAAAACTTTTTATCCGTTTTGCTGCGCACTCTCCCGGGAGGGCGTGCAGCAAACGGGTAGAAGTTTTTTGGTTCTTTTTTTCAAAAAAGAACTCCTTCCTTTTTCCTGATGCGCCGCGAATCCCTCCAAGCCTGGCTCCTGCTGCTGCCCGCATTGGTTCTGCTGGTGGCCTTTACCCACTGGCCAGCGGCTACCACGATCATCGACAGCTTCTACACCACGCCCAAGGGCAGCCGCCCGCCGCGCTTCGTCGGCATCGAGAACTACGCCGACCTGATGAGCGACCCGGTGTTCTGGACCGCGCTCACCAACAACGCGATCTACGCGGTCTGGACCATCCCCGTCTCGGTGATCCTCGCACTGGTGATGGCGCTCGCCGTCAATACCGCCATGCCCGGCCGCGCTTTGGTGCGCATGGCGTATTTCACGCCGACCATGCTGCCGATGATCGCGGTCGCCAATATCTGGCTGTTTTTCTACACGCCCGATTACGGGCTGTTCGACCACATCCTCTCCTGGTTCGGCGGCGGCCGGCACAACTGGCTCGGCGATCGCGCCACCGCCCTGCCGGCGATGATCGCGGTGGCGGTGTGGAAGGAGGCGGGGTTCTTCATGATTTTCTACCTCGCCGCCCTGCAGGCCATGCCGCCCGACCTCAAGGAATGCGCCGCCCTTGAAGGCTCTTCGCGCTGGAACTTCTTCCGCCGCGTCACCATCCCGTTGCTGATGCCCACCACCCTGTTCGTGCTGGTCAACGCGGTGATCAACGCCTTCCGCCTGGTGGACCACGTGGTGGTGATGACGCGCGGCGGGCCGGACAACGCGACCACGCTGCTGCTCTACTACATCTATGAGGCCGGGTTCCGCTTCTGGGACCAGGCGCTGGCGGCGACACTAACGGTGGTGCTGCTGGGGCTGCTCGGATTGCTGGCCTGGCTGCAATTCGGCGTGCTCGGCAAGCGGGTGCACTACCGGTGAAGGTTTCGACGCGCTTCCTTGAGATCATCGGCGCCTGGATGCTGGCCATCATCTGGGTGCTGCCGCTGCTCTACGCGCTGTGGACGGCCTTCCACCCCGGGGAATACGCCACCCGCTTCAGCCTCACCGCGCCGCTGACGCTGGAGAATTTCCACAACGCCTGGGCCGCCGCCCCCTTCGCCCGCTACTTCCTCAACACCACCATTCTGGTGACGCTGATCCTGGTGGCGCAGTTCATCATCTGCACCCCCGCCGCCTTCGCCTTCGCGCGCATGGAGTTCGCGGGGCGCAACGTGGTGTTCGCCATCATGCTGATGCAGCTGATGATCATGCCGGACGTGCTGCTGGTGGGGAATTACCGCAGCATGGCGAAACTCGGGCTGGTGGACACCATCCTGGCGATCGCGCTGCCCTATCTCGGCTCCGCCTTCGGCATTTTCCTCCTGCGCCAGACCTTCCTCACCGTGCCGCAGCAACTGGATGATGCCGCGCGGCTGGAGGGCTGCACCCTGCTCGGTCGGCTCTGGCGCGTCTACGTGCCGCTCGCCCGGCCGACCTACATCGCCTACGGGCTGGTGAGCGTCTCCTACCATTGGAACAACTTCCTCTGGCCGCTGGTGATCACCAACTCGGTCGACACCCGCCCACTCACCGTCGGCCTCTCGGTGTTCGCCTCGACCGATCAGGGCATCGACTGGTCGATCATCACGGCCGCGACGCTGATGACCAGCGCGCCGCTGCTGGTGGCCTTCCTGCTGTTCCAGCGCCAGTTCGTGCAGAGTTTCATGCGCGCGGGAATCCGTTGACCAGACCGGGATTAGCGTTCCGGTAAGCCATTTCCGTCAAGCTGTCCGACCAAGGACACCTTGCGAAAGGCGTGGCTGGATGATGACCGATGATGGAGTGCGGGCCGATAATAAGCGCGGCGGCGGTATCGCCGTGCGGATGCGCGGCGGGGTGCTGCACCTCACCCTCGCAGGGCTGGCCGGCGCCGCCATCGGCATCGGCGCCGTGCTGACCTACGGCACTCAGGTGCGTGAGATGGAGGCGGCGGCCGATCGCGCGATAACCGGCGAGCGGATCAATGGCACGATCAACGCAGTGGTGATGGATTCGCGCGGCATGTACATGTCCCGCAGCGTCGCCGAACTCGAAAAATTCGCGCCGCCCCTCCTCGCCAACCTGGTGCGCCTGGAGGATCTGGCGCGCGCTTGGGAAGAAAAATTGCCGGCAGGGCGGCGCGGCGAAATCGCCGATGCCCAGACCCAGTTGCGCCGCTTCGTCGAACTGCGCCGTCAGATGGTCGCTGCTGGGCGGCGCGAAGGCCCGCGGCGGCGGACGCCATTGGCAACAACGATGTCAATCGCGCGACCCGCCAGGCGTTGAACGCGGTCATCCAGCGCCTCGCCGCCGCCAATCAGGCCGAGCTCGACACCGTGGTCGCCACCGTCGCGGCATCCCGTCAGGTGATCCTGCTGCTGCTCGCCAGTATCGGCGGCGGTGGCACTTTGGTCGCGGCGCTACTTGCGGTGCTCTTCACCACGTGCAGCATCGCCCGCCCGCTCACCGGCATGGTAGCTGCGATGCGCGCGCTCGCCGGCGGGGAGACTGGCGTCGCCATCGCCGGGACGGCCAAGCGCGACGAGATCGGCCAGATGGCCCGCGCGCTGGAAGTCTTCCGCGATCAGGCGATCGAGAACCGCCTGTTGGCCAGCCAGAAGGAGCAGGCAGAAGGGGTAGCCGAACGCGACAAAAGCACGGCGTTGATGCGCATGGCCAGCGATGTCGAGAGTGAAGCCTCGCGCGCGATGACGGTGATCGCCGAACGTGGTCAGGAGATGGCGCGCGCCGCCGAGACCATGGCCAATTCCGCATCGCAGACCGACCACGCCGCCCGCGGCGCGCTGGAGGCGGCTGGCGAGGCGGAGCTTGCCGCCCACGCGGCCGCGGCTGCGACCGAGCAACTCACCGCGTCGATCCGCACGATCGGTGGTCAGGTCACCCATGCCAGCGCCACGGTGACCCGGGCGGTCGGCATCAGCACGGCGGCGCGTGGCGCCTTCGATGCCCTCGATACCCGCGTCGGCCGGATCAGCACCGTCGCCGACATGATCGCCGATATCGCTGGGCGGACCAATTTGCTGGCATTGAACGCGACGATAGAGGCCGCCCGCGCCGGCGATGCCGGCAAGGGCTTCGCGGTGGTGGCCAGCGAAGTCAAGCAGCTTGCCGCCCAGACGGCACGGGCGACCGCGGAAATCGCCCTGCTCATCGCCAGCGTGCGCGAGGCCACGGCGGATGCGGCGGGGGCGGTGCGCGAGATCGGCTCAACGGTCAGCGATATCGACGCGATCGCCAGTGCGATCGCCACGGGCATGTCGCAGCAGGCGGAGGCCACGGCGGAGATTGCGCGCACCGTGGCTGGCACCGCCGCGTCGGTCATGGTCATCCGCACCCGCAACGAGGCCGTCCTGCGCGAGGCTGGCACGACCGGCACGGTCGCAAGTGGCGTGCGCGCTGACACTGCGGCGCTGGTCAGTACCGTCAGTGCGCTGCGCCATGCGCTGGTCGAAACCCTGCGCACCTCGACCGAGGACGTCAACCGCCGGTTGACGCCGCGCTTCGCCGCCTCTGGCGAGGCCACCAACAAGCGCGGCGACGGACGTTCTGACAAGATGAGCATGGTCGACATCGGCGCCGGTGGGCTGCGGGTCTCCGGTCAGCCCACGTTGAGTGTGGGCGAGCGCGTTGCCGTGGCACTACCCGGCGGGGCACAACCGATCGCCGCCGTCGTGCGATCCAGCGGAGGCGGCAGCGCCGGACTTGCCGCCACGATCGACGCTGCCACCCTCGCCCGTATCGCTCCTGCGGCCGTCGCGGCGGCTTGAGGCTGCCGAGGCCCGGTTCCAACCGGCCCGCTCATGGACTACAGCAGGTCATGGCGCAGAGTGGCCGCGCCGCATGGAGTACCCTGCAATGTCCGACGCCCTGCAACGTCGCCTCGAAACCGCCATCGCCATCGCCACCGAGGCCGGGCAGATGGCGCTGCGGATGCGCCCGCCAGCGGGCGGCGCCGTGGCCACGCTGAAGGACCGGCAGGACTGGTTGACCGAGGCAGACGGCGCAGTGGAGAATTTCATTTCCGACCGCCTCGCGAGCGCCTTCCCGGCCGACGGCTTCCAGGGCGAGGAGACCGGGAAGGGTCGCCAAGGCGTGCTGACCTGGGTGGTCGACCCGATCGACGGCACCTCCAACTTCGCCCGCGGCGCCGCGCGGTTCTGCGTCTCGCTTGGTCTCATCGAGGGGCGCCAATCGGTCGCCGGTGTGCTGGTGGCCCCTGCCTTGGACGAGACCTTCGCGGCCCGGTTGGGCGGCGGCGCGACGCTGAACGGTGCGCCGATCCGCGCCGCCAACACCGAGGATCTCGCCCGTGCCCAGGTGGAATGCGGCTGGTCGCACCGTCGGTCCAATGCTGACTTCTACCGCATGGTGCAGGGCGTGATGGACGCCGGCGCCATGCTGCGGGCCGGCGGCTCGGGCGCGCTGGGCCTGGCCGACGTCGCCGCCGGCCGGATCGACGCCTATATCGAGCAGCACATCAATTTGTGGGACGTGGCCGCGGTGATGGCGATCCTCGCCGAGTCAGGCGCCGTGGTGTCGGATTTCACCGCCGGCACTGGCATGACTGAGGGCAACCGTATTTTCGCCGCCGCGCCGGGCATCGCTGCGGCGCTGCGACAGGCCACGGGGTTCGTGGACGCATAGCTTGAGCCTGCGGGCGACCCAGCGGCGGCTCGCCCTCGCGCTCGGCGCCAGCCAGGTGCTGGCCTGGGCGAGCACCTTCTACATCCCGGCGACCATGATCGGCCTCGCGAGCGCCGAACTCGGAGTCTCGCGCACCTGGCTGCTCGGCGGCTTCTCCTGGTCCCTGCTGGTCTCCGCGATGTGCGCGCCGCGGATCGGCCGGTTCATTGACGCCCATGGCGGCAAACCGGTCCTGGTCGGCGGCGCGCTGGTCACCGCGGCGGGGCTGGTGGTGCTGGCGATGGCGGGCTCGCTACTCCACTGGTATGCGGCCTGGACGGTGCTCGGCGTCGGCATGGCGCTCGGGCTCTATGACACGGCATTTGCCACCATCGGCCGTCTCCTCGGGCGTGACGCGCGCCCGGCAATCGTGGGGGTGACGCTGATGGGCGGGTTTGCGAGTTCCGTCGGCTTTCCGACCGGCACCTGGCTCGCCGCGAGTTTCGGCTGGCGTGCCTCGGTGCTGGCCTATGCGGCGATGCAACTCGCGGTGATCCTGCCGATCATCCTCGCCTTCATCCCGCGCGACCCCGGCCCGCCGCACCCCATCATCGCCCGACCGGCTCCAGCGCCCGGGGCGATGACCGGGCGCACTGCCTTCGCGTTGCTCGCAGTGTTCTTCACCAGCCGCGCGGGGATCGGCGCGTTGATCTCGGTGCACGCGCTGGTGCTGCTGAAGGGGATGGGGCTGTAGTGGGTGGCCTGTTGGCAGGAGGCATGCTGCTTGTTCAGTTGATTCCGTTGAAAGCAATTCGTACGCTCAACGATCGTTCGACGCATCAATTGATGCAGTTGCTTCGTGGCCTTTCGAGCGATGCTGGGCGGTGCGCCGGCGCTGGTGTTCGCCATCGGCTATGGCCTCAGCAACGGTATCCTGACCATCAACCGCGGTACGCTGCCGATGCATGTGTTCGGGCCGGCGGGCTATGCGACCTTGCTGGGCCGGCTCGCGCTGCCGAGCCTACTGGCGCAGGCCATCATGCCCACCCTCGCCGCGCCGCTGATCGACACGATGCCGGCGAGTTGGACATTCGCCGCATTGGGCGCGATTTCGCTCGCGGCCTTCGCATGTCTGCTGCCGCTGAAACGATGACCGTGCCGTAGCGGGTTCAGCCCTGGGTGGGCGTCGAGCCGCTCGTCTTGGCCTTCGGTGCCTTGTGGGCGGTCTTGGGGCTGGCTGGCTTCATGGTTTTCTTGGCGGGAAGCCGCTTCTTCGCGCCACTATTCTCTGACGTCTGGGCCATGGCGGCGCCCGGGATGGACAGGCCAATGGCGGCGAGCAGGGCTCTACGGTTGATGATCACGGCGGCGCTCCAGAATGGCGGTTGCGGCAGGGCGGTTATGTTCAGGCTTGACGCGAACAAGTCGCGCTACGTGCCTGAAATATCAATGCACCTCTTGTCGCGTCGTGGCAAGGTCTTTCAGAATTCCGCCTATTGCGCCTGCGCCGAGGCGTCCGAGCGGGTGGCGCCGACGCGGGCGGCCAGGGCGGCGGCCATGAAGGCGTCGAGATCGCCGTCGAGCACCGCGTCGGGGTTGCCTTTTTCGACGCCGGTGCGGAGGTCCTTCACCATCTGATAGGGCGCCAGCACGTAGCTGCGGATCTGGTGGCCCCAGCCGATCGCGGTTTTGGCGTCTTCCTGCGCCGTGCTGATGGCCTCGCGGCGTTGCAGCTCGGCCTCGTACATCCGCGCCTTCAGCATCCCCATCGCGGTGGCGCGGTTGCGGTGTTGGCTGCGGTCGGTCTGGCAGGCGACGACGATGCCGGACGGGAGATGCGTTATGCGAATGGCGGACTCGGTCTTGTTGACGTGCTGGCCCCCGGCACCGGAGGCGCGGTAGGTGTCGACCTTGAGGTCCGACGGGTCGATCTCGATTTCGATGGTATCGTCCACCACCGGATAGACCCATACGCTGGCGAAACTGGTCTGCCGCCGCGCCGCGGCATCGAAGGGCGAGATGCGCACAAGGCGATGCACGCCCGATTCGGTCTTGAGCCAGCCATAGGCGTTGTCGCCCGTGATCTGGAGGGTCACCGATTTCAGCCCGGCCTGCTCGCCTTCGCTCTGGTCGAGCATCTGTATCTTGTAGTTGTGCTTCTCCGCCCAGCGCGAATACATCCGCATCAGCATCTCGGCCCAGTCCTGCGCCTCGGTGCCGCCGGCGCCTGCGTTGATTTCCATGTAGCAGTCATTGCCGTCGGCCTCGCCGGACAGCAGGCTCTCGAACTCGCGGCGCTTGGCTTCCTCGGCGAGCACCCTCAGCGTGGCGAGCCCCTCGGTGACCATCGCCGACTCGCTTTCGGCCTCCGCCATCTCGATCAGCTCAATGGTGTCGGCGACCTCGGTTTCGAGCCGGATCACGCCCTCGATCAGACCAGCGAGGCGGTTGCGTTCACGCATCAGCTCCTGCGCCTTCGCGGCGTCGTTCCAGACGTCGGGATCCTCGGCGCGGTGGTTCAGTTCCTCGAGGCGAGGAAGCGCGACATCCCAGTCAAAGATGCCTCCTCAGCAGCGCGACGGACTGCTTGATCTGTTGGTTGAGGGCGTCGGATTCGGCGGACATGGTCTCGTCTTCCGGTGAAAAATCAGGAGAACAATGAGGGGCGCGTCAATACAACCCGTCCATCGAACTGTCGACCCCGGCGGCGGCCGGCTTGGCCGGTTTGGCGGCCAGGGTCTCGCCCTCGGCGGGCGCCACGGGTGGCGGCGCGCCGCCGACCGGGCCGGAGGCGCCGGGCACCTGCCCGGTCTTGAAGGCGTCGGTCACCTGGCCGTTGCCGGCATCCCAGGACGCCATGGTGACGCCGGGGGGCGGCACGAATTTGAGGTTCGGCCGGGCCTTGAGGGCGACGGCCATGAAATCATGCCACACCGGGGCGGCGTTGCTGCTGCCGGTCTCGTTGTTGCCGAGCGTGGTCGGCGTGTCGAACCCGATCCATACGGCCGTGACGAGATCGGGCGTGAAGCCGACGAACCAGTTGTCGTTGAACTCCTGGCTGGTGCCGGTCTTCCCCGCGATCTGGCGGTTGAGCCCGGCACCAGCCGCAACGCCGGTGCCCCGGGTGACGACGCCCTGCATCATGGTGACCAGCTGAAATACGCTCGCCGCATCGACCACCTGCTTGCGCGCGTCGGCGAGCAGCGGCGGGCGGGTGGGGTCGTTGCAGCCGGTGCACTCCGCCGCTGGCGCCCGCCACAGGACCTTGCCGTCGCGGTCCTGCACGCTGTCGATCAGCGTCGGGATCACCTCGCGGCCGCCGGCAGCCAATGCGGCATAGCCCGCCGCATTGCGCATCACCGTGGTCTCGACCGCGCCGAGGGCGGCAGGGAGCACGCGCGGCATGTCGTCGACCACGTGCAGCCCTATCGCCGTCTGCGCCACCGCCTGCATGCCGACCCGGTCGGCCACCCGGACGGTAACCAGGTTGAGGGATTTTTCGAGCGCGACACGCAACGGCACCGGGCCGTTGAATTCGAGATCGAAATTCCCTGGCCGCCATTTGCCCGCCGCCCCCTGGTCGACCACGAAGGGGGCGTCGAGGAATTTCTGCGACGGCGAGATATTGGCCATCATCGCCGTCAGATACACGTAGGGCTTGAAGCTGGAGCCCGGCTGGCGGCTCGCCTGGGTGGCGCGGTTGAACTGGCTGAGCTCGAAACTCCAGCCGCCCGACATCGCCAGCACCCGCCCGGTCGCCGGGTCGAGTGCGACCAGCGCGCCCTGCACTTTCGGCACTTGGCGCAACAGCAAACGCTCGGTGCGGGCGGGATTGCGCCCTTGGGCTGCCACAGCGGGCGCCGGTTCGACCATCACGAGGTCGCCCGGGACGACTACTTCCGCCATTTTGCGCGGCGCTGGGCCGGGCTTGCCGTCCTTCAGCGCCCGCGCCCAGCCAAGATCGGCGATCTGCATCGGCGCCACGCGGGGTTGCACGATACTGGTGCCCGCGGTGCGCTCCATGAAACCGAGCCGCGCCTCGGTGTCATTCGCCTCGATCACCACCGCGAGCCGCCAATCCGGCAGCATGCCGGCCGGGCGCGGCGTCAGTGCCAGCGCGTTGGTCCAGGTTTGGCGGAAGGCGCCGGATGCTTCCACATGCGCCACCGGCCCGCGCCAGCCGCCGCGCCGCTGATCGTAGCGCAGCAAGCCGTCATGCAGCGCCTTGTCGGCGGCGATCTGCAGGGCAGGATCGAGCGTGGTGCGCACCACGAGCCCACCCTGGGTGGTGCGATCGGGGCCGAAGCGCTCGATCAAGGTGCGTCGCACCTCCTCGCCGAAATATTCGCCGCCGGCGACCACCTCGGGTCGGCGGAACGGCGAGGGGGCGATCGGCGTCGCCTTGGCCTGGGCTGCCTGCGCGGCGGTGATCGCGCGGTCATCGGCGAGGCGGTCGATCACCCAGTCGCGCCGGGCACGGGCGGCGTCGGGGAAGCGGAAGGGGTTGTAGTTGTTGGGCGCCTTGGGCAGGGCGGCGAGGAAGGCGGCCTCGGGCAGGGTGATCTCGTCGAGCGGCTTGTTGAAATAGGTCTGCGCAGCGGCGGCCACGCCGTAGCTTTGCAGACCCAGGAAAATCTCATTGAGATAGAGCTCCAGGATGCGATCCTTGGGCAGTGACTGCTCGATGCGCGCGGCCAGGATCATCTCCTTGGCCTTGCGCGCGATCGAGACCTCGTTGGTCAGCAGCATGTTCTTGGCGACCTGCTGGGTGATCGTCGAGGCGCCGATCGGGCGGCGGCCCTGGCCGTATTGCAGCACGTCGGTCACCACCGCGCGCAGGATCGCCACCGGGTCGATGCCTTTGTGGGTATAGAAGTTCTGGTCCTCGGCGGAGATGAAGGCCTGCTTCACCACGTCCGGCACCGCATTGGCGGGGACGAAGATGCGCCGCTCGGTGGCGAGTTCGGCGAGCAGGCGGGCGTCACCGGTGTAGAGCCGGCTCATCACCCGCGGCTGGTAGGTGCGCAGGCTTTCGATGTCCGGCAGGTCGGCACTGAAGCGTTGGTAGCCGGCGTAGAGCACCACGGCGCCGGCCACCGCGCCGAGCACGAAGAGGCCAAAGACCAGCGAAATCAGCCGCCGCAGCCAGCCCAGCGGCGCGGCCTTGCGGCGCGGCTTTTCCGGCTTCGACCGCTTCGAGATCGGCGGCGGGGCGTCAGCCGCCTCCGGCCCGGCCGCGGGTGCCAAGTCGGGCGCAGCCTCCGGCAGCGGCGCGGCGCGGGGGCGCCGGCGCCCGCCGAGCGGATCGCCAGCGGTCAGAGGTTCGTTCATGCGCGGGCAGTTACACCAGATCGTGGCGCCAACGGTAGTGTCTCGCCTCAGCCCTGCGCCGGCGGCGGACCGGCGGATTTCTCCGGCCGGACGGCGAACCACGCATCCACCGCGCGGCGCATGGCGGCGGCGACTTTCGCACGATGCTCGGGCCGTCGCAGCGCCGCCTCGTCCTCCCGATTGGACATGAAACCCATCTCGACCAGCACGCTCGGGATATCGGCGGCCTTGAGCACCATGAAACTGGCATGGCGCGCGGGGTTCTGGATCAGCCGGAGATCATGGCCGAATTCGCCCACCACCCGGCTCGCCAGCCGCGCCGAGCCCTGGCGGGTTTCCTGGCGCACCAGGCTCGAAAGGATGCGCGACACCTCGGGCGGAGTATCGCGGAAGGCGGGACCGCCGAAGCGGTCGGCGGCATTCTCGCGCTGCGCCAGCGCCGCGGTCTGGCGGTCGGACGCGGCGTCGGACAATGTGTAGACGCTGGCGCCGCGCACGCTGCGATCGCCGAGTGCATCGGCGTGCATGGAGACGAACAGCGCCGCGCCCCGCCGCTGCGCGAAGGCGACACGCTGTTCGAGCGGGACGAACACGTCGCGCGTGCGTGTCAGCTCGACGCGGTAGCGGCCGGCAGCGGCGAGTTGGCGCTGCAACTCCTGCGCCGCCGCAAGGGCGACATGCTTCTCGTAGGTGCCGGAGATGCCGATCGCGCCTGGGTCCTTGCCGCCATGGCCGGGATCGAGCACCACCAGCGGCAGGCCGGGCTTGGCCGGTTTCGTGGGTGACGGACGCGCCGCCGGGGCGGCGGCCGCCGCCTGCTCCGGCCACATGAACCGGGCAGTCACTCCAGCGACAAGCAGGACACGGCGGGAGATCAACACAGACCCTCGTTCGCGGACACCGCGCGAAACCTAACAAATAACTTACAGAAAAGCACCTTATCTATTGATTAAGGCGAATTCACGGTCGGCGTTCCCAGCTCTGGCACATGTGCGCTTGCACAAGAGCGGGGTTTGCTCCATGGTCCTTCAGCTACGGTGACGTCACCGGATCGGCGCGCTTGCGCAGGGTTCGGGGGTCCATGCGACGGCGATGCAGGGGCTGGCAATACGCCAGGATGCGCAGAGCAGGCTCGCAAAACCCGCCACCGTCCGCGCCGCGCGCTGTCAGCGCCGGCTAGGCCGCAGATGCAGGCGCCGCCATGGAGGGCGGCCGTATCGGGCGGCGGTGGGGGACGCGCAAGCGCCCGGCAACAAGTTTCACCGGGGCGGCGCGCCCTTATCCGGCGCGCGCCCGACCGCAGATACAGGGTCCGATGACCGCCGCGACGAGTGTTTTTTCCGGGACCGACTTCTCGAACCGTATTCGGTTCCCGGCACGCGCGCGTTCTTCGTTCGACGCTACCGCCTCCCTGCCACTCCTGCGACCGGGTCAGCCCCTCCCGCCATGCCTATCGCCCCCGACGCGCGCCGACTTAGCGGCGCGCGCGACCAGGGCCCACCGGAGTTCAGGGCTTAATGACCAAGCGCATGTTGATCGACGCCACCAACGCGGAAGAAACCCGCGTTGTGGTGCTGGACGGTACCCGCCTCGAGGATTTTGACGTCGAGACGTCAACCAAGAAGCAACTCAAGGGAAACATCTATCTCGCCAAGGTGGTCCGCGTGGAGCCCTCGCTCCAGGCGGCCTTCGTGGAATATGGCGGCGGCCGTCACGGCTTCCTCGCCTTCGGCGAAATCCATCCCGACTACTACCAGATCCCGGTCGCTGACCGGCAGCGGCTGATCGCCATGCAGGCCGAGGAGGCCCGCGCCGAAGCGGAAGCCGAGGAGGCGGAGGACGCCGAGGAGAAGCCCGCCCCGCGCCGCGAGCGTGACCGCCGCCGCGAGCCAGACCGCGAGCCAGACCGCGAGCCCGCCCGCGAGCAGGCCTCTCCGCTTGAGGTCAGCTTCGGCGAGGTGACCTATGGCGCCTTCGATCCCGATGCAGCACCGACCGGCGACGTGATGGCCGCCGTTCCCGCGGACGAAGCCCCCGTGCCCGTCGAGGAGGCCGGCGCGCCGGAGCCCTACGACGCGGCCCGCGACGAGGTGCCCGACGAGCCCGGCTATGACGATCTCGACGCGCCCCCCTCCGACCAGGCGCCGCCCGAGGCGCTCGGTGGCGAAAGCGACGTTTTCGAAGGCAATGGTGCCGAGGAGGCCCGCGCACGGCGCTCGTCGCGTTTCCTGCGCAACTATCGCATCCAGGAGGTGATCCGCCGCCGCCAGATCCTGCTCATCCAGGTGGTCAAGGAGGAGCGCGGCACCAAGGGCGCGGCGCTTACCACCTATATCTCGCTCGCCGGCCGCTTCTGCGTGCTGATGCCGAACTCGCCGCGTGGCGGCGGCATTTCGCGCAAAATCACGTCGGCCGCCGATCGCCGCCGCCTCAAGGAAATCACCGCCGAGCTGGAAATTCCCCAGGGCATGGGGCTGATCGTCAGAACGGCGGGCGCCGCGCGACCAAAACCCGAGATCAAGCGCGACTGCGAATACCTGATGCGCCTGTGGGACGACATCCGCGAGCACACCATGCAGTCGATGGCGCCGGCGCTGATCTACGAGGAGGCGAGCCTCATCAAGCGCGCCATCCGCGACGGCTACTCGCGCGATATCGACGAGGTGCTCGTCGATGGCCGCGAGAGCTGGAAGGCGGCGCATGATTTCATGCGCATGCTGATGCCCGCCCATGCCCGCAAGGTGATCCAGTGGCGCGAAGCGGAAACCGGCGGCCAGTCGCTGTTCAGCCGCATGGGGGTCGAAGCCCAGCTCGACGCTATGCTGTCGCCCAACGTGCAGCTCAAATCGGGCGGCTATCTCGTCATCAACCAGGCCGAGGCGCTGGTCGCCATCGACGTCAACTCGGGCCGTTCGACGCGTGAGCGGAACATCGAGGAGACGGCGCTGCGCACCAACCTCGAAGCCGCCGAGGAAGCCGCCCGCCAGCTTCGCCTGCGCGATCTCGCGGGGTTGATCGTCATCGATTTCATCGACATGGAATCGCGCAAGAACAACGCGATGGTCGAGCGCCGCCTGAAGGACTCGCTGAAGAACGATCGCGCGCGCATCCAGGTCGGTTCGATCAGCCATTTCGGCCTGCTGGAGATGAGCCGCCAGCGGCTGCGCCCCAGCCTGACGGAAACCAACTTCGTCACCTGCCCGCATTGCAGCGGCCTCGGCCATGTCCGCAGCGTGGAAAGCAGCGCGATGCACGTGCTGCGCGCGGTGGAGGAGGAGGGCGCGAAGGCCCGTTCGGCGCTCATCACCGTGCATGTCGCCGGGGCGGTCGCGATGTATCTGCTCAACCACAAGCGCGATCGCCTGGTCGACATCGAGACGCGGACGGGCATGCGGGTGCATTTCGCCGCCGATGACAGCCTCGCCGCGCCGCAGGTTCGGGTCGTGCGCGAGCGCGCCCTCGAACCCGGCGAGCGGCCGACGGTGATCCCCATTGCCGCGGCGCCGGTCGCGACAGCGCCGGACGAGATCGAGGAGGAGGATGTCGCCTTCGCCGGCGACGTCGAGGAGCCGGCCGCGCCGGCGGCGGATGACGCAGCGGCTGGGGCCGAGGCCCGGGATGAGGAAAGTCGCCGGCGTGGCCGCCGTCGCCGTCGTGGCGGCCGCCGCGAGGATGGCGAGGAAGCCAAGGCCGACGCCCCGGCTGTAGCGGCCCCGATCGCCGATGGCGAAAGCGAGACCACGCTCACCGATGCCGCCGACGCCCCACCTGTCGAGGTCGCCGCGGCAGACGCTGCAGCCGGCGACCAGCCGACGCTCGATGAGAACGCGCTTGACGAGAACGGCCGCCCGCGCGCCCGGCGCCGTGGTCGGCGTGGCGGCCGTCGCCGTCGTCGCGACGAGGACGGCAACGAGATCCCCGATACCGCTGAGGCCTCGGCCGAAGGTGACGAGGCCCCGCCGGCGGTGACGCCTGCCCCCGCTTTTGTCGCTCCCGTGTTCGTCGCCCCCGCCTATTCCGGCCCGACCCCGGCGGACCCGTTCGGCGGCCAGCAGATCATCGACATCTTCGATATCATGGAGCAGCAGGCCGAAGCCGAGCAGGCCGCCGCGACCGTCGCGCCTCGTGCGGCGGAACCTGTGGCTGTGGTGGTGGAAGCCGTCGAGGCCATCGTCGTGGCGGCACCGGAATCCGCGGCGGAACTGCTGATCGCGCCAACGGCGCCGGAGCAGGCGGCCGCCGCGCCGGTGCCGGTCGACGTTGCCATCCCCGAGGTCGCCATCCCCGAAGTCGTGGCGCCGGAGGCAGCCCCGGAGGCACCGAAGGAGACGCACGCCGCGGCGGAGCCGGCCGCCGCCGCCGTCTCTGAACCTGACGTTGGCCCTGCGATCAAGCCGATCGTGCTCGGCGAGGATCCAGCCCCCGCCTCCCCGCCCAAGCGCGGGTGGTGGCGGCGCTGAACCCGGTCGGGGAGCGCCTGCCGGTCCCGGCAGGCGCTCCCCTTACCCGCGTCAGTCCTTGCCGAAGGTCAGCACCGTGAAGCTGTCGGCGCGGAAGGTGTTGGCGTAGAACGGGCTGACGGACGTCGTGATTTTCTTGGCGAAATCGGCGCTGCCCTCGGCGGCCACCGCGTGCAGCTTCTTGCTCTTGGGGTCGATCACCAGCGTGCGCATGCCCGAGCGCGTGCCCAGCGCCTCGACCGGCTTGTAGGTATCGGCGTCGACCTGCTCGAATACGTTCAGCACCGCGCCCACGCCGTTGGCGAGGAAGATGCGCTTGAGCCCGGCGTCATAGACGATGGCGTCGTTCCCGCCGCCGATTTCCGCAGTGTAGATCACCGTCCCGCTCTGCGCGTCCATCACCGCGAAGGAGGGCTTGACGGTGTCGCTGCCGCGGCAGCCCAGGAAAATCCGCCGGTTAGCACGATCGATCGTCAGGCCGTTGGTCTGTGCGCAGCCCGGGGTCGGCCAGGAGGCGGTGAGGGTCAGCGCCTTGGTATCGACGCGATAGACCATGTTGGTGTCCCGCGCCGCGATGAAGAACCCGCCCACGCCGTCGGAATCGGCGCCTTCCATCTTCTTCGTCGGCAAGCGGATCGAACCCACCTTGGTCAGCGACGGCACGTCGAGCACGATGGCATCGGTACCGTCCTTGTCGGGTGCCATGTTCATCACCATCCGCTTGGTCACCGGGTCATAGTGGCCGGTATCGAGCTCCTCGCCGAGCTTGATCGCCGGGCGTGCGGCGAGCGTCGAGAGGGTGAACGGGATGATGCTGCCGTTCTCGTTCAGCGAAATACCAAGGTCGAATTCCGGCAACAGCAACGCGCCGTTGGAACTCGCCGCCGCGGTGCCCTCGATGGTCGTGATCATTTTGCGTGAAGTCAGATCGAACGCCTGCAACCCATCGCGGCGATGCCCGATGAAGAGACGGTTGTGTGTCGTGTCGAGCGAGAGGTAGTCCCAGGCACCGGTCTTGCCGGGGATGACCGTCGCCTGCTGGACGTGCCAGCCGTCAAACGCGCGCGCCGGCTGGCCGGTCAGCAGTAGAATGGCGCCCGCCAGGAGCCTGCAAAATCTCGCTCTGATTACCGGGACGCCGGGGTCAGACGTGTTTCCTCCTAGCTTACTGCCCGGTGCGAGGGCGGTGATATTGCTAACAAGGGAAAAAAAATTGGCGTAACGCACGAGCTGCGCACGCCACGTGCGGGGCACTTTTCCCAAACCGGGACACAGTTGCTAGAACCTCCCCGCCAAGTCCAAGTCCAAGCCCCGGCGCAGGAGACCCGACCGAATATGACGGCGAATGTCCACTCACCCGATGACCTCTCGGGCCTCGCCACCGCGGTGATCGACCGTCTCGGCATGGCGTTCGACGTGGCGGTCAGCCGGGCGGCCGCTATGTGCGCCAAGGGCGGGCGGCTCGATGCCGGGCTGCTCGATACCCATCAGTGGATTTGCTACGAGCTCGCGCTGGCCAATGCCGATCTCTACGCTGCGCGCACCTTGCTGGGGCTGGGAGGAAATATCTCTCCGCTCGATGCCGGGCTCGGCCTGGCGTTCGCCGCCCAGACGGCGCCGGCGCTGCTGGAGCGGTTGAGTGGCATATATGCCGCCGCCGGGCTCGACACCGCGGCGCTCGACGATCTCGTGACCGGGACAGCGCTGCGCCGCCTGCGCCGTGATGCGGGGGGGCCGGAGGTGCTGGCGGCACTGGGGGCCGAACTCGCCGAGACCGGCCTCGAGATCGCCGACGTGCAGGTGGATGAGGCCACTGCCCAGGCGCGCGATGGATTTCGGCGTTTCGCCGCCGACGTGGTGGCACCACTCGCGGCGGCGATCCATCGCGAGGACCGCACGGTACCCGAGAGCCTGCTGCAACCGTTGCGCGAGATGGGCGTGTTCGGCCTCTCCATCCCAGAGGAATATGGCGGTCTGGCGCCGGCGGGTGGCGCCAATACGCCGATGATGATCGCGGTGACCGAGGCGCTGTCAGAGGCCAGTCTCGCCGCCGCCGGTTCGCTGATCACTCGCCCCGAGATCCTCGCCCGTGCTTTGCTGGCCGGCGGTACCGAGGCGCAGAAGGCGCATTGGCTGCCCAAGCTGGCGGCCGGCGAGCCGCTCTGCGCCATCGCCATCACCGAGCCGGATGCCGGCTCCGACGTCGCCAGCCTCAAGTTGCGCGGCACCAAAACCGAGGGTGGCTGGCTGCTCGATGGCGCCAAGACCTGGTGCACCTTCGCGGGCAAGGCGGGGGTGCTGATGGTGGTGACCCGCACCAACCCCGACCGCTCGCTCGGCCATCGCGGCCTGAGCCTGCTGCTGGTGGAGAAGCCATCCTATGAGGGCCATGATTTCGCCTATCGCCAGGAGGGCGGCGGCAGCCTTACCGGGCGCGCCATCCCGACGCTCGGCTATCGCGGCATGCACTCCTTCGACCTCGCCTTCGAGAATTTCTTCGTGCCCGATGCCTGCGTGATCGGCGAGGAGGGCGGGCTCGGCAAAGGGTTCTATCTCACCATGGCCGGCATGGTCGGCGGACGCATCCAGACCTCCGGGCGGGCGCTCGGGGTGATGAAGGCGGCGCTCTCAGCCGCCATCCGCTACGCCCGCGATCGGAAAGTATTCGACGCGCCGCTGATCGATTTCCCGCTCACCCGCATCAAGCTCGCCACCATGGCCGCCCGCTTCGCCGCCTGCCGCCACCTCGCCTATGCCGTCGCGCGCGAGTTGGACCAGGGGCGCGGACGGATGGAGGCGAGCCTGGTGAAGCTGCTGGCCTGCCGTTCCGCCGAGCTGGTCACCCGCGAGGCGCTGCAGATCCATGGCGGCATGGGCTACGCCGAGGAAAGCCCGGTCAGCCGCTATTTCGTCGATGCCCGCGTGCTCTCCATCTTCGAGGGCGCGGAGGAGACGCTGGCGCTGAAAGTGGTCGCGAAATCCCTGCTGGAAGAGGCGCTCAAGTCATGAATCTCGGCCTGCTCAACCTCCGGGTCGTCGAATCCAGCGCCTTCATCGCCGCCCCGCTGGCTGGGCTCACACTGGCGCAGTTCGGCGCCGACGTGATCCATATCGACAATATCGGCGGCGGCATCGATTACGGCCGCCTGCCGCTGATGCCCTCCGGCCGCTCGCTTTACTGGACCAGCCTCAACAAGGCCAAGCGCTCGATTGCGATCGATCTGCGCCGCCCCGAAGGGCGCGAACTCGTCCAGGCCCTCGTCACCGCTCCCGGCGAAAACGCCGGCATTCTGCTCACCAACATCGTCTCCAAATGGCTCGATCACGCGGCACTGGCCAAGACGCGGCCGGACCTCATCACCTGCATGATCGAGGGTAACCAGGACGGCACCACCGCCGTCGACTACACGGTGAACGCCGCCACCGGCTACCCGGCGATGACCGGGCCGGGCTCGATCGACGCGCCGGTGAACCATGTGCTGCCGGCCTGGGACATCGCCTGTGCCTTCCAGGCGGCGCTGGCGATATCCGCCGCCGCCGATCGCCGCCGCCGCACCGGGGTGGGGGCCGAGTTGCGGCTCGCGCTGTCGGACGTCGCGTTCACCATGCTCTCGCATCTCGGGCTGGCTACCGAGGCGCAGTTGTTGGGCGAGGCGCGTCCCTCGCTCGGCAATCATATCTACGGCGCCTTCGGACGGGATTTCGCCACCGCCGACGGCAAGCGGATCATGGTCGCCGGGATATCCGCCGCGCAATGGACGACGCTGGTGAAGTCCTGCGGGATCGAGGCGGAGATCGCCGCGCTGGAAGCCCGGCTTGGCAAGCGTTTCGTCGATGAGTCCGACAGGTTCGACGCCCGCGATGCCATCGCCGAGCTGGTCGCTGGCTGGTGCCTGGCGCGGACACTCGCCGAAATCCGGCCTACTTTCGATGCCAACCGGGTCTGTTGGGGCCCCTACCGCACCACGCCCGACCTGATGGCGAACGACGCTCGCGTCGGCCCGACCAACCCGGTGTGGGAACAACTCGATCCCGCCGGGATCGGCCCCCATCGCGCCGCCGGTACCCCAGTGCGCGCTCCGGCCGAGCCGCGCGGCGCGATGACCCCGGCGCCCCTGCTCGGCCAGCATACCGACGACATTCTGCTCGGCGTACTCGGCCTCAGCGGCGCCGCCGTCGGCAAGTTGCATGACAGCGGCGTGGTCGCGGGACCCGACAAGGACCCGACCGGACTGCGCGATCTATGATAACGATTGAGAGAAAAGCTGGCCCAGGGTTGCAGACAGAAGCAAGGGGTTCTCCTTTCAAAAAGAAGCGCTTTCTTTGATTTCCCGCCACGCGCAACAGCCCATCACGCCTTCACCGCCCCGGCCGTAAGGCCAGCGACCAGATAGCGCTGCAACAGCAGCACCAGCGCCAGGATCGGTGCGAGCTGAATGGTTGAAGCAGCAAAAATCACGCCCCATTGCACGCCCTCGACAGTGCCGAGCAGTTCGGCGATCACAACCGGCGCCGTCTTGGCCGAGGTGGTGGTGAACACCAAGGCGAAGACGAATTCGTTCCACGCGAACACCACCACGAAAATCGCCGCCGCCACCATGCCCTGCGCCGCCAGCGGCAGCACGATCCGCCACAGCACCCGCGCCAGCCCGGCTCCGTCGACCTCGGCGGCCTCCTCCAGTTCGCGCGGCAAGGCGGCGATGAAGGCGCGCATGATCCAGGTGGCGATGCTGACGTAGAACGCGGCATACAACAGGATCAGCAGCCCATGGGTGTCGTTGAGCCCGAGCGCGTTCACCGCGGGGAACAGCGGGATGGTGATGATGATCGGCGGCAGCATGCGCAGCGCCAGCATGACGAATGCCGTTCCCTGCAACACCCGCCCGAGGTGACGGGCATAGACGTAGCCGGCCAGCGAGGAGACCGCCAGCGTCAGCGCGGTCGCCCCTGCTGTCACCACCAGGCTCGACAGCAGGCCGCGGAAGAACATCGGATGATGCGCCCACAGGGCCCGGTAGTTGTCGAGCGTCGGCGCGAAGACCAGGCTCGGCGGTGTGGCAAAGATGTCGCGCGCTTCCTTAAAGGAGGACGTCACCACCAGCAGAATCGGCCCCACCGACCATGCGAGTGCCAGCAATACCGCCGCCCAACGCAGCAGACTCGGCACGAAGCTACGCATGACGCACCAGCCGATCGTAGAGCCGCCACAAATAGGGCAGCGCGACAACCATGCAGAGCAGCAGCATGATGGTTCCGGTCGCCGCCGCACTGCCGAACTCGTGGTATTTGAAGGTGGCGCGATAGAGGTAGATCGACAGCACCTCGGTCAGCCGCGCCGGCCCGCCCTCGGTCAGCAGCCAGATCTCGGAGAAGATGCGCACGGCAAAGATCGTGCGGAACAGCACCGCGACCAGCAGCGCCGGCATGATCACCCACAGCGTCACATGGCGGAAACGCTGCCAGGGCCGCGCCCCGTCAATCGCTGCGGCTTCGATCAATTCGCGCGGCACGGTGGTGACGGCGGAATAGAGGATGAGGAAGGTGAAGGGCAGATGGTGCCAGATCGCGACCAGGGAGGCGATCAGCAACGCCGTCCAGCGTTCGGTCGCCCATTCGATCTGCTCGAGGCCGAGCCCCAGCAGCGCCTGGTTGATCAGCCCGACATCGGGCTCGAGCATGGCCCGCCACATCGCCATGGCGCTCGCCTCGGTGATCGCGTAGGGCGCCAGCAGCAGCGCGATCACCATGCCCTTGCCCCGCATCGGCGCCGCCAGCAGCAGCGCAAGCCCGAGGCCGAGCAGCAGCTCGCCGTAGACGACGATGTGGACGACGACGACAGTATTCACCAACGCCCGCCAGAAGGCGCGATCGGCGAATATCGTCGCGTAGTTCTGCCACCCCACGAACACCGCACCCTGCCCGTAGGTCGAGGCGTGGCCGGATAGCCAGGCGACGTAGACCGAGGGCAGCAGCAGGAACACCGCCAACAGACTGAGTGCCGGCGTCACCATCACCCAATGGATCGGGCGAAGGGTGGCGAGGCTCGGAGGCCCGCGCCGTGGCAGCACTTTCACGCCGGCAGCAATGGCCTGACACGACCGGCCAGATCGGCCATGGCCGCCTGCGGCTCCTTGGTTCCGAGCAGCACCGCGCCCATCTCCTCGATGAACATGTCCATCGCCTTGGCAGCATTGGCGAAGCCGGGTACCACGAGGCGGGCGCTTTTCAGCGCCTCCGCTTCGGCCGCCGCATAGGGCACCACCTTCATCACCCGCGGATCGGCGTAGGCGGAGGGGCGCACCGGGCCATTGCCGTTCATCGCCTCCAGCACGGTCGATTCCGGCAGCGACAGATGTCGGAGCAGGCTCCACGACAGCTCCTTGCGCCGCGCATTGCGCGGGATCGCCATCGCCCAGACCGAGGTCTTGGCCGGTATCGGCTTGCCGTCGATCCCGGTCGGAAGCGGCAGCACGTCGAACTGACCGGGGAATTTGCTGGCCTTGGCGTCGTTGTAGTTGAAAGTGCGATTGAAGGGCTGGTTGGTCATCGCCCCGCGGCCCTGTTGCATGAAGGTGATGACGTCTTCGGTCTTCATGTTCACCACGTTGCGCGGCATCAGATTGCGGCGAAACAAATCCCGTATCGCCGCCATAGCGCGCACCGCGCCGGGCTGATCGACCACCACCTTGTAGTCCGGCGTGATGAAATCGCCGCCATAGGCGCGCACCCAGTCGATCGGGGTCGACGGATCATCCATGTTGATAACCAGGCCGTAGACACGGCCGCCATCGCGGGTGAAGGAGAGCTTCTCGATCGCCGCCATCGTGTCATCAAGGGTACGCGGCGGGGTGGCGATGCCGCGTTCGGCGAGGAACGTACGGTTCACATGCAGGCCATGCGTCGCATGGCGGAACGGCATCGCCGCCTGGATCGCGCCGAACCGGTGCGCCGCCAGCATGCCGTGGGGGAACTCGGCGAAATCCGGGATGGGGTCCCTGGCCATCCACGGCACGAGGTCCTCGAACAGCGCGGTGAATTGCGGGCCGGTGTAGCGGTCCAGGAGGAACACCAGGTCGGCATTGCCCTGCGCGAGATTGGCCTCCTTCAGCGCCCGCTCGTTGGTCGCCTCGACGCCGAAGGTGAGCCACTCGATTTCGACATTATTAGCCCGTCGCCATCCCTCGGTGACGTCGCCACCCGGCCCGGACGTCGCGGCGGTGCGATGCACGGCATGGCCAATGATGACCAGCTTCTCCGCTGCCCGGGCGATCCGCGGCGCGGCGAGGCCTGCCGCAGCGCCGGACATGCGCAGGAGAGCGCGCCTTGAAACCATCCTGGTGTTCCCCTCGTGGCGCCGTCTGGGCGCTGACAAATTTGTCTGTTTCAGACCAGCTTGCGCCGCTCCATCACATGGTCCCGCGCCGCGGCGATGTGGCTGATCATCTCAGCTTGCGCCCGGCCGGCATCGCGCACCCGAATGGCCTCGAATATCACCCGATGCTCGCCGAGCACTCGACGCGCACGCACGGCGACATCCTGGTCCCCGAAGCTGCGGTCGTTCAAGCGGTCAAGTCCGACGAAGTTGGGCAGGTGCTCCACCGTGGCGAGATGATAGGGGTTCTGCGTCGCGCATGCGACGGCGCGATGGAAGGCGAAATTCAGGTCGAGCAACAGGGCCGCCGAGCCTCGGTCGCTGACATCCTCGGCGTGTCGCAACGCCTCGGCGATGGCCGCCAGCGTCACCGGATCGTGCCGCTCAGCGGCGAGCGCCGCGACATTGCCTTCGAGCGAAATTCGAAACTCGTAGAGCCGCAGCAGGTCCGCCATCGTGCCCAACGGCAGAAACAACGCAGCACCCGGCGCCGTGCCGCGCATCACCACGGTGCCCGAACCACGCTGTGATTGCAGCACGCCTGCGTCCTTCAACCGCTGCATCGCCTCGCGCAGCACCGGGCGTGAAACCCCGAAGCGAAGGCTCAGTGTGTCCTCCGTCGGCAGTTTGCAGCCGCGCGGAAACTCCCCGCGATCCACCAGCCTGAGCAGTTGCGCCGCCACCACTTCGGCGAGCCGTGGCGCCCGCGATTGCCCGATACCTGTAGGTTCGACCTGCAACACGTCAGTAAGGACGCTCGCTGATCGTGGTCAGCCGATGCATGCGCCGCCGCCCCATGCCAGGGAAGGCATCGCGGCGATGCATGCTGCACCGGTTGTCCCAGATCACCAGATCGCCGGTCTGCCATTCCTGGGTCCAGACGTCCTCCGGCTGCGCTGCGCATAGCCAGAGCTGGTTCAGCACCGCCTCGCTCTCGGCCAGCGGCAAACCGACGATATAGCCGCCGAAGCGCCGCCCGAGATACAGCGCCTGGCGACAGCTCTCCGGATGCGTGCGCAGGATCGGGTGCTGCGGCCCCGGCAGTTCGCGCGGATCGTCAGTGCCGATATCGCGATAGCCCGGCCGCCGCGTGCCCTGCGCAGTGTGGCTGCGCTGGTGCTTCAGCTTGAGATCGGCAAGCCGTGCCCGCAAATCGGCAGGGATACGATCGGCCGCAGCATACATATTGCAGAAACTGGTATTCCCCCCGCTGGCCGGCACTTCGCGCCCGAGCAGGAAGGTGTAGGCCGAGGGCAGTTCGACGAACCCCTTGTCGGAATGCCAGTTCAACTCACCGTCGCCATGCTCGCCGATCGGCGCGCCAGCCTCGACAACGTTGGAAATGATGGTGATCTCCGGGCAGTCCGGCACGTAGACCGCCCGCGTGCGGCTATAGGCCGGCGAACCCTCAAGTTCGCCGAATAATGCGGCGAAGCGCGTGAAAGCGACGTCGCTGATGTCATAGCCGCGCAGCCGTACCACGAGGTGGTCGCGCAGCGCCGACTTGACCAGTTGGATATCGTCGGAACTCGGCGACACGGGGTTGATACCGACGATATCCGCACCGAGCGCCGAACCGCTCGGCACGACATGGCTTCGCTCAGCTACGAGTGTCATCGTGTGTCCCCCGGGTATGACGCTGATCGTCATCGTGCGGACTGGAATTGTCAAGGTTGTCAATTCGCCGGGTTGTGGCAGACGATTGCCAACCCGCCGCAAACATCTGACTGTGTGGCATGTTCGTGCGAGAATGCGCGATCGCGAACGACAACTGGCGATGGGCAGGACCATGGAAGACAGCGAAATCGGCTACCTCGGCGTCTCGCAACTCGCGGCGCTTTACCGGGCCCGCAAGCTCTCGCCTGTGGAGGTGGCAAAAGCGGTGCTGGCGCGGATGGAGGCTGTGGAACCGCGGGTGAACGCGATGATGCGCTTCACGCCGGAGCACGCGCTCGCCGCCGCCAGGCGGTCCGAGGATGTGTTCCTCAATCGCGGCACGCCGCGCCTGCTGGAGGGGATTCCCTTCACCATCAAGGACCTCCAGCACACCAAGGGCATCCAGACCGACTTCGCCAGCGCCTCGATGCAGGGCACCGTGCCGGACGTCGATGCGCCTTGCGTGACGCGGTTGTACGAGGCCGGCGGGATGTTGATGGGCAAGACGACCTCGGCCGCGGAATGGGGGTGGAAGGGGGTCAGCGAGGCGCCGATTTCCGGCATCACCCACAACCCCTGGGGCAAGGGGCTGAATGCCGGGGCCTCCTCCTCGGGCGCCGGGGTGGCTGCTGCGGTGGGGTACGGGCCGCTGCACCAGGGCGGCGATGGCGCGGGCTCGATTCGCATGCCCGCCCATTTCTCCGGGGTCTACGGCTTCAAGCCGACCCATGGGCGGGTGCCGTGCTGGCCGATGTCCAACAACGATCTCGCCACCCATATCGGGCCGCTGACCCGCACGGTGGAGGATGCCGCCCTGATGACCCAGGCGATGGCCGGGCCGCATGTGTGGGACTACACCTCGCTGGAAGCCCCGCCGCAGGACTACGCGTCGCAGCTCAAGGCCGACATGAAGGGCAAGCGGATCGCGTACACGCGCGATCTCGGACATGCCCGCGTCGATCCCGAGATCGCCGCCGCGGTGGAGACGGCGGTGAAGGCGTTCGAGGAGATGGGCGCCATCGTCGAGGAGGTGACGCCCGGCTGGGGCAAGCTCGGGCCGGAGCTGGTGCGCTTCTTCTGGCCGGCGACCTTCACCGGGCGGCTGGCCGCGCTGCCGGAGTTCGAAAGCCGGATGGACCCCGGCTTCGTGGCGATGATCAAATACGCCGCCGGCTTCACCGCGCAACAATTCATGGAGATGCGCACGCGCCGCTTCGCCTATGTGCAGGAGATCCATGAGTTCATGGAGGGGTATGACTTCCTGCTGAGCCCCGCCGTGAGCGTCGCCGCCTTCCCGGCTGACAAGCTGCAGCCGGCGCATTGGCCGCAGCATGAGTGGGACTGGCTGATGTGGGCGGAGTTTTCCTACCCCTTCAACTGGTCCGGCAGCCCGGCGGCGAGTGTGCCCTGCGGCTTCACGCCGGCGGGCCTGCCGGTCGGGCTGCAGATCGTCGGGCGGCGGTTCGATGATCTCGGCGTATTGCAGGCGAGCGCCGCCTTCGAGGCCGCTCGTCCCTGGGCACAGCGCCGGCCGCCGCTGGCCGGCTGACCTCCGGCCGGTTGATCAGGCCGCCGGCGCCGCCTTGCGCCGGCGATCCGGCATGACCGGAACCAGCGCAGCCTCGGTTTGCGCCATGGTCGCCAGCGAGTGCCCGTCGAGCACATCGGCGATGGCATCGCGCGCCTTTTGCAGCACCGGCCGCAGAGCACAGATCGTCGGGCTGACACAATCATGGCATGGGCCGTACTGGGTGCGGCTCGTGCAGGGAGTCAGGGCCAGTGGCCCATCGATGGCGCGAATGACGTCGCCCGCGCCGATCCGGTCCGGCGGCAGCGCCAGCCGGTAGCCGCCGTTGCGGCCGCGGCGGCTGACCACGATGTTCTCGTCGCGCAGTTCTACCAGGATGGCTTCAAGGAACTTCTTGGGGATGTCCTCGGCCGCCGCGATATCAACCGCGAGCGACCATCCCTCCTCAACGTGATGGCGTGCCAGATAGACAGCGGCGCGGAGCGCGTATTTGCCCTTGCTCGTCAACATGAACCTGTCCGTCTCCCATCATGGCCACGCCACGCAGCGTCCGTTGGATAGAATCCTGGCAGAAAAGTCACGCCACGTCGAACCGCGATCACAAATCTTTGACGGGCGGGCGCGGCTTAAATCATATTTTTATACTATATCTATAGGCATAATAGATATATCATCGTTGCGGTTGCCCACCTTGGAGACTTCGCATGTCGCCTCCGCTGACCCTCTCGCGCCGCCTCGCACTGTCCCTCCCCCTCGCCGCCGCGGCCATCCGCCCGGCCATGGCGAAAACGCGGGTGGAGCTGATGAACGTGTCCTACGATCCAACGCGGGAACTCTACCGCCGTCTCAACCCCGCCTTCGCCGCGCAGCCAGCAGTGGCGGCCGAGTTTGACGTGGCCGTGCGGATGTCCCATGGCGGCTCGGGCGCCCAGGCGCGCTCGGTGATCGACGGTCTCGACGCCGATGTGGTCACCCTGGCGCTGGCCCATGATATCGACGCGATAGCCGCGGCCGGGCGGCTGGCGAAGGGGTGGCAAGCGCGGCCGCCGGATAATTCCTCCCCCTACACCAGCACGATTGTCTTCCTAGTCCGCAAAGGCAATCCGAAGAAGATCCGCGACTGGGATGACCTGGTGCGCCCGGGCATCCAGGTCATCACCCCCAACCCCAAGACCTCCGGCGGCGCACGCTGGAACTTCCTCGCCGCCTACGCCGCGGCGCTCGACAAGGCCGGGGGCAATGACGCGCAGGCCCGCGCCTTCATGAAGCGGCTGTTCCAGAACGTGCCCGTGCTCGACACCGGCGCGCGCGGCGCCACCCTCACCTTCACCCGCCGCGGCATCGGCGACGTGCTGCTGGCCTGGGAGAACGAAGCCTTCCTCGCCATGCAGGAAGACGCCAAGGGCGGGTTCGAGATCGTCGTCCCCCCGGCCAGCATCCTCGCCGAGCCGCCGGTGGCAGTGGTGGACCAGGTGGTGGATCGCCGCGGCACCCGCAAGGCGGCGCAGGCCTATCTCGAATTCCTCTACACGCCGGAGGGCCAGGAAATCTGCGCCCGCAACTTCTACCGCCCGCGTTCCAAGGCGGTGGCGGAGGCGTTCGGCAAGGTGTTCCCGCAGCTCACGCTGTTCACCATCGAAGAACGTTTCGGCGGTTGGACCCGGGCGCATGACACCTACTTCGCCGATGGCGCCATCTTCGATCAGGTCTATCAGCCCGGAGGCTAGTGATGGCGCACGCGACAAGTCCGGCCGCGTTCGGCCGTCCCCGCCGGGTCATCCCCGGCCTGGGGCTGAGTTTCACCATCACCACCGGCACGCTGGCCGTGCTGGTGCTGCTGCCGCTGGCGGCTATGGTCGCCATGAGCCTCTCCAAGGGCGTGCCCGCCTTCGTGGCGGCGCTGGCGGACCGCCGGGTGCTGGCGGCCTTCCGCGTTACCATCGTCTCGGCCCTGGCCGCGGCCATCATCAGCGCGATATTCGGACTGCTGCTGGCCTGGGTGCTGACGCGCTACCGCTTCCCCGGCCGGCGCTTCATCGACGCCGCGGTCGACCTGCCCTTCGCCCTGCCGACCGCGGTGGCCGGTATCGCACTGACCGCCCTGTATGCGCCGAATGGTTGGATCGGCGCGTTGCTGGTGCCGCTCGGCATTTCCGTCGCCTTCACCCCGCTCGGCATCGGTGTCGCGCTGGTCTTCGTCGGCCTGCCCTTCGTGGTGCGCGCCGTGCAGCCGATCCTCGAGGACCTGCCGGCCGACGAAGAGGAGGCCGCGCGCCTGCTGGGCGCAACGCGGATGCAGATCTTCCTGCGAGTGATCATGCCGGCCTGCGCTCCCGCGCTGGTCACCGGATTCACGATGGCCTTCGCCCGCGGACTCGGCGAATACGGCTCGGTTATCTTCATCGCCGGCAACAAGCCGATGCTGTCCGAAATCGTGCCGCTGCTGATCGTCATTCAGCTCGACCAGTACAACTACACCGGCGCCGCGGCGATCGGGACGGCGATGTTGCTCGTCTCCTTCGCCATGCTGATGGTGATCAACCGGCTGCAGGCCTGGGCGGCCGCCCGATGAGCGCGACCGTGATGACCGCCCGGGGCCGCGACGGCGCGCTGGCGCGGCGGATGCTGATCGGCCTCGCGGTCGTGGTGGCAGGCATTGTGCTCGGCATGCCGCTGGCCATCGTTCTGGTGGAGGCCTTCGCGCGCGGCCCCGCGGCCTATCTCGCCGCCCTTGCCGACCAGGACACGCTGGATGCGATCCGCCTGACCGTGCTGGTCGCGCTCTGCTCAGTCACCGTCACCACGGTGTTCGGCGTGGCGGCGGCCTGGTGCATCGCGAGGTTCGACTTCCGTGGCCGCAGCCTGCTGCTGACGGTGATCGACCTGCCATTCTCCGTCTCCCCGGTGATCGCCGGGCTGGTCCAGGTGCTGTTGTTCGGCCGCCGCGGCTGGCTCGGCCCGTTCCTGGAAACCTACGATATCCGCATCGTCTTCGCCCTCCCCGGCATCGTGCTCGCCACCGTGTTCGTGACTTTGCCGTTCGTGGCACGCGAGTTGATCCCGCTGATGCAGGAGCAGGGCGCCGAAGAGGAAGAGGCCGCGCTGTCGCTCGGAGCCTCGGGCTGGCAGACATTCTGGCGGGTGACGCTGCCCAATATCCGCTTCGCCCTGCTCACCGGCGTGCTGCTCGCCAATGCCCGCGCAATGGGCGAATTCGGCGCCGTCTCGGTGGTCTCCGGCCATATTCGCGGCGCGACGAACACCATGCCGCTGCAGGTCGAAATCCTGTTCAACGACTACCAGATCGAGGCTGCTTTCGCGGTTGCCTCGGTGCTGGCCCTGCTCGCCTTGGTGACGCTCGGGCTCAAGCTCGCGCTCGAACGCCATCAATCCGGCACGCACGCCAACGAGGAGCGCCCGACATGAGCAACACGGCAGCCATCGAAATCCGCGGCATCAGCAAACGCTTCGGCAACCATGTGGCGCTCGATAACGTTCACCTCGATATCCGCCCCGGCGAACTCGTCGCCCTGCTCGGCCCCTCCGGCTCCGGCAAAACATCGCTGCTGCGCATCATCGCCGGACTCGAGGCGCCCGACAGCGGGCAAATCATGTTCGGCATGGAGGACGCTTCGCGCCGCCATGCCGGCGAGCGCGAGGTAGGCTTCGTCTTTCAGCACTACGCTCTGTTCCGCCACATGACGGTGTTCGAAAACGTCGCCTTCGGCCTGCGCGTGGTGCCGCGCGCGCGCCGGCTGCCGCGCACCGCGATCGCTGATCGGGTGACGAAGCTGCTCGAACTGGTGCAACTCGGCTGGCTCGCCGATCGCTATCCCTCGCAGCTCTCCGGCGGCCAGCGCCAGCGCGTCGCGCTTGCCCGTGCCTTGGCGATCGAGCCGAAAGTATTGCTGCTCGACGAACCCTTCGCCGCGCTCGATGCCAAGGTGCGCAAGGAATTACGCCGTTGGCTGCGCGCCCTGCATGAGGAGGTGAAGCTCACCAGCGTCTTCGTCACCCACGACCAGGACGAGGCGCTGGAACTGGCCGACCGAGTGGTGGTCATGTCAGCCGGCAAGGTCGAGCAGATCGGCGCGCCGGGCGACGTCTATACCGCCCCAGCCTCCGCCTTCGTGCATGAGTTCCTCGGCGACACCAACCGCCTCGCCTGCCACATCGCGGCGGGGCGCGTGCTGCTGGCCGATGGCGGCGTGCTGGGTCGGGTAGAGGCACCCGACGGCGAGGCGATCGCCTATGTGCGGCCGCATGAGCTTGACATCCTGCCCGCCAAAGATGGCTCGGCATTCATCCGTCACGCCAGCACCTTTGGCCCACTAGTTCGTCTCGTCGTCGGCTTCGGCACGGCTAATCTCGACGTCGCGATGCCGGTGGAACGCTGGGTGCGGCTCGGGATCGCTGTCGGCGACCGACTGAACCTGGCCGCCCGCTACGGCGCGGTGTTTTCCGACCCTGCTGCTCCTGCGGCACAGCTGCTGCCTGAGGTGCCGGGGACGATGTTCGCCGCCTCCATCTGCCAGCAGGGCGGCACCCAGCGCAATTAGCACGCAACGCCGTCAGACACCCGCCAAGGCCTCGCCAATATTGTCGGTGAACCTCGCTTTGGTGTGCGGCGCTCGCGTTCATGTTTGCAGCATCATGGCCCGATGATACGGGTCGCGAACGGCGAGATCGGGCATCGCGCGACGGGTCACCGGTTCAGCGAGCAAGATGTCTTGAATGCTCCGCTGCCAGGCCCTATCCATGCAGGGGGCAAACAAGGATGAAACCGATGCGTGCTTTCCTCGCCGCCACCGTGGCCGCAATCGTCATCGCCGTCGCGGCATCATTCGTGCTGGCCGGATATCAGCAGGACGTCGCAGCGACTTTCACCAGCTCGGCAGTCCGCCTCTAACCGCCGCTGCCTTATTCGGCGGGGGCGCGCTTTTTCGCGATCTCCTGCTCCGCCCATAGATTGTGGTGCGTGCGGGCCCATGTCTCGTCGACTTCGCCGGTGCCCATCGCGTCGAACGCGCCCTCCATGCCGAGCGAGCCGATGTAGATATGGCCGAGCATGGCGGCGATCATCAGCAGGGCCAGCACGGCGTGGATGATCTGAGCGGTCTGCATGCCCGCGATGCCGGCGAACACGAAGGGGAACAGCAGCAGGAAGCCGCTGGCCGCGACGATGCCGCCGCCGAGCACGACGATCCAGAAAATCACCTTCTGGCCGCCATTGAATTTTCCGCTTGGCGGATGCCCCTTGCCGATTAGGCCGCCGCCCTGGCGGAACCATTCGATGTCCATGGCGTTGGGGATGTTGTGGTGCACCCAGGTCAGCAGCATCAGCACGAGGCCGAGGCAGAACGGGAAGGCCAGGTAGTTATGGGCGAACTTGCCGAGTTCGACGAGTTCGGAGAACGCGCCCCCGCCGATGACCGGCAGAAGAACGTAGCGGCCGACCGAGAGGTTTAGCCCGGTGAGTGCGAGGACGACGAAACTGCCGGCGGTCAGCCAATGGACGAAGCGTTCGAAGGGGTTGAAGCGGCGCAGGGTGCGCCCGCTCGGCCCACCCTCGATGCGAATGCGCCCGCGCACCAGATAGAACACCGCGAGCACGCCGATCATGCCGAGCACGGTGACGGCGGACAGCAACGGCACGGTGCCGCGCTGAAAGTCGCGCCACGACTTGCCTTCGGGCTGGATCAGCACGGCGGCCTTGGCGTCGGGGATCGAGATGGTGCCGGTGACCTCCTTCATCGCGCCGAGCAGCTTGCCTTCGGAGACCGCCGATGTGGTCGGGTTGAACCCACTGACTGGGGTGCTGGGCGCGGGCTGGGCCAGCGCCGGTGTGGCGGCCAACGCGAGGGCGGCGATCAGAACAAGAGGGCGGGCGAGGTCAAACATTGACCGTCTCCTTGTAGGCGGTCGTCCAGCCCCAGGCGCCGCTGCCGTAGCCGCGCTTGAGCACGCGCTCGCGGTAGATCTGGGCGATCACCTCGCCGTCGCCGGCCAGGAGGGACTTGGTCGAGCACATCTCGGCGCACAGGGGCAGCTTGCCCTCGGCCATGCGGTTGGCGCCGTAGCGGGCGAATTCCGCCGCCGAACCGTCCGGGTGGTCGGGCCCGCCGGAGCAGTAGGTGCATTTGTCCATTTTGCCGCGGCCGCCGAAATTGCCGGTGCGGGGATATTGCGGGGCGCCGAACGGGCAGGCGTAGAAGCAGTAACCGCAGCCGATGCAGAGGTCCTTGCTGTGCAGCACCACGCCGTCGGCGGTGGTGAAGAAGCAGTCGACCGGGCATACGGCGGCGCAGGGCGCGTCGGTGCAGTGCATGCAGGCCATCGAGACGCTGCGCTCGCCGGGTTTGCCGTCGTTGATGGTGACGACGCGGCGGCGGTTGATGCCCCACGGCACCTCGTTGGCGTTCTTGCAGGCGGTGACGCAGGCGTTGCACTCGATGCAGCGGTCGGCGTCGCAGAGGAATTTCACACGGGCCATCGGTCTATGCCTTCGCAATCTGGCAGAGGGTGACTTTGGTTTCCTGCATGTAGGTCACCGGGTCATAGCCATAGGTGGTGAGGGTGTTGACGCTTTCGCCGAGCACGTAGGGGTCGGTCCCCTTGGGGTAGTTGGCGCGCTGGTCGACGCCCTGGAACCAGCCGGAGAAGTGGAACGGCATGAAGGCGACGCCGGGGCCGACGCGCTCGGTCACCATGGCCTTGACCTTGGCTTTGCTGCCCGATTCCGCGCCGGTCACCCACACCCAGCCGCCGTCGGCGATGCCGCGCTGGGCTGCGTCCCCGGTGTTGATTTCGACGAACATCTCCTGCTGGAGTTCGGCGAGCCAGGGGTTGGAGCGGGTTTCCTCGCCGCCACCCTCGTATTCCACCAGGCGACCGGAGGTCAGGATGATCGGGAACTTCTTGGCCGCGCCGTCATCGACCGCCCTTTTCTGCACCGAGCCGCCGATATTGGCGAGGCGGAAGGCGCGGTAGTCGGGCAAAGTCGGGTATTTCGCCACCAGGTCCGGCCGCGCGGTGTAGATCGGCTCGCGATGGACAGGGATCGGATCGGGCAGGTTCCAGGCGTTGGCGCGCGCCTTGGCGTTGCCGTAGGGCGTGCAGCCGTGGAGGATGGCGACGCGCTGGATGCCGCCCGAAAGATCGGTCGCCCAGGAAACCCCATCCGGTGCGGCGCCGCCAACGCGCATGATGGTGGCGCGCTCGGCCGCGGTGAGGTCGGCGTCCCAGCCGAGCTTCTTCAGCACGCCGAAGGTGAACTCCGGGTAGCCGTCCTTGAGCTCAGAGCCCAGCGAGTAGGAGCCCTCCGCCAGCAGCGTCGCCCCGTTGCGCTCGACGCCGAAGCGGGCACGGAAGGTGCCGCCGCCGTCTTTCACGTGAAGGTTGGTGTTGTAGAGTGTGTGGGTGCCGGGATGCTTCATCTCCGGCGTGCCCCAGCACGGCCAGGGCAGGCCGTAATAATCGCCGGCGACCGGGCCGTCGGCGGCGCGCAGGGTGACGATGTCGAAGCGGTCCTGATTGGCCATGTGCGCCTTCAGCCGCTCGGGCGACTGGCCGCAATAGCCGGTCGACCAGCCGCCGCGGTTGATTTCGCGCAGGATGTCCTCTGGCACCGGGCGCTTGGCCTCGACCTTGATGTTCTTGAACATCTCGCCGGCGAAGCCGAGCTTTTCGGCGAGGCGGTAGATCACCTCGTAGTCGTCACGGCTTTCCCAGATCGGCTTCACCACCTGCTCGCTCCACTGCAGCGAGCGGTTGGACGCGGTACGGCTTCCGGACGTCTCGAACTGGGTGCAGATCGGCAGCAGATAGGTGCCGTTCTTGCGCCCGGAGATGGCGGCGAAGGTGGTCGGGTGCGGATCGGCGACGACCAGGAGGTCGAGCTTCTCCAGGCCCTTCACCATTTCGGGCATGCGGGTGACTGTGTTGCCGCCATGGCCGAACACCATCATGGCCCGCGTATTGTCCTGCTGGTCGACCTGTTCCTTCGGCAGCAGCACGGCGTCGAACCAGCGGGTGGAGGGAATGCCGGGGGCCTCCATCATCTTCTTGTCGACGAAGCGGCTCAGCAGGTAGTCGTACGGCACCTCCCACACGCGCGACCAATGGCGCCAGGCGCCTTCGACGAGGCCGTAATAAAGCGGCAGGGAGGTGACATCGAGGCCGAGATCGGTCGCGCCCTGCACGTTGCAGTGGCCGCGGAAGATGTTGGCGCCGTTGCCGAAGCCGCCGACATTGCCGGTGGCGAGCAGCAGGATGCAGTAGG